>PLYK01000001.1 GCA_003151775.1 Geobacter sp. | reverse complement strand
ACGGCTGCGGCTCGTCCAGCAAAGAAGGGACTACCGGTGGTGTGGGATTAGTTGAAGAAGGGACGTGCATCGGCTGCCATTCGACCACGACTGATCCCGTATCAGGCAACCAAATTGTTAAGGAGTATGCAAATTCGATACATAACCCGGCCAATGTCCCGGCCAATACCACGGTCAATGCCAATAACCCGGATGGTTGCCAGGGATGTCACGGCGGTGGCGCCCAGCACAATGGTGTCGGCCCGATTCCGTTTCCAAACCCGTTAGCGTCGAGCAGGTGCATTGTGTGCCATACCACCGCCATTGCTGCGCTTTTCACAACAGATCTTGTGTCAGCAACGTCTAATGAAGACTTTGCCGGCAAGTGTGGTTCTTGCCACACCGGCGACAAAACCGGACCCGCAATCGGAGTCGGAATCCACGGCGCCAATTTGCCATTTAGAGATGACTGCGTTGGTTGCCATAACGTAGGCCGTGAAGCACCGCCGCATAGATCGGACCAGATAGTCAGCGACAACAGCGGCGTGCGCGCTATTACCGGCGTTAGCGGCGAATTCGAAGCAGCCAATCGGAATAACGTGATAGGCTACCGTTCACACCACATCTATAACGGCACCGGCGTAGATCCTCAAAACGCCCAATGCATCGCCTGCCATTTGGAAGGTAAAGCAGCCGCTGGCCGTACGGTCGTCACCGACCCAGCCTACCACATGATGGACGGCAAAATCCATCTGCGTGACGGCAATTCCAACCTCACGTATCCTGAGAGTTCGAATGGGAATGTGCACACACTTGGTGCGGATAAAATATCCTACGAATACGCTTGGGATCCCGCTAAACCTAATCACCAAAGTATGGATCAGTTCTGCATGTCCTGCCACAACAATTCCGGCGCAGTCATTGCTTACGCCAACATGAGCTCCGCGCTCCATGGCATGACCGCCATCCCCGGCGCCATGGCCCTGTCTCCGAAGAACCCCTTCGGCGACCAGCTTACGAATGCTTATGACCAGAAGGTTCGTCCGGGGGTAGTAAACGTTTACGATCAGATGAATCCCGGCAATTCTTCACACCATGCAGTCCGCGGCCCGAAGTACACCGGCAGAACCAGGGCAGCCGGCGATCCTAGAGCAAGTAAATTTCTGGCTAACTTTACCAATCACTCCGGCGCAGGCAATGCCCGCATTCACCCGAATGCCAAAGGCGTATTGACCGCCTATCAACTGTTCGGCACCTACAGCAGCAGGACTGCCCCTGCCTCCGGTACCGGTCCCCAATACCCCGGCAGCCGTACAACCATCTACGACGCAGGTTTGTTTGTCGCCAACTTCATGACTCTGAACAGTCAAACCCTGGGTGACGACTCAAGCCTGCACTGCGGCGACTGCCACTCCGTCGGCCAGTGGAAACCAGGTTCGGCAACTGCCATAGTGTGGAATAGCACGACAGCCGCCTCGCTAAATGACTATAAGGTCGTACCCACTACAGTCGCTATCGGCGCTCATGGTTCCCGGAACGAATACATGCTGAGAACCTCCGACGGCTCTGACAGCCTCCAGTTACAGAGTACAGCACAAGTTGGTACAACTCCTAGCGTCAACGGCAACTACGTCTGCTTCCTCTGCCACACGCAATATTATTATGGCGACAACAGTGCTGTAGCACAGTCTAACGTAACTTATGGCACCAACGCTGTACGTGCCGATTTCGGCCACGGTGGCGGTATCGGCCCGTGCAACGGCAATGCATACTCGGGATACGGCAAAAAAGGTACTGCTCGTTACGGTGTCCTTGTGAACGGAATTGCAACACCATCTATCGGCGACATCTTTGCCATGTCCTGCGCACATTGCCACAACTCCGGTCAGCAGAATTTCGGCGGTATCCACGGTGCTACCGGAACATACATGAGCTACAGCACCAACGGCGTTGATGTTGCCGGTACCGACTTTGCCGCTCCCGCCCTCGGTATTTATCAGTCTCCGACCGATGCAAACGGGGTTGCTTATAAACTGAACGTCACTCAGAAGACCTCCTACCGCTTCATGGGTGGCGAGAGCATCAGGTACAACGGCGGCGCTACCGCCGATAAGTGGGAATCACAGACTCCGAGCGCGCTGCACCGCGAGGGTTGCTACAACCTGAGCCAAACAGCCGACAAAACTCACCTGTGGAACACCACAGCCCCGCAAACCACTGTAGCAGGCGGCACCAATGCTATCGTGAACAACAATGGTAATGATTCCGCATGGGGTGCTACCGACTACACCTCCACCCTCATCCAAGGAAACAGGCCGGCACAGAACAACGCCACATCCGGCTGGGGTTCCTGTAATCATCACCAGGGCTCCACTACTGTCGGCCCAACGGCTCCGACCAGGGTCATCCAGAGGCCGCTGGTGTACTAACTAGTTTCCATACGGGAGAGGGGCGGTTTAGCCCTCTCCCGCCTTTCAAGGTAGAACATTGGCCGGCGCGCATCGCGCGTCGGCCAAATATTTATAATGAAATCAGGTTTACATCAGCGTTGTCCGGTTTATTCTTTGCAATAGAGTAAAAACCTGCCTTATCCCCTCACACGGCCTTCGGCCACCCTCTCCCGCCGGGAGAGGGGATGATAAGTATCCCTTCTCCCACCGGGTGAAGGTGCCCCGAAGGGGCGGATGAGGGGAATTTTGACTTGGTGCAAAAACCTATCCGGAACATCCTGCTGGCTATCGCCTGTTACCTCGCCTATATCGGCATCTCCCTGAGCCCGGCCCCGCCGGTTTCCGATCTGTTTGACCGCAGATTCACCATGACCATCCAGGTGAAGGACTGGCAGGGGGAGTACCATCCCTTTGTGGTGGGGCCGAAAAACCGCTACTGGACCCCCTCCGGATGTATTCCGGCCCGAATGTGAACCGGACAGACCCGAAATCGGGAGTCGGGATACTGCCTTCTCCCGATAATATTATAAAAATATAATTTTTCTACTGTTGAACATATATAAATTAATGATAATATCGCTACAATTATTCAGCAGTGTCCGGTTAAGAAATTGCATTGACTGAAACATTCTCTAAAGTCCCCCCCTCCCCTTGCGATAGGGGGAGCTAACTGCAAATACCAAACCGGACAACGCTGCTCGCCATTACATTATTAACAATTGGAACATCCAGATAAAGCCTGATCCTTCGCGAGAAGGGGGCGTAGAACTGCGGATCTTCAGCGCTTGGGTGCAAAGATGGCCGAGCTGCCGAAGGATGCGCATTCTTCGCACAGTTCGGTTTTTTTTAATTGACCATATCCCACATAAAAGAAAGGTGGTGAAGAAAACGGGACATCGATTGGCTTGAGAGTTGC
>PLYK01000137.1 GCA_003151775.1 Geobacter sp. | reverse complement strand
GTTTGTTTCCCCATCTTGACGAATGTCTCGAAGTTCCCCTGACAGATCAGGAGAAGCATCTCATTTCAATCCTTGAGATTCTCCAGGTTGAGAAGTATGTACCAAAGAGCGCCTTTAGTCAGTGGCTTGGTCGGAAACTTGAAGAACGAGAGGCGCTGGCCCGCTCTTTTGTAGCCAAGTTGCTGTATAAGCATCCGACAACCAGAGACCTGATCAGGGCTTTGCACTCGTCTCCGAATCTGAGGAACATCAAGGGGGACGCTGCTTGTTAGAACATCAAGGGGGACGCTGCTTGTTATGTTTCTATAGCGTCCATAATTTGCTTCATTAACACCGAATCGGTATTCAAAAACTTCAAGCCGCGCTTTGCCGCCAAACTAACCCCCGAAGAACCGAGATAAAGATGTTTACCGACCTCACTACCGGAATATCCAAATTCAAAGATTGCCAGATGGCAGATTATTCCGCGAGCCAAGGCAGGCAACCTGCATTTACTCGGTTTTCGCACTGTATTGGAATCAAGCCCCAATACAGTCGCTACTGCCTCAATCAGACGCACGAGGGTAACCATGCTCTTCATCTTGTCACGAAGCAGCTCCTCCTGTTTAAGGCCATCCACAAAGTCGCCGCTACCCAATACTCTCGCGTCGAAACTTTCATATTCTTCAAGTGGACGTTCACCCTGGCTCCGTTTCAGTCCTCCACCGGTAAGATCGTCACGACGACCTTCTATAATCCCGTCAGAGACAAATTGGCGATACGCGGGCCGTGCCGTGGTGAGCTTATGACCAAATCGCTCCAGAACCACTTGCGTTTTCTGCCCTTCAAGATTCTGCTTCCCCAGCAGAACCGAATGGCCACTCCAGGGATACTGATCCAGTTCTTCAAGGCTCTTTACCATGCCTGCTCGCAGTGGATTCAGATGGATGTACCTGACAAGCTCCAACAGATATGATTCTTCCTCACAGACAATGGATTTGTATCGATTCTGGAACAGATGCCCGGATCGCTTGTTATGGCGATTGAACAATACTGCATATCCGGTAAGAAGTCTACGCATGAAGGACGAGAGAGTTGTAGTGGTTGGCATTAATAACAAGTGGAAATGATTGGATAAAAGAGCCCAGGCATAACAGCGGACACCAGTTTCGGAGAGGAGTTTCGAGAATCGGTCAAGAAAGAGTTGCCGGTCGGAATCATCGTTGAAAATGTCACACCGTTCGATACCGCGCACGATTACGTGTTGGAGAAGACCGGGGATGTCAAGTCTGGCTAAACGTGGCATGGGCAAAGTGTACCATTGTGGCAAATAGTGTAAATAGAAAAATAACAAGCAGCGTCCCCCGTGGCCCCCCTAAATAGAAAAATAACAAGTAGCGTCCCCCGTGGCCCCCCAAGCAGCGTCCCCCGTGGCCCCCTGGCCCTACTGGCCCTGAAAAATAACAAGCAGCGTCCCCCATGGCCCCCACATGGCCCCCATGGCCCTGCTCCATTTCCACTTATAGGGATCTGGTGCAAGATTGGCACGAACGGGATTCATTCTTTCTTTCTGACCCTACCGGTGACCCATACTGGTGAACCCTGGGAAAAATATCTAACAGCCTTTATTTCTAAGGCTTGACGTTATACAGTTTTTTAGTATAGGATTACTCATGCTGTGGACTGTCACATACTGCAAGAAGGCAGAAAAGCAATACAATAACCTGCCGACCAGTGTTCAAGACCGGCTTGATCTCCTTACAGCAGAGATAGAGCACTTTGGCCCGATACGCGGTAACTGGAAGAACTATTCCAAGTTGGAAGGCAGGAAACGGCAGCATCACTGCCATATCAAGACTGGGAAGCCAACCTACGTTGCTGTATGGGAAGAAGTGGACAACACAATAAAACTGATTGAGGTGATATATGCAGGCACTCACGAAAAAGCCCCGTACTGAAAATTTGGTTCCTTTGCACCTCATGGTGCATCCGGCGAACGTCGCCTCTATCACAAAATATGTGGAGACGCTGGAAAATTCCGACTCTATTCCGTGGCGTGAAGTGGCGGGTCGGCGCGGCAGCATTCCGGCATCTATCTTGCGCGGCGCCAGAAGCAAAGCTGAGATAACTCAGACCCGTTTGTCAGAGCTTACGGGGATTCCCCAACGGCATATTTCAGAAATGGAAATGGGCAAGCGTCCCATTGGCAAGGAGACAGCCAAGAAGTTGGCGGTGGCGTTGAATGTTGACTACAGATTGTTTTTGTAGCAGTTAGAAGAGACTTGGAAGCAAAAATCGCCATCCAAAGGGGTACAGAAATATCTGTGCCACTTGTTTCTATAAAAAAATTCTGGTGAAAGTTTTAGTTAATGTCGGGGCATATCGTCAAGAATCGTATATGATTTTAAGTAGTTACTTGGAGCGGGAAACGGAATTCGAACCCGCGACTTACACCGCCTCTGCAATCCCTGACACCTCCTGCCACGGCACAACTACCCCATATTCCCTCTCTTGCCTCTCATCCCCCCCGTACACCAGATAGGGTTTGCCTGCTTCGGTCCCGGCCCAGGAGAGCCATTTCCGCAAGCCGGAAAAATAATCAGCGCTGATGGTTTGCCCCGATTTGATTTCGATGGGTATCAATTTCAACCCCTGATCGACGATGACATCCACCTCGTTGCCGGTGTTGTCCCGCCAGAAAAACAGATTTGTGGGGAGTGACCTGTTGAATAGGAGTTTTTTACAAATTGCCAACACGATTTACAATTTGTAAATCCCAAAGTTTCGGGAAGAGCCGTAATATATGTCGGAATGGCGGCACAGGCCACATGGACATGGCGCTTTGCCACAGGTTTGGTATGATAGGTATATCATCCTCAATGACAAAACGTTTGAAGGGGAAACGCCATGATGGCCGACAACTGCGTGCCGGAGAGCCTCCTGCGCTCCAGGGAGCATTCCGAAGAGATGCTGGAGTGGTTACAGGGCAAGGGAAAGACCATCATCATCATCCATGACAATCCTGACCCCGATTGCCTGGCTTCGGCCATGGCGCTCCGCCACCTGCTCGCCATGAAACTGAGCAGGGATGCGGTCATCACCTTTTCCGGCATGATCGGACGCAGTGAAAACATCGCCATGGCGAAGGAGTTGGGGATTACGCTCACCCCCCTCGAAATGGTCGATCTGGATGAAGTCAGCGCGGTCTGCATGCTCGACACCCAGCCGGGCACGGGCAACAACTCCCTTTCCCCGGATTGCCGGGTGGATATCGTCATCGACCATCACCCCATGCGCGAAGCGACCGCAAGGTGCCGCTTTGTGGATATCCGTGATGATTACGGCGTTACCGCCACGATTCTTTACGAATATCTGGTGGCGCAGAATATCACCATCGGTACGATATTGGCCACGGCCCTGTTCTACGCGATCAAATCCGATACTCAGGACCTGGGCCGGGAGGCGAACCGGCCCGACCGGGAGGCGTATCTCCGCCTCTTCCCCGTGGCTAACAAGCGGATACTGTATGAAATCACCCATCCCAAACTGCCCCTGGAACACTTCCTGACCATCCACAGCGGGATTGAGAACACGATGATGTACGGGAAGCTTTTGGTTGTGAACCTGATGGCGATATGCTTTCCCGAGGTGGTGGCCGAGGTGGCCGACTACCTGATCAGGTTGGAGGGTATCGAGACCGTGCTGAGCATGGGGCATTACAACGATGATGTGATACTCTCCATTCGCACGACGAGCATTCTCCTCAATGCGGGTGAGATCATCAGGCGGCTGGCGGCGGGAAGGGGAACGGCCGGCGGACACGGCATGATGGCGGGAGGCAAGCTGGACAATGTGCCCAAAGCCGCGCTGAAAGAGGTCGAAGCGTTCCTGACGAAAGCCCTGTTACTCGAACTGTCCATCGGGGATGTAGCTCCGGTCAAGCTGATCGAGTCCCGATAGGCGGATTTGCATGCACGTGTTTCCAAAACCCGTGCTACACTCTCCCGTGAGCATCAACAACGCCGGGATAGTGGAAATGACCGCACCGATCCATAACCTCCACCAGTTTATCTCTCTTCTGGAAGAACAGGGCGAACTCAGCCGCATCCGGGTCGAGGCCGGCCCCATCCTGGAGATCGCCGCTATTACCGACCGGGTCTGCAAGCAGCCGGACGGCGGCCGGGCGCTCCTCTTCGAAAAGCCCACGGGAAAAAGATTCCCCGTGGCGACCAACCTGTTCGGCTCCCTCCGGCGGGTTTGCCTCGCATTGGGCGTGGACAGCCTCGACCGGCTGACGGAACGCATGACGGCGCTGCTCGCCCTGGCGCCGGAGTTGGATGTTTCCCGTCTCGACCGCCAGATCGGCGCCCTGCCGGAATTCTCCCGTTTCACGCCCGTTACCGGGCACGACGCTGACCTTGTGGCAATGGAGACACCCGATTCCGGCAGGTTCCCGTTTCTCCAGAGCTGGCCGGGGGACGGCGCCAGGGAGGGGCATCCGCGCTACATCACCCTGCCCCAGGTGTTCACCGTTGCACCGGACGGTGGCAGCCCCAACTGCGGCATGTATCGCTGCCAGGTGCGCGGGCCGCGTGAACTGGCCGTGTGCTGGAGTCCGGGCAGCGGCGCAGGGCGGCATTTCGAGGCATACCGCAGCCGCGGCGAGCCGATGCCGCTGGCGATCTGCCTGGGGGGCGCCCCGGCGGCGCTCTTCAGCGCCACGATGCCGTTGCCGGGCGACCTGGACGAGATGACCTTTGCCGGATTTCTGCGGAACGCCCCCCTTGCCCTGGCCGCCTGCCGGAGCGTCCCGCTGCGGGTTCCTGTCGGTTGCGAGGTGGTTATGGAGGGGTATGCCGATCCGCTTGAAACGGTCATGGAGGGGCCCTTCGGAAACCACACCGGCTTCTATGCGCCCGCTGCGCCCGCAGCCCTGGTGCGGGTGGTCGCCATCAGCCATCGGGCGGATGCCGTTATCCCGGCTACGCTGGTGGGGCCGCCCCCCATGGAGGACTGCTGGATGGCCAGAGCCTGGGAGCGGCTGCTGCTGGGATTTTTGAGGCGGCTGGCGCCCGCTGTCGCTGAAATCCGCTTCCCCCCGGAATGGGTTTTCCACCAGAGTGCCATCATTTCCCTTGAAAACCCGAACCCCGGCATGGTAAGGGAGATTGCAGGGGTGCTCTGGCATACCCCCTGGTTCGGCGCGGCCCGCATGCTGGTCTTTGTCGATGCGGATACCGGGCCAATGGACCTATCAAGGGCAGCCTGGCGCGGTATCAATCTGGCGGATGCCGGCCTCGACCTGATCCGCGACGAAAGTGGCACAAGGGTGGCGCTGGATGTCACCGGCAGCCGCCTGTCCCGGCCGCCGGTCGCCATGGACGGCGCAATTGCGGAGCAGGTGGCGCGGCGCTGGAGGGAGTATGGGATTTAGAAACTCTGTGGCAGACTGAATATTGTGAAAGGTTTCCCGGAATGATAGCCATGGCAACGGAAACAAGTCTCATACGCAAGATCACCGTATTCCTGGAGATGATAAAGTTCTCCCACACCGTCTTTGCGCTCCCCTTTGCCCTGACCGGGGCGCTCCTGGCGGCGAACGGCCTCCCCAGCGGCCGCCAGGTCCTCTGGATCTGCCTGGCCATGGCCGGCGCCCGCACGGCAGCCATGGGGCTGAACCGCCTGGTCGACGCCGAGATCGACGCCAAAAACCCCCGCACCGCCAACCGCGCCATCCCGGCCGGCCTGATCGGCAAAGGCGCAACGCTGGTCTTCATTGCCGCAGCCACTCTGTTGTTGCTCTTTGCCGCCATGATGCTCAATCCTCTCTGCCTGAGACTGTCTCCTGTCGCCATCTTTTTCCTGGTGCTCTACTCCTTTTGCAAGCGCTTTACCTCACTGGCCCACGTGGTGTTGGGGATCTGCCTGGCTGCAGCCCCCATGGGGGCCTGGGCCGCCATTCGCGGCAGCATCGACACCCCCGCCCTGATCCTGGGGGGCATCGTGCTCTTCTGGGTGGCTGGTTTCGATATCCTCTACGCCCTCCAGGACCTTGAATTCGACCGCGCCGCCGGGCTCCATTCCATCCCTGTGGCGCTGGGGATCGAAGGCTCGCTCCGGGCGGCGCGCCTGTTCCACCTGGTGATGATGGGATTGCTCCTTTGGCTGTTCGTCACCATGCACCTGGGGGCGCTGTTCCTGGCCGGTATCCTGGTGGCCGGCGCCATGCTGCTGTATGAGCACCTGCTGCTCAAGGACGGTAACCTGGACAAGCTGGATGCGGCCTTTTTCAACATGAATGGCTATATCAGCATCGCCATACTGGCATTCACGGCAGCAGACCTGCTGGTGAGGTGGCCATGACCACGCAAAAAAGGGTATTCGTCGCCCTGACCGGGGCTTCGGGGTCGATCTACGGCATCCGCCTGATGGAAGAACTCGTCAAACGGGGCTTTCTGCTCACCGTGGCGGTCAGCGAGAGCGGGCAACTGGTCTGCCGAGAGGAGACCGGCCTGGACCTTAGCGGTGATGCGCCGGCCGTCACCGCACGACTCTGCGCCCATCTCGGCGTGAAGCTGGGCGTGGAGGCGGTTGCTAGCGACAACCTCTTCGCCTGCGCCGCCAGCGGTTCCGCGGCGCCGGCGGCCATGATCGTCGCCCCGTGCAGCATGGGCACCCTGGCGCGCATCGCAGGCGGAACCTCAGGCAACCTGATCGAGCGGGCGGCGGACGTGATGCTCAAGGAGCGCCGTCCTTTGCTGCTGGTTCCACGCGAGACGCCGCTCTCGGAGATTCACCTGGAAAACATGCTCAAGCTTTCCCGCGCCGGGGTCCACATCATCCCGGCCATGCCCGCCTTCTACCATAAGCCGGAAACCATCGACGACCTGGTGAACTTCGTTGTCGGCAAGGTCCTCGACCAACTGGGGGTCTCCAACGAACTCTTCAAGCGCTGGGGTGATCGCTGACGCCGCGCACCATGCCAGACCAGGACCTGCCTCCACCTGTCGCCGCCTACCTGCGCAGGCGCGCCGTTGCCGCCCCCTGGCGGATCGCCGGACAACCAGCCGGGGTATTCAGCGGCGCCGTGGTCATCCCTGCCCTGGCCGAGAGCATTAATCTTCCCCTGATGCTGCACTCCCTTGCCGCCAACCCGACGGAACTCCTCTCCCGTTTCCTGCTCCTGGTGGTGGTAAACCAGCGTGGCGACGCCTCTCCCGGGGAACGGGCCGATAATCGGGCCACCCTGGATCTGTTGCCGTCCTGGAAACGGGAATACGGGCTGGAGCACCTGCACTGGGTGGATGGAGCCTCAACGGGCAGGGAACTGCCGCCGAAACAGGGGGTGGGGCTGGCACGCAAGATCGGCCTGGACCTGGCCCTGGCGCACCTTGATTTTGCTGCGGGCGATCCGCTCTTGATCTGCCTCGACGCCGATACCGTTGTCCAGCCCGACTATCTGCCTGCCATAACCGGGCATTTCAACGAAACCGTTGCCGGGGGGGCGAGCATCCCCTATCGTCATCGCCCGGCCGGCGACCCGGCCGGACAGGCGGCCATCGACCGCTACGAGCTGTTCCTGCGGGCCTATGTGCTGGGGCTTTCGCAGGCCGGTTCCCCCTATGCCTTCCATACCGTGGGAAGCGCCATGGCCTGCCGGGCATCGGCCTACGCCGCCAGCGGGGGGATGAACCGCCGCCTGGCCGGCGAGGACTTCTACTTTCTCCAGCAGGTGCACAAGGTGGCAGGGGTCGCGCCCCTGGCCGGCACCATGGTCCATCCTTCGCCCCGTGCATCCCACCGGGTTCCCTTCGGCACCGGCCGCGCGGTGGGGGAGATGCTCGCGCTGGGGGAAGAAAGGCTGCTCTTTTACCAGCCGGTGCTGTTCGAGATCCTGGGGGAATGGTTACAGTGCGTGGCAAGGCATGGCGGTGCGGACGGCGCCCAGTTGCTGCGCCGGGCAGGAGGGATCTCACTCCATCTGCGGGGGTTTCTGGAGCAAGCCGGTTTCAGCGTGGCCTGGGACAACCTGCTGCGGCACAACCCCGATGAAAACAGGTTGATGGCCTCCTTTCACGTCTGGTTCGACGCCTTCCGCACCATGCGCTTGCTGCACCATCTGAGCGACAGGGCCTGGCCGCGTGTCCCGCCGGATCAGGCCGTAAGGCCTCTGTTGGAGCGGGCCGCATGCGATGGCGCCGCCGATGTGGGCGGGCTGCTGGAGCGGTTGAGGGGGCTCCAGAGGGTGTGAAAATGAAAAATCTCATATTTTACTTTCAGGCTTAAAAGTAAAATATAGATTGTCATAGTGCATTTTGGGACTCAAAAGTAAAATAAAGGGCGTACCGCCATAGAACGGTGCGCCCTTTGCAATTCATGGAGCGAGCCGCGTGTCAGCTCTTCGCCAGCACCGCCTCGGCAACGGCCCTGCCCAGGGCCCGGCACTGTTCCAGGACCTCTTCCTTGGGGGTGAAGGGGGCGCGGACCGACTCGCCCACCAGCTTGAAACCGATCCCCTTCAGCCTCTCTTCGGCCATCCTGCAGGCCTCGCCGCTCCAACCGTAGCTACCGAACACCGCTGCCAGGCCGGTCTTGAGCCTGACGGTGCTGAGGTAGGCCAGCACGTCCCACATCGGCTTGGGGATGTCGCGGTTGATAGTGGGGATGCCGAAGATAAGGGCTTCGGCCTCTTCCATCAGGTTGCGCACCTCATCGGCGCTCAGGTGGCTGATGTGATAGCTTATGACCTCGACCCCGTCGGTCCTGGCCCCGTCAGCTACGGCTTGTGCCATTTTTTCCGTGTTGCCGTGGGGGGACAGGTAGAGGATGAAGATCTTTTTAACCAGGGTCGTCGGTTTGCTCCAGCTCTCGAACTGCTCGATCGCCTTCCAGGGGTCCCGCCTGATGATCGGGCCGTGGCTCGGGCAGATGATGTCGATCACATCGTGGCGGATCTTTTCCACCGCAGACAGCACCTTGTCCTTGAAGGGACGGAAGATGCAGTCGAAGTAGAATTGGCGCGCCGAGGTGATATCCTCCATCTCGTCGTTGAAGATGTGCCCCGGCTGGCAATAATGAGCGCCGAAGGCGTCGCAGGTGAAGAGGGCGTTGTCCTCCTCCAGGCGGGTAAACATGGTGTCGGGCCAGTGCAGAAAGGGGGCCATGATAAAGCGCAACCGGCGGCCTCCCAGGTCGATGATGTCGCCGTCCTTGACCACCTGCGAGGTGAACGGCTTGTGCATCAGGTTGGTGAGAAAGGTCTTGGCGGCAGTGGTCGATATGACCGTGGCATTTTGGCAGTGCTCCAGCAGGTAGGAGAGTGACCCGGAGTGGTCGGGCTCGGCGTGGTTGACGATGATGTAGTCGATGGTCTTCGGATCGACCAGGGATTTGACCTTGTCCATGAACTCATCGGCCCGCTTGGCCTTGACCGTGTCGATGATGGCGGTCTTCTCGCTCCCCTTGATGAGGTAGGAGTTGTAGGTGGTGCCGTGTTCGGTGGGGAACAGGTCATCAAAGGTGCGCAGGTCCGGGTCTTCCGACCCGATCCAGTAGAGTCCCGGTTTGATTTCAACAGTTCCAAGCATGATGGCAGTTCTCCTTTTCGTCGTTTCTTTAGTGGGACTCGGAACTTACCAATATACCGTTTTACATCTCATCTTCAGGCCATCTTTGCCGCCCCTTCAATCACAAAATCCTCAGCGTAGCCCTGCTANNCGCAAAACTTGGTATATCGGTAAGTTTCGAGTCCCAGTGAACCACGACGGCGCTGTCGCACATCCGCATTCCTGACTAGTTTTGTCCGTTACTATACCAAACCATTCACCTCCGGACAAGCAATATTAGTGCGGTTCCTTGTGAAATACCGGTGTAATGTGCAATAATAAAAAAATTAGTGCGGGATTTTGTCAAACCTGAATCCGCGACGCCTTCTCATCCATCATATCAAGCATCGAGGGATAATCCGTGAAACAGAAAACCGTTTTTGCCTGCCAGAAATGCGGCTCGCAATCACCGAAATGGCTGGGGAAATGCCCCGATTGCGGCGCCTGGAACAGCATGGCCGAAGAGGCGGCCGTCAAACCCGCGCATGGCCTGTCGTCGGGCGGGGCCTCCCGTCCGGTGCCGATCTGCGATGTGCCGGCCCAGTCGGAGACGCGCATAAGCTGTGGCATTGCCGAGCTTGACCGGGTGCTGGGGGGCGGCATCGTCCCCGGTTCCCTGGTGCTGATCGGGGGTGATCCCGGCATCGGCAAGTCAACCCTGCTGCTTCAGGCCATGCACAGCCTGGCGGCCGGCGGCGGCCCGGTGCTGTATGTGTCCGGCGAGGAGTCCGCCTCCCAGACCCGCCTGCGGGGAGAACGGCTGGGGGTCTCCCACAAGGGGCTCCTGGTCCTGGCGGAAAACTCGCTTGAGGCCATCATTGCCCATGCCGCGGCCATCAAGCCGCAGGCGCTGGTGGTGGACTCCATCCAGACGGTCTGGACATCCTCCCTGGAATCCGCCCCCGGCAGCGTCAGCCAAGTCAGGGAGTCGGCCGGCAAGTTGATGCTGCTGGCCAAGGGGCACAACATTCCGACTTTTCTTGTTGGGCATGTCACCAAGGACGGCGCCATTGCCGGGCCGCGGGTACTTGAACACATGGTCGATACGGTGCTGTACTTCGAGGGGGATGGCAGCCATCCCTTCCGCATCCTGCGGGCGGTCAAGAACCGCTTCGGCTCCACCAACGAGATAGGAGTGTTCGAGATGAAACAGGAGGGGTTGTGCTGTGTGGACAACCCGTCGGAGCTCTTTCTAGCCGAGCGGCCTCTGGGGGTCCCCGGCTCCGTGGTCACGACCTCGCTGGAGGGGAGCCGGCCGTTGTTGGTGGAACTCCAGGCCCTGGTGAGCCAATCATCCTATGGCGTCCCCCGCCGCACCACCATCGGGGTGGATCATAACCGTCTGGCGCTGTTGGTGGCGGTTTTGGAAAAAAAGGTCGGGCTGCATCTGGGCGGGCAGGATATCTTCCTTAACGCCGCCGGGGGGGTGCGTCTCAACGAACCGGCAGCCGACCTGGCCATGATCATGGCGGTGGCTTCCAGTCACCTTGACAAGGTAATCGGCCCCCAGACCGTTGTCCTTGGCGAAGTGGGACTGGCCGGAGAGGTGCGGGCCGTAACACAGCCGGAGCAGCGCATAGCCGAGGCGGAGAAACTCGGATTCGGGACCGCCATCCTGCCGGCCGGAAACCTGAAAAGGATCAAGAAAGGAAAGATCAAGCTGGTAGGGGTCTCTTCTGTAGAGGAGGCCATGGACCATGTCCTGGGATAGTTTCCGTCCGGAAAGGGTTCTTTTCCGCCCATGCGACGTCAATCTTCGGGCTTGCTTGTGCGACGTACCGGTGTACGCCTCCGCGCAATCCCTCGATTTCCTTGCCTGGACGAAAAATCCCTCCTTTCCGGATGGAAACTAGGATAGCGGCAGGTCCGGGCTGCGACCATTTTTTTCTGGACTTGCACCACTGCAACCTATAAAATCTGTACATTTGAATTCAGGAGCAGGCCATGGAAGCGGAAAAAATTGAATTCTTCAGAAATGTTCTGATCGAAGAGATGAAATCACTGCTCGGCGAGGCGGACAAGACGGTTACGGAAATGACCTCCGATGCAGCCAACTTCCCTGATCCCACCGACCGCGCCACCCAGGAATCGGACCGCAACTTCGAACTGCGCATCCGTGACCGCGAGCGTAGGCTGATCAATAAGATCAAGGATGCCCTGGAGCGCATCGATGCCGGCGAATTCGGCGTCTGCGAGGAGTGCGGCGAGGAGATCAGCGAAGCGCGCCTCAAGGCGCGGCCGGTGACGACACTCTGCATCAACTGCAAAATGGAAGAAGAAGAGAAGGAACGCCGCAAATAGGCATACGACCAATTCCCCCCGCATACCCTGCGGCAGGTGTCGACATGGAAGCCTGCACCCCTCCCATACAGGCCGCAAAGCAACTGGATGAACTGACGATCCTTTACCAGTTCAGTAATACCATGTTGTCCACCATCCGTCTCAACAAGCTGACCCATCTCATTCTCACCGGCCTCACCTCCGGCAGTACCATGCTCTTCGAGCGGGCCATGCTGTTTTTGCGCAACGAAAAAACGGGCATGTTGCTGGGCATGCTCGGCGTTACGCAGGACACCGTCGGAGGGCTGAGGGTGGTGGAGGGAGAAGACGCACTCAGCAGCCGCTGGGATATCGATGATGATGTCATTGACCACCAGCGGGAGTCGGCCTTTTCGAAACACGTCCGCTCCACCCGCATCGAGGCCAGCGTGGATTGCGCCATTATCCGGCGCGTCATCCACGAGCACCGCCTCTACGCACCGGGCGAAGACGGCTGCCAGGTCTGCGAGGCCTGTGATTTTATCCATCGTCTCGGTGTCACCGCC
The DNA here is from genome assembly GCA_003151775.1 of Geobacter sp. Taxonomy (GTDB): domain Bacteria; phylum Desulfobacterota; class Desulfuromonadia; order Geobacterales; family Pseudopelobacteraceae; genus Oryzomonas. The sequence continues at coordinate 31,076 of PLYK01000137.1, read as the reverse complement.
TTTGCCGTTGCCCCCCTCGTTGCCCGTGGCAAGGCCCTGGGGATCATAGTCGTGGATAACCCCGCATCCAACAAGGCGATCGACCACGACGACCTGCATTTTCTTCAGCTCATCGCCAATCAGGCCGGCATGGCGGTTGAAAACTCCATACTCTACAACCGGGTCGAAGAGGCCCACGCCAGCCTGCGCGATGCCCGCGAACGCCTCGTCCATGGCAAGCGCCTGGCTGCCATCGGCGAGATGGTGGCAAACCTGGCCCATGAACTAAAAAACCCGCTCGTCACCATCGGCGGCTTTGCCGGGCGTCTGGTCAAGGGGCTCCCCAGTGATTCCCGCGAACATCAGTACGCCGACACCATCGTGAAGGAGATCGGCCGGCTGGAGCAGATGCTGGCCGATCTCCTGGCATTCTCGCGCAAGCCGGCCATCTGCTGCAACATCTGCGACGTGGGCGAGATCCTGATTGATTGTTTTGCAAGCTGCGCCACGACCCTAGAGGATCATGGCATCACGCTCGCCAGATCGTTTGAAAGCGGCCCCTGGACGACCCTGGGCGACGCGCATCAGCTCAAGCAGGTCTTCCTGAACCTCATGCTGAACGCCTGCGAAGCGATGCCTGACGGAGGCTCGCTCCACGTTTCACTCGGAAAAGTATCCCTTGACAAAAAATGCATATTGGTTAGCATACAGGATTCGGGCGGCGGCATACCGGCCGACATGCTGCCGAAGATCTTCAACCCCTTTTACACTACCAAACCGAACGGCACCGGCTTGGGGCTTGCCATCGTCAACCGCATCTTGCAGAATCATGGCGGCAGTATCGAAGCGAGGAACGAGGGCAATGGAGCAATGTTCACCGTAACCTTGCAGCAGGCGGAAGCACACTAGAATCACATAATCTGGGGCTGTAGCTCAGTTGGGAGAGCGATGCGTTCGCAACGCATAGGCCGTCGGTTCGATCCCGATCAGCTCCACCAGATAAACCGAGGGGTTATGGTTTTTGCCATGACCCTTTTAATTCGATCACTTGATTTTCAGTGGCGACAATGGCCGGGTTGTTGGATATGACAACAAACACAGGCATCATCGACATTTCAAAGGGTTTGTCGAGCCGGTGGATACCACGGGCTTTGAGGAAATCGAACAGCGCTTTGAACGGGAATGGGCCGTGGCGCTGGAGGAATACAATGCGCAATGTAACCGTTAAGACAGGAACAACCGAAGAATATTTCGCACGTGTACGCGAAATTGCAAGGGGAATCGATCTCGGCGAAGTTCCAAAACCCGAATTCACGCTTACCTTTGAAGACCCTGGGGATATGTTCGCCGTCATGACTCCGGCCAGGCTCGAACTGTTCCGCGCCGCCAAGGCTGATCCATCCTCTATTACTGCCATCGCACAACGCCTGCATCGCGACAGAAGCTCGGTCAAAAAAGATGTCGATATCCTCGTTGCGGCCGGTCTGCTCAATATTGAAGAAGTTCCTCTTCCCGGTCATGGACGACAGAAATTCGTTCGGGCAATGGCAGACAGGATTCAGTTGCAGGCCGTGGTGGTTTGATCCGCACGATAAATTCCTGTCAATCGCTTGTTGAATATGTTGTGGCTGGGCCAATCACCCCTTCTTTTATGTGTTACCAGACTATGTGCAGGCTGGCGACTGCTCCCAGCTTTTGGTCTGATGTCACCAATTTTGATCTATTGATGATAGCGCTTGCCGCTATTATCCTGTCTGCGGGGTCTCCATGAGGGCAAAACTGCGGTTGAGCACTCCTGGCGGCTATCTCCGGTGTTATGGGCAATACCTTGATTGCCCGCGCCGCCAAAACAAGCTGGATGTATTTTTGGGAATCAGCACCAGGGTCGAGTCGCCCTTTCGAAATCAGCATTGCGATCTCCCACAGTGAAATATCGCAACACGCCAGCGCCCCGGCATCATCAGCTTGTGCAATTGCAACTGCGGCCTTCTTGCTGAGCCGACCTGGATCAAGGGAGTCAAACACAATGGCGCAGGTGTCAAGAATCAGCACGGTCGGCCTCCCAATCCACATCAATGGGAGCGGTGACATCGCCGATATGACTGATGCCGCGAAGCGCCGCCAGTTGTTCCTGCGCACTCAAGCGTTCATCAGCGGGGGGTAGAAGTCGGGCAATGACTTTGCCCCGCGAGGTAAGTGAAATATCTTCACCTTTACGAACCCTGCCAAGATAATCTGGAATGTGCTTTCGAAATGTGGTGACTGAAACTTCAAGCATGAAAAACCTCCTTAAGTGTACGTTTTGAGTGTACGTTAAAGAGTTTCCCTGTGTCAAGTATACGTTGAAGAAACAAAAAGAAAGGGCCGAGACAAAATATCCCGGCCCTTTCTTTTTCCTTACATGAAACCTGCCAACCTAACCCTTCAGATCGATCATACCACGTCGCAATCAAACGCTGAGTTCGTTGGCTTCGTCGTCGGCTCCTCAACGTAGTATTTAACTACGCCTGCGTTGCCTTCTCCTTGCCGCCTGCTCATCATTTTGATTGCAGCTCGGTATCATTTGTCCTTCTCTTCGCCATGATGATGATGTTCGGACATCTCATGGTGCTCATGTTGCTCTTTCTCATGATGGCAGGTGGGCTTGCCATGCTTGCCGAATTCTTCGGCCATCTTCTCAAACTTTTCAGCCTGCTCTTTTGTCATGACGGCTGCGATGCGCTTATGAACCTCTGCATGGTGGATCGCCAACGCTGCTATCGCATTGGCAAGTTTTCCCGCCTGATCCTTGATGGCAGCCTGGCTGCCATGCATCGAAACATCCATCAAGGTCTTGCGCTCCTTATGGATCGCCTCGAAAAGCGGTTTCGCCTTTGCATGTTCCGCTTCCATGATGTCGGAGATCTCGCCCGCCTGTTTCCCGGTCAATCCCAGCTTCTCCTTGAGAATCCATGGGAACTTTTTGAAATCATGCCTCATCCCCCCATGTCCGGCATGTTTCTGTTCGCACCCGCACCCGTGGTGGTCGGGATGTTCAGCCCCCTCCGGCCCCATAGCGAAAGCACCCGTGCCCAAGAGAGCGATTGCACCGATGACTGCTGCCAATCTGGCCAACTGTTTCATACTGTTTCTCCTTTTGTTTTCAAGCGTTGATTCACCTCATACAAAAAGAAGACGGTTCCGGTGTGACATTTGTTACAAATAGATTGTGAAAATAATGAGTATCCTGATTTTACGATTGATTCCGGTCTTGTCACGGTGAGTTCTGCGGGGTGGGAGAATGGAAGTGGCGTTCTATCTCTTCGGCGAGACATTCCAGCGTCGAACGGGGCGGCTCGATGTCAACCTTGAGCCCCAGTTCGCGGCAGGCCTTTGAGGTAATTGCCCCGATACTGGCCACTAAAACCCCCTTCAGCATGTCCACCAATAGGTCGCTGCCCAACATGTGGGCCAGGTTGTGAACGGTGGATGACGAGGTAAACGTGATGCAATCGACGGTGCGCTTTTCGAGGGCGAAGAGGGCTTCGTGCGGCAGCCTGTCCGGCATCACGTTACGGTACGCCACCGGGCTGTCAACCTGGGCGCCCAGGCGCTTCAGCTCGCAGGGGATGACCTCGCGGGCCTTGTCGGCGCGGGGGAACAGCACCCTGGCGCCGTTCATGTCCAGCTTCGCGAATTCCGCCACCACCCCTTCCGCCTTATAATCCGAGGGCACGAGGTCGGGACGGATGCCGCAGGCGCGTATCGCCTCGGCCGTCTTTGGCCCCACCGCGCAGACCCGGCAGGTTCCCATCGCCCTGGCATCCAGCCCCAGCAGAGCAAGGCGCTGAAAGAAACGGCGCACCGCATTGGCCGAGGTCAGCACCAGCCAGTCATAGCCGCCCATGCCCCGGATGGCGGCATCCAGCGGTTCCCAGGATTCCGGGTCCACCAGCCTTATGGTGGGGCATTCGATGACCATCGCCCCATGGCCGGCCAGCATTGCGGAAAATTCGCCGGCCTGGTCGGCGGCACGCGTCACCAGGATCTTGCGGCCGGAGAGCGGACGATTGTCGAACCACGCCAGCTTGTCTCTCAGGCCAACCACCTCGCCGACAATGGTCACGGCCGGCGGCTTGAAGCCGGCGGCCTCGGCCCGGTCGGCGATGTCGGCCAGGGTCCCGGTCAAAACCTGTTGAGACGGAACCGTTCCCCAGCGCACCAGCGCCACGGGCGTCCGGGGGCTCCTGCCGTGCCGCATCAAGCGTTCCATGTTCCGCCGCAGGGTGGTGACCCCCATGTAAAAGACCACCGTGCCGTTACCCAGGGAGAGGCGATCCCAGTCAATGGCCGACCCGTCCTTGTCCTTTCCCTCCTGGCCGGTGACAAAGGCCACCGAGGCGGTGAAATCCCGGTGGGTCAGGGGGATGCCGCTGTAGGCCGCCGCGCCTACGGCGGCGGTAACCCCCGGCACGACCTGGAAGGGTATCCCCGCCTCGCTCAGCGCCTCGCATTCCTCGCCGCCCCGCCCGAACACGAAGGGGTCGCCTCCCTTGAGACGGACCACGATCTTCCCCTCGCGCCCCATTTCCACCAGCAGGCGGTTGATCTCCTCCTGGTCCTGGTTGTGACGTCCGCCGATCTTGCCGGCGTAGATCAACTCCGCGTCATCCGGCGCATGGTCCAGGAGTTGTTCGTTGGCCAGGTAATCGTAGATCACCACCTGGGCCCGTTGCAGGCACTCCATTCCCTTGAGAGTGATCAGCCCCGGATCGCCGGGGCCGGCGCCGACCAGGTAAATCATGCCGGTATGACGCGATGGCTTGTTCATGGATGCGAAGGGGCGGCTATCTCCCTCTCATAGACCTCTTCAAGGATCGCCTTGCCCCCCTCGGCAAGAAGCCGGTCCGCCAGTTGGATGCCCAGCTTCTCGTATTCTCCGACCGGTCCGCTGACCTCGCCCCGCACGGAGCGCTGGCCGTCAACCGCGGCAATGAAGCCCACCAGGCGCAACGCGCCGCCAGTGACCGTCCCGTGGGCCGCGATGGGCACTTGGCACCCCCCCTCGCAGCGTTTCAGCAGGGCGCGCTCGGCCCGCACCGCATGGCTGGTGTCGGGATGGTTGAAGAAATCGATGGTCTCCGTGATCACGGCATCGTCCAGGCGGCACTCGATCCCCAGCGCCCCCTGGCCGATGGCCGGGATGGAGAGTTCCGTGTCCAGGTACTCGGCGACCTTTTCGGTGAAGCCGAGCCTTTTCAAGCCGGCTGCGGCCAGGATGACGGCATCCAGTTTTTCGTCTTCCAGCTTGCGGATGCGGGTTTCCACATTGCCGCGGATAATGACCATCTGCAGGTCGGGGCGCACTTTCAAAAGCTGGGCCTGGCGGCGCAGGGCGCTGGTGCCGATGCGGGCTCCCCGTGGCAGATCGCTGAACCTGACGTTGCGGGAGATGACGGCGTCGCGCGGGTCTTCCCGCTCGGTGATGCAGAAGAGCCCCAGCCCCTCCGGGAAGTCGGTGGGAACATCCTTCATGCTGTGCACGGCGATATCGATCTCACCCCGTAGCATGGCCTCTTCGATCTCCTTGACGAACAGCCCTTTGCCGCCGACCTGGGCCAGGGGCACGTCAAGGATCTTGTCGCCGATGGTCTTGATCTTGGTCAGGGTGACCTCCATGCCGGGGTATCGCTTCTCCAGCTCGGACTTGACCCAGTTGGCCTGCCAGAGGGCCAGCTGGCTGGCGCGGGTGCCGATACGTAACTGTTTGGGGGGCATAATCCATCTCCATTTCTCGGGAAAATTCAAACATTCAATGAGGTTCTTGCAAAAATCGACATCTTTCCGTCAGCCTCACGCTTCGAGTTCCAGCTCTTCAGCCTCTTCGGGAGCGGCTTCAAGCTCGAAAAGTTGCCGCAATCCATCCACGTACAGATCGACGCGTCCCCCCTGGCCGGCCTTCTTCAACACCGTGGTGGGGGTATGGAGCAGTTTGTTCATCATGGCCATGGTCAGGGCTTCCAGGCGTTTTTCGGCGTCGGGGGGCAGACCCTTCCAATTGGACAGGGTCTTTTCCAGTTCCGCCTTGCGGATCTCGTCGAAGTGGTTGCGCAGGGCAACGATGGTGGGCGTGACCTCCAGGGATGAGAGCCATTTGAAGAACTGGCCGATCTCCCGGCTGATGATCTCTTCGGCCTTCTCAGCCTCCAGGTTGCGCTGTGCCAGATTGGCCTGGACGATCTCCTGCAGATTATCGACCGTAAAGAGATAGGCGTTCTCCAGATCGTCCACCTTGGGGTCGATGTCCCTCGGCACGGCGATGTCGATGAAGAACATAGGCTTGAACTTGCGCCGCTTGACCACGTCCTCCACGTCTTTGGGGCCGATGATGATATGGGGGGCGCCGGTGGAGGAGAGGACGATGTCGGCCCGATGGAGATGCTGGAAGAGTTCCTCGAAGCGCACCGCCTCGCCGCCGAATTCTTCGGCCAGGCGTTCGGCCCGCTCGAAGGTGCGGTTGGTCACCATCACGCCGCGGGCGCCGCTGTTCAGGAAATGCTTGGCGGCCAGCTCGCACATCTCGCCGGCGCCGATCAGCATCACGGTCTTGTCGGACAGATTGCCGAGGATCTTTTTTGCCAGCTCCACTGCGGCAAAGGCCACGGAAACGGCCGAAGAGGCGATTTTTGTCTCGGTGCGCACCCGTTTGGCAACGGAAAAGGCCTTGTGCAGGAAACGGTTCAGGATGATGCCGGAGGATTTGTATTCCGCGGCATAACCGTAGGATGTCTTTATCTGGCCCAGGATCTGGGGCTCTCCCACGACCATGGAGTCCAGGCTTGACGCAACCCGGAAGACGTGGCGGATGGCGGCTTCGGAGTGGTAGCTGTAGAGATGGGATTCGAGGGTTTCAAACGGGATATGATGGTATTCGGCCATGAAGCGCTTGACCCGGGCGATGCCGCCCGCGATGTCGCGGGTCGTGGCGTATATCTCGACCCGGTTGCAGGTGGAGACGATCACCCCTTCCAAGATCTCGTCGAGTGCGACCAGTTCACGGAGCGGTTTCTCGATCTGATTGGGTGAAAAGGCCACTTTTTCCCGTATCTCAACGGTTGCGGTCTTATGGGAGAGGCCAACGACGATAATATTCATTCAGCACGCAATCCTTACAGCATGTGATAACTGCGGAAACGATGAGCCTCAATATCCTATTTATTATAACTATGGAGGCCGGGCAGCCACATGTTAACCCCGATAAAGGTAAACAGCATGACCAGAAATCCGGCGATGGAGAGCAGCGCGGCCCGTTTTCCGCGCCAGCCGGTAGTCATGCGGCCATGCAGAAGGGCGGCATAGATGAACCAGGTGATCAGTGACCACGTCTCCTTGGGGTCCCAGCTCCAGTACGTGCCCCAGGCCTTTTCGGCCCAGATGGCGCCAGAGATGATGGCAACCGTCAGGAGCGGGAAACCGATGGTCAGGCAGCGATAGTTGATGTCGTCCAGGGTATCGAGGGATGGAAGCTTCTGGAACAGGGCGCCGAATTTCTTTTTCTTGAGAAAATGCTGCTGGATCAGATAGATCACGGCAGCGCCGAAAGCGATGGTGAAGGTCGCATAGCTGACGAAGGCCATGGTGGTATGCACCCACAGCCAGCCGCTCTTGAGGGCCGGGTTAAGCTCGTGAACGGCCGACGGGAACGTACTGGATGCGATAATCATGAGAAGCGCCAGGGGTAAGATGAACGAGCCCAGGATGGCGATCTTGTACTTGCGCACGAACAGGATGAATGCCCCCACAATGACCAGGCTGAAGAAGGAGAGGGACTCGTGCATATTGGTGATCGGCAGGTAGCCGGCCGCATTGTAGCGATGGATGGTGGAGAGGGAATGGGTCACGAAACCGGCAGTGACCAGCCGGCTTGCCCAGGTCGCCATCCCCTGCGTCGTATGCAGCAGATAGCCAAGGTAGAGCGCTGTAGCGCAGCCGTACAGCACCAGGGTGCAATAGAAGAAGATCTGGCTCATGAAATGTCCTTGCGTTCTGAAAGCTCGGCGATAAGGCGTCTCGCCTTCGAGCGTAAAAGCTCCTTATTGTATGTGGTGCCGTTCCCTTCCGTCAATAGCTTTTCTCGCTCAAAAGCCAGCTCTTCCACAAGTCCGGCGTAATCGTCCCCGATCACGCCGGCGATGACGTCACGCACCTCGGCAGCGAGAGCCGGACAGCGTCCACCCGTCGAAACGGCGATCTCCAGCCCCCCCCGCCGCAGGATCGCGGGGAAATGGCAGTCTCCCGCCTCCGGCTGATCGGCAACGGCCACGAGGATGCCTTTTTGCCCGGCCTCTGCCGCGACCCTGCGGTTCACTGCGGCGTCATCCGTAGCGGCCACCGCCAGCGCAATACCGTCCAGGTCAGCGGTTTCATAGCAACCGATCCGCACCGTCACGGCTCCGGACGCTTCCTGCTCGCGTATCGCGGGCATAACTAAAGGAGCAACAACCCGGACGCCGGCCCCTGCCTCGCGCAGCGCCTGCAACTTGCGGGCTGCAACCTTGCCGCCCCCAACGATCAGGGCGGTCCGTTTCCGCATGTCTATGTTCAAGGCAAGATATGGCATGAGCTCTCTTTACGGGAAACGCCCTGGCCGGCCATATCCGGTTGCCGGGATGGCCGGGGGGCGCCAGTCGATTTTGGTCGGAGAATTGACAAGATACAACCTTTCGCCCCGTAATTCAAGAAATGGGATAACCGCTGAGTTTATCCTTGATTTTTTCCCCGTCTGGTATATGATTTTTTAAATATAAACTCGTCAAAAGGAGATGCCTGTTATGTCCAGTGAAAAGATAGTTGTATTCACCGATGCCAATTTCGATCATGAGGTGATCCAATCCGATATCCCGGTGCTCGTTGATTTCTGGGCTACATGGTGTGCTCCCTGCAAGGCTATCTCTCCGCTCGTGGATACCGTTGCCGACGAATATGCCGGCAAGGTCAAGGTCGGCAAGGTCAATGTTGATGAGAACCAGGCTACGCCCGGCAAATACGGCGTGCGCGGCATCCCCACCATCATCCTGTTCAAGGGGGGAGCCGTCATCGACCAGGTCGTAGGGGCGGTCCCCAAGTCGCAACTGGACGCCCTGATCGCCAAGGCGCTGTAAGTTACATGAAACATATCAGATCTTCCCGTCGGCTTGTCGCGGGTCTTGCCCTGGCAGGACTCATGGCGCTTTTACCGGCAAAGCTTCTGGCGTTGCCCCGCCAAGGGCAGCCGGCTCCTGCATTCAAGGTGGTCACCACGTCAGGGCAACCGGTATCCATGGACAACTACCAAGGCCGCGTGCTGGTGGTTGATTTCTTTGCGACCTGGTGCCAACCCTGCCGGATGTCCATACCCCACCTGGTAAAGATGAACCAGAAATATGGAAAACAGGGACTTCAAATACTGGGCATGAGCGCCGATGAAGACGGGGAACGGGTCGTCACATCTTTTGCCGCGGAACATCACATCAATTATCCCGTCGCCCTGGCGGGAGACAGGGTTACGGACGCGTTTGGCGTCCGCTCGGTTCCGGTCATGTTCGTCATTGATAAGAAAGGCAATGTTGCCGGGGTGTTCAGAGGATTTTCCGACGAGATCGCCGATTCCATGGAGTTACTGGTCAAAAAACTGCTGGCTGAATAAAGAGGTTCCTATTCACTACCCGTATCATGCGGGTAAAAGACCTTCATAAGGCAGAGTCCACAGGCCGGCGCCGTAACGCCGGCCTTTCTTCTATCCCGGTTCTGCAGCAGCCAGGCGATATGGTCCGGCGCAAAACGCCCTTTTCCCACATCGACCACGGTACCCACCATGATCCTGATCATGTTTTTCAGGAACCCCTCCCCAACGACGTCAATGAAGATGAAACCGTCCTCCCGGCTCTGGGTAACGGAATCGATCCGCCGCACCGTGGTTTTGGATACGCAATTGGAGGCCCGGAACGCAGCGAAATCGTGTCGCCCCGCGAATGCCGCCAGGGCCTCCTCCATGGCGTTCAGGTCGAGCTTTTCCTTGACATGCCAGGCATGAAAACGGTGCAACGGCGAACGCACCTGGGAAATGCGGATGGTGTAGCGGTAGTGTTTGGCCAGGGCATCGCCGATCGGCTTGAAACCGGGCCGGACCTCGCCGGCGTCTAAGATGGCGATATCGTCGGGCAGAAACCGGTTGGTCCCCTCGACAAATGCGCGTAGCGGTATGTCACGGTGCGTCGCAAAGGCCGCCGCCATGCCGCGGGCATGCACGCCGGCGTCGGTCCGTCCCGACGAGCGCAACCGTACCCGCTCCCCGAGCAGCCGTTCCAGGGCCTCCTCGATGACCTGCTGTATGGCCAGACCGTTGGGCTGCACCTGCCAGCCGGAATAGTGGGTGCCGTCGTATTCGATCGTCAGCTTGATGGTCCGCATGGATCAGGCCCCGGCCGACGCACGGGACCGGGCTGCAAGCGCCTCCAGTTCGGCCTCGTCGAAACGGTATCGCTGCCGGCAGAACTCGCAGGTTACGTCGGCTCCGTGCTCTTTATCGCGCATGTCGTTGATTTCATACGGCCCCAGCGTCAGCAAGGCGCGCTCGACCTTCTCCCTGCCGCAGCCGCAGCGAAAAAACGCATCGCGCGTCTCCAGCAGGTTGTAGACCATGCCGTCGAAAAGCCTGTCCATAATTGCTTTGGCGCCACCTTCCTGCAAAAGGGCGGAGAGCGGCGGCATTTCCGCAATCCGGGCCATCATGCCGTCGATCTCGGCGGTATCCGGCTTCGGGAGCGCCTGCACCAGGAAACCGCCGCACAGCGAGACGCCGCTTCCTTCATTCAGTGAGGCGCTGAGGCCGACAGCCGACGGGACCTGTTCGGAGTCGGTCAGGTAGTAGGCCAGATCAGCGCCGATTTCACTTGTGCGCAGTTGCACCATGCCGTGGTACGGCTCCCCTCCCAGACCCAGGTCCCTTGTTACCGTGAGAAAGCCGGCATGCCCCAACAAACCCGGAACATTCCATCTTCCGTTTTTCGGTTCGGACTCGGCCGTGGGATCTCCGACGCATCCCCGCACCGCGCCGTCCCATTCCGCCTCGATGATCATCTTGCACATGGGGCCGTTTCCCTCGAATTTGAGGGCCGTTCTCTGGCCCGGTTTGAGCAGTGCCCCCAGCAATGCGCCGGCCGCCAGCCCGCGGCCCAGGGCCACGCTTACCGTGGCCGAAGCCTGCTGCAGCAAGCATATTTCGCGGGCAAGACCGCTGACGCTGCAGGTCAGCACGCGTATTCCCCCTGAGGCGCTCAGGGCGCGGATTAAAGTATCGGACATGGTACACTCCTATTCTCAACGGTACAAGTTCTAGGCTTTGACGGCAACTACATTTTATGCGGCAGAAATCACCGGGACGGTTGCCAAGGCCGGAATGGATGCTATCTTATTTATTGCACCGGTGATTAAACATATGAACGGTAGGGGCGGCGCTTGCTCCGCCCAATCAGGGCGCGGCAAGCGGGCGCGGCAAGCAGCGCCCCTACATATCGGCAGACGGCCATCGCTGCCGGCGCGGGACAGGGCAAAACCATGGACAAAAGCCGCAGCCGGACGACATCACCGTTCTCTGATTTTCTTCAAAAGAATAGTCGGTAAAATAGGTTTAGGTATGAAATTTAATCTCTCTGGGTACAATTCCCCGAAGCTTGCTTCGATGAGAGAATCAATTACTGAAGTGATACCCCGTAGCTTGCTGCGGGGTGGTTCATTTCCGAATGGCGCTCCTTAGATTGTAATTATAACCTCAAACCTGCATTGCTTTTTGAAGTTTCTGGCCTAACTCAACTAACTTGTATGGTTTTTGAATAAAATCAGCCAAGCCTCTCCCCGCAAATTTTAGAGCAACCTCAAGCTCATTATAGCCGCTGGACATGATAACCTGAACATGCGGATCAATATATTGTAATTCTTTTAAAGTCTGGTTACCATCAAGACGTGGCATGATAAGATCAAGAATAACACATGCGATTTCTTCTTTGTGATTCTTGAAAATCTCCACGGCAACGGCTCCATTTTCCGCAGTAAAAACAGTGTATCCCAACTCTTTGAGCATCTCCCTCCCCAGACTGAGGATTGTTTCTTCATCGTCTACGAGTAAGACTGTACCCGCCCCCTTCGGGGGTTTTGCTTGGGCAGGTTGCTGTATCGATGTCCTGGTAATTTCATGCTTCGCCGGGAGAAATACCTTAAAGATTGTTCCCATGCCCGGCTCACTGTCAACCGTGATTGCTCCATGATGTCCTCTGACGATTCCAAGCACCGCAGCCATTCCAAGCCCACGTCCGGTAAACTTTGTGGTAAAGAATGGATCATAGATTTTATCTAACGTTTTCCGATCCATTCCACATCCGGTGTCAGCAATTTCGAAGTAGATGTAGGTCCCTTCTTTAAGTTTATCGTACAACCAAATCTTGGACAAATAAGCATGATCGTAATCTAGTGAGCCAGTGGTTATGGTAATGAATCCGTCTTTTTCACCAATTGCCTCAGATGCATTTATGACAAGATTCATGATAATTTGGCGAATCTGGGTTGCGTCACCCTCGAATAATGGGAGTTGTTTTTCGAGGTTTAAACGTATGACTGCTTTTTTGGAAATAGATACTTTCAGGATATGGTTCATCTCCGTGATCAAGACATTGATATCAAGACCTTCAACCACAAATTGCCCTTTACCGGAATAAGCCAGCATCTGTTGAGCAAGGTCGGCAGCTCGTTGTGCGGCCAGTTCAATCTGCTTGAGATTTCTGATGGCAGGAGATTCGGGTACAAGACGAAGCATAGCAAGTTCAGCGTTACCAAGAATTGCCAAGAGGATATTATTAAAATCATGAGCAATTCCTCCTGCCAGTACACCGAGGCTTTCTAACTTCTGAGCATGTAGCATCTGGGCTTCGATTTTTCTGTTTTTATCTTCCAACTGTTTTTCAGCAGTAATGTCACGACCAATAATAAGGAGATGTTGTTTTTCTGCGACAACAAATTTTGAAACAATATAAGCAGCGAAAACATGCTTGCCAAAAGAAGTTACCATGTTGGTTTCAATAGTTCGGGCACAGCCATCCACCATAACCGCTTTAGCAACATCTAAAAGTCCACTTGAGCGCCATGAGTTAAGTTCCAGGAAGCTTTGGTTTCTCATAGATTCAATATCACCACCGGCTATATCGGCAGAAGTCTGGTTGGCAAGAATACATTTGCCGGTCTCGCCATCAAAGACACGAATTCCGATGGGAGCATTCTTCAACAATGTATCGATAAAAAGAAGATTTTCCTGGCGTTCCTCCTCAGCTTGCTTACGTTCAGTAATATCCCTGACAACACCAAAGAAAACCGTAGCTCCCTCGTACTCGATCAGTCGAGCATTGACTTCCACCGGCTTTATAGTGCCATCCTTACGCAGTTGAGCTGATTCAAAAACCGCAACGCCTTGTTCGCATATCTGTGCGAACCTTTCAGGATTTTGGGATGCAAATGCCGGGTGGTCCAGTTTGTCAAGTGGCAGGCTTAGCAATTCTTCCTTCGAGTAGCCCAAGCTCACGTATGCACTGGTGTTCGCATCAATAATTTTACCATTGAGGTTGATCAAGAAGAGGCTGTCGGTCGATGATTCAAAGAGGTTATGATATTTTGCCTCGCTCTGCTTAATCTTTTCCTCTGCCTCTTTGCGATCAGTAATGTCCTGCGCGGTCCCACACAAGATATTCTGCATGCCGGTCTCATCGTGTCTGAGCTCAGCCTGGGCAATCAATACCTTGGTTTCTCCATCTCGCAGATTGAACCGGTAGTCTATTTTGAACTGTTTTCCGGTCGCAACAGTTTCTTCGATGGCTTTTTTCAGGGCTGGCTGGTCGTCGGGGTGTATCATTCTAAAGAATTCATTGATGTCTGCCGGGTCCACGCAGGGATCAAGCCCGAGAATACGGAAAAGCTCTTCGGACCAGACCACCTCACCGGTTGTAAGATTGTGTTCCCAACTGCCTATGTGTGCCATACGCTGTGACTCGGCAAGCTGCTTCTCACGTATCATTAATGCTCTCTCTGCCTGTTTGCGGGCAGTAATGTCGCGGAAAATTCCGACGAGGCACTGTTTGCCACCCAACGTTAATCGGGTGGCATTGACGTCTGCATAAAAAACCGTCCCGTCCTTTCTCAACATCGAAACATTCTGCGCAAGAGAGAATTCACCTCGCGATTGTTTTTCAAAGAGGTCACGGAGTGCAGGCATGTCGCTTTGTGGATGAAGCTTTTCAATGCCAAGCCCTATAAACTCCTCGGGTGCATATCCGAGCAAGGTGCACATAGCGCTGTTAGCTTCAATATTTATATGGGTTTCTGCGTCTGCAATCATAATTCCGTCGATAGCTTGCTCAAAGATGGTCCTGAACTTTTCCTCGGATTCGCGAAGTTTAAACTCAGCATTCATCCGTTCGGTGATATCCTGGACGATACCAGCCATCCTTATGGGGGAACCGGCCGCATCACGGAACACTTGGCCAATGGTATGCAGAAACGCCTCAGAGCCATCCTTCCTAAAGAACTGGTAATCCATTTCGAAATGCCGGTCCTCTTTAAGCGCTTCGTCTACTGACTTCTGAAATGCGTCCTTGCTGTTGGGATGCATTTGCCGGAGTACCAGTCCGTAGTCCGGGGCAATTTCATTGGGGTGATAACCATAGATCCGGTAAAGCTCGTCTGACCAATGAACCTTGTAGGACGCAAGGTCCAACTCCCAGTCACCGACATGGGCGATCGATTGCGCGCGGGAAAGACGTTCTTCGTTCTTGTGGAGGATGTCAGCAATCTGTTTGTGTTCGGTGATGTCGCGACCGATTGCATAGGTGGTCTCTTCATCTTTATTGTAAACTGCATGCCATTCCAGCCATCTGACAGAACCATTCTTGCATATACAACGGTTCTCGAAGACAAAATGAGATCCGGCATGATGTTGTCTGTCCATTTTATCGACTATTATCTGTTTGTCTTCGGGATGAATAAAATCGTTAAATGGCCTTGCAAGAAGCTCTTTCTCGGAATACCCAAGTATATCCGTGCAGGCAGGATTTGTATTTATAAAGGCCCCGCTTGGATCAATGATTACCATTAAATCGGTAGATGTCAGATAGAATTCATAAAAATAACCGACCAACTGGTTGACCTTGTGCACGTTTTTACGAATAAGCGAGGTAATAGCCCAGCAGAAGATAATGGAGCATACTCCGGCAAGTGTCGAAAAGGCACCGCAGAGGTAGATAAGAAAGCGCATCTCTTTGGCGACTTTGTCGAGGTAAATACCGCTGCCAATAACCCAACCCCATGGTTCGAAATACTGGACATATGATATTTTGGGGACAGGCTTGCTCTGGCCAGGCATGGGCCACATGTAATCCACGAAACCGCCGCCCGTCTCTCGTGCGATCCTGGTAGAATCAACGAAAATCCTCTTCCCTTTGGGATCTCTGTACTCACGCAGGTCGATTCCTTCAAGCTCGGGCTTGATTGGATGCATGATCATTTTTGGGGTGAGGTCGTTTATCCAGAAATACTCGTCCCCCTTGTAGCGGGCTATCCTGATAATGGAGAGCGCTCTTTTCTTAGCCTCATCTTCGTTCATCTCACCTTTTTTGTAGAGACCATAAAAATACTGAATGGTTGAAACCACGCTCCCTACAGCGGACTGGGGGATGTGCTGTTCCGTTTCAATAAATTTCTTCTCGACGATCGGCATGATTACGACGAACAGCAATACGTTGAAAATCACACCAGTCGTTGCCACGGCAAGGAACAGTTTGGTGAAAATTGTCAAGTCCTTCAGGGCTTTGGTGATCGCCATGTGTATCTCCTATATGGACAGTCGACTGACTTCATATACCATAATTTTACAATTGCTTAAGATTCATTTCCGCTGGATGATTTTCGGCACTAAGGTTGTGCCAATTGCTTTACGCATTTTGTGTACACTCTCAATAGGTGACATTTTAGAAAATCTCGGAACATTATACAATTTATTCTCGGCTTAGTATCAATTATAATATCACGTTGCCCCTGTAAACTCGCTGACGCGCCTACTGTAAAGCCTGTCAGAAGGCCCTGAGAGTATCGATTTCCCAAACGGCAAGACCTCCGGGGTTTGGAGACCTTGGAGGTCTGCCTTAACCCTCCGTGACGAGTGACCGATCAAGCCTTTCCCCTTGCCGATGCCGCTCAGTCGGGCATTTTGCCGGCTTTTTGTTGCATATAAGATAGGAATGCGATAGGCTTTCTCCATGCTTTAAGTCATCAGAGTTGAAAAGGGTTTTGGAAATTGCCGCAGAGCATCAGGCGGAGTTTATGAGGAAATGGCATGAGTTCTTCAATAAAAGGTAAAAAGGTTTCTTTTGATGAGCGCTATCTGCATGTTGAGCTAACGGACGGGCGGATTATCTCTACGCCGCTTGACTGGTATCCCGAACTCAAAACATGCACTTTGGTGCAACTGCGTAACTTTAAATTTATCTGTCGAGAAACGGGGATAGAATGGCCTGATATCGATTATCACCTCAGTATTGAGGCCATGCTGCTTGATACATCGATTCGTTGCGCAGCATAGCTTTAATACGCCAACTGACAGACCGTTATAGGTTCCTCTTATAGGTTCCTTTCACCAGCCCCACGAGACAGATGTGCTCTGTGGGGCTTGTTTTTTTGCCTGAAATCCGCCATCCCCATCAGAAGCTCTATTGCTATTATAAGTATTATACATATAATAGTTATTATACGGCGAAGCGTTACCCATGCAAAAGCTAATACCAATCAAAAGGAGAGGACCATGAAAGAAGAAAAACCGAAATCCGCAGTAATGAAACCTGCTGAAGAGCGCGTAATGGACAAGGGCGCCGCAGCGAAGAAAAAGAAAAAAAGCAAAAAGGCCGATGAGGCTGCGGCAGCGCCCAAGGTAAAAAAAACAAAGCCCGAAAAAAGCGACAAGAAGGTAGCCGAACCGAAGGCCCCCAAGGCTGCGAAAGCTCCGAAAGCCGAGAAAGCACCGAAGGCTCCAAAGGTTCCAAAGGCCCCGAAGGACGACAAGCTGACCAAGTTCCTCGTGAGCATGAAAAAATCGGTGCGCAAGACCGTTAAAAAAGAGGCTGCCGAGTCTGGCGTCAGTATGAATGAATACATCGTGTCGGCGGTAGAGGAAAAGCTGGGCAAGAATCCGCCCGAGAGCGCCAAGGCGCCACTCAAGAAGCCCTGACTTTCAACGTACCGGTCTCTGTCTCCAGGGCGTGCAAAATAAAAAAAACAGGATATGCATTGGGCACGTCTCAGTTTTTGCGGTAAAATTGCAGGCATGGGATCGGGATTGAGGCGGGCAACAGTTTATCGAGGGGTCGGACCGTGGGGGGTGGGGTGCACGGCAAGGAATCTGTTCGTTTGACGCTCCCCGGCGAGCTCGGGCCGGAGCGCCTGCGGGAGGAATGGGATGTGGATATCCACCCGCAGGAATCGCAGGCCCTGGCGTTCTGGGATACGTTCGAGTGGGGCCTGTGGTTCGGCGGGCACGTCCTTTACAGCTCCGGCGGGGTGTATCGCCTGTGCGCCCGCGAGGGGGGCTGGGTGGGGGCGGTGCTGTGCGAGGAACGTGCCGGGACCGGGCAGCGGTTCTGGAGGGACTTTG
This sequence comes from Geobacter sp., assembly GCA_003151775.1. Taxonomy (GTDB): domain Bacteria; phylum Desulfobacterota; class Desulfuromonadia; order Geobacterales; family Pseudopelobacteraceae; genus Oryzomonas. The sequence goes on along the minus strand of PLYK01000137.1, from coordinate 13,399 downwards.
AGACCGGGGCGATGCGGTCAAGGCTGGAGGGGATGCTCGGGCTGAGAGGGCTCGCGCCGGTGGCGGAGGGGATCTTTCGCCTGCGCCGGTGCGATGTGCGCAATGGGACGGGGAAGATCGTGTGCCGGCTTGAATGGGCTTCTGTTTCCCCGGGGAAGCGGGGGGATGGGGATCTGTTCCATTCCTGCCGGGTGATGCCGCTCTTAGGCTACGAGGCAGAGGCCGCACGGGTGGTGGAGCACCTCGTCCGGCGCGGCGCGCGGACGTCCGGGGACGGCCCTGTGGAGGTGTTGCTGCGGCACGCCGGACGCGTGCCCCGGAGGTACACCCTGCGGCCCGTCTTTGCCCTGGAAACCGATACGCCGGCCCGCGAGGCCGTCGGGCGGATCGTGCTCGCGATCCTGGAGATCGCCGAGCGCAACGTGCCGGGGATTGTGAACGACTTCGATACGGAATTCCTCCACGATTACCGGATCTGCCTGCGGAAGGTGCGGTCGTTGCTGAGCCTGGTGAAGGACGTATATCCGGCCGAGGAGACCCGGCGCATGCGCAAGATCTTAGTCGATCTCGCCCGGCAGACCAACCGGCTGCGCGACCTGGATGTGTATCTCTTGGCGCGGGAGGAATATCTGGGGCTGCTGCCTTTGGTACTCCGTCCGGCCCTTTTCGGGATGTTCGAGGATTTTTCGGCGGAGCGGGAACGGGAGGTGCGGCGGGCAATCTCGAAGATGCGCGCAGCGTCCACCCGCCGGCATCTCCGGGAGGTGGAGGAGTATTTTTCCGGGGAGACCCCCCACGAGCCTTCGCCGGCTGCCGGTCTCCAGGTGGGTCCGCTGGTCTTCCGCCGCATCTACAAACGGTACCTGAAGATCCGCGGGATCGCTGCGGGGATCGGGGCCGAGACGCCGGATGAGGCGGTGCACCGGCTCCGCATCGAATGCAAGAAATTGCGCTATCTCATGGAGTTCTTCGCCGAACTCATTCCCAAGGAAGAGGGATCGGCGATGCTGAGGTTGCTGCGCCGGCTGCAAAACCGGCTTGGCGAGTTCAACGATGCCTTGGTGCAGCAGAGATCCCTGATGAACTATTGGGAGCGGAAACGGTCCGGGTCCGGGGTCGCCCTGGGGGTGGGGGGGCTCGTCGCCGTCCTCTACCGCCGGCAGCAACAGGCGCGCAGCCTTATCGACGAAGAGCTGGAAGGGTTCTGCGGCGGCTCGACGGCACAAGCCTTCAAGCATGCCTTCAAGCTGCCGGTTCCACACCCGCAACGTAAATGAAAAGGTCAAAACGACAATGAAAATACTCTCTTCTTACAGCATCAAGGGCGGGGTGGGGAAGACGGCCCTTGCGGTCAATCTGGCGTTCGCGCTTCGCGAGGCCGGGCGCCGGACCCTTCTCCTGGACCTGGACCCCCAGGGGGCTGCCACCTTTTATTTCCGCGTGGCCAACGCTGAGAAGTTCCGCATGCGCGACGCGGGCTCCTTGGCGGAGGGGCTCCGCAGAAACATCCGGGAGTCCGACTTTCCCGGGCTCGACATCATCCCCTCCAATCTCGGCTACCGGCACTTCGACATCCTGCTCGACGGCATGGCCAAGCGCCGCAGGCAACTCAGGAAGGTGCTGGAAGAATTCAAGCCCGATTACGACGTGATCCTCATGGACTGCCCGCCGAACATCACGCTCCTCTCGGAAAACGTGTTCCGGGCATCGGATGCGATTCTGGTGCCGGTCATTCCGACTGTGCTTTCGCGGAGGACCTTGGAGCAACTGGCCGGTTTCTTCCGGGACGAGGACCTTCCCGGCGGGATGCTCCGCCCGTTTTTCTCCATGGTCCAGAAGCGGAACAGGATGCACCGGGAGATCATGGACGACCTTCCGGCTGCGTATCCGGGTTTCCTGAAGACAGTGATCCCGTTTTCCGCGGACGTGGAAAAGATGGGCTTGCACAGGATGCCGCTTTTGGCCTATTCCCGCGCCAGCACGGCGGCGATGGCCTACCGCGCGCTGTGCGACGAGATCCTTTGCCTGGCGGGTCCATGACCATGTTTGAGATCGAACGGAAATTCCTGGTGAAGTCCCTGCCTGACGGAATGCAGGGCGGGACGCCGATCCTGCAGGGGTACCTGGCCCACGACGAGCACCTGGAGGTGCGCATCCGGCAGTACGGGGACAATTACTTTCTCACCGTCAAGGAGGGAGCCGGGCTCATGCGGCGGGAGACCGAGGTCGAGATCTCGCCCCGGCAGTTTCACGCGCTGTGGCCGTCCACCGAGGGGCGGCGGCTGGAAAAGGTCCGCTCGCTGGTGGATCACGGTTCGTGCCGGGTGGAGGTGGACCGCTATCTGGGGGACCTGGAACCGCTGCTCGTCGCCGAGGTGGAGTTTCCTTCGGTCGAGGAAAGCGAACGCTTCGAAAAGCCGGACTATCTGGGGCAGGAGATCACGGAGGTGGAGGCCTACAAGAACATCTCCCTCGCCATCCACGGGATTCCCGAAGGGCCGGCCCTGGAGTACCAGATCGGGGCGCTCCCCTTCCTGTTTCGCGGGGGGAGTCTGCACCTCGTGATCGTGACCAACACCGCCCAGACCCGCTGGATCATCCCCAAGGGGCAGCCGGAGCCGGACATGTCCCGGCAGGATGTGGCCGTCATGGAGGCCATGGAGGAGGCCGGGACCATCGGGAGTTGTCTCCCCGGATTCCGCGTGCTCTGCCGCCGCAAGGGGGAGAAGACGCTCTATATCTATCCGCTGAAGGTCACGACCGTACTGAAAAAATGGCCGGAGATGGATTGGCGGAAGCGTGCGGTGCTGCCGGTCCATAAGGCCCTGAAGATGATCAGCGACCCTGACCTCTCCCAATGCATTCAGCGCCTCACCTCCCGTCTGCTCACCTGACCTTCCGCCGTGGTTCCGGGCAACGTGGCATACCGGGCCTTCTCACGATAATCAAGCCGGATTCATACGGTTTTCCCCATAGACGAACGCCAAAAAATAAGGCATTATGCCGGGGTCTTACGTGGAGGAGTCGCCGTGCCGGCCAGACGCACCGCCCTGATATATTCGCCCTTGTTCGGAAATTTCAGCTACGGAGATGACCATCCGTTCAAGTTACAACGCTATCGTCTCGTGCTGGACCTGATGGAGGCTTACGGGCTTTTGAAGCTGCCGGGGATGGAGATCCGCGACTGCCGCCAGATCGACGACGAACTTGTGCTGAGCTTTCATGCCCCTGAATATGTGGCGCGTCTCAAGGAGTTCAGCACCTCCGACGAACCCCGGGCCGACTTCCGTTTTGGCCTGGGCGATGCCGACTGTCCCGTTTTCAAAGGGCTGTACGATTGCGCGGCACTGGGAGCCGGGGCGACCTTCGAGGCGGCCCGCCTGGTGGAAGAGGAGGGGTTCGATGTCGCCTTCAACCTGGCCGGCGGCTGGCACCATGCCCATCGGGCCAGGGCCTCGGGGTTTTCCTACGTCAACGATGCCGTACTTGCCATCAAATGGCTGGTGGCGCGGGGACGTCGGGTTGTCTATCTGGATATCGACGCCCACCACGGCGACGGGGTGCAGGAAGGTTTCTATGACAGCGACCGGGTCCTGACCATCTCGCTGCACGAAAGCGGCATCTATTTCTTTCCCGGAACCGGCTTTGAGAACGAAACAGGTCATGGCAGGGGCCGGGGCTATTCGGTTAACGTGCCGCTGATTGCCCACACCGACGACGCCCTCTACATGAAGGCCTTCGATGAAGTGGCTTATCCGCTCATAGCGGCCTATGATCCGGATGTCATCGTCACCCAGATCGGCGCCGACTCCTTTCGCACCGACCCGCTGACCAGGCTTGAGATTACGACCCACAGCTACGGCTATATCATGCGCAAGCTCAAGGCGCTCAAGATCCCCTGGATTGCGCTGGGTGGCGGCGGATACGACCTGATGAACACGGCCCGTGCCTGGACCATCGCCTGGGCGGTTATGAACGGCGTCGAACTCAACCCCCGCCTGCCGGCTGCCTTTGTCAAAAAGATCGAGCCGCTGGGCTACCCCCACCGGGCCTTGCTGGATGCCATGCACTGGTCCGAGGATTATGAGCGCAACCAGGCCCTCGATGCTGTGGAAAAGAGTATTGCGCGGATCAGGTCGGCCATCTTTCCCGGTATAGTTGGAACCTATGGCAAGACTTCCGGGAAATAGACAGTTGCTTGATGCAGCCGGCCGGCCGCTGCGATCTCTTATGGCCATCAACCGGCTGGATGACGGGGAAAAAGAGGCGCTGTACGTTTCGCTCGTGCCGCTGCGCCTGCGCCAACTGGCGGGGCTGGCCGCCGATGGGCTCCATAACGCGGCAGGGGAACGCCTCACCAGAATCATCGCGCCCTCCGGGCTTGCGTTTCTGCGTATCGAGGTCCGCGCCCGGCCGGATGATGCCGATACGGTCTTCTTTCTCGAACTGGCCGATACCCAGTACCTCCAGATGGAGCTTTCCTTCTGCATCATCTGCGATCCGGCTGCGCCCCGGTACGATGTGGACGTGGACGAAAACGGCAGAAGGAACTGGTTTGCCTCCCGCGGGCGCAACCTGCCCGAAGAACTGCGCGCCATGCAGGATGGCCTGTTTCCCAACCAGACCCGTCACGGATTGCGCCTGTTCGTCGAGTTTTTCCCGCTCCTGGAGCGATTTACCGACGCCCTGGGGATGGAGATGATCGTGGCCGAACCGTTGAGCTACGATAACGCCATCCGCTATGAGAGGTACGGCTTCGACTACCTGCGCGGCAAGCGCCTGATGATGGAGATCGACCGGGAATTTCTGCCGGGCGGCCGTTATCATACACGGCTGGACGGTTCCACCCCCTTCCGCATGCCAGGTCAGGAGCGCACCGTGCGCGGGCGAAGCTGGGCCATCCACGACGGCGTTCTGGACGAGCCGTGGGACGAGGTGCAGATCTACAAGATGATCGGCGTGCATGCCGGCATAGATACCTTTCCCGTGAGGGAGCAGGAGACCAGATGAACAGCCCGGATGTTTCGACACCCACACCGCTGGGTGGCATCAGCTACGTTACGCCACCCGCCGGTTATATCTTGAGCGGCCGCGACGGCCGCGTGGCCATTTCCTGGGACGGCAAGCCTCCCATTCCGCTCCTGGATGAGGATATTGCTTCAATGCAGCAGGGGGCGCCCGACTATGACATGGTGGGCCGCGGCATCTACCAGGCGCTGCGCCTCGATCCCGAATGCGCCCATGCCGCCGAGTACGCCGCCGTGTTGAAGGAGGCCTATCCCCATATCGTTTCCGAACTGGGCGGACAGATCATCATGCTGGATGCCAAAGAGGTCGATAGCCCTTATCTGGATCGCAAGATCACGTATCTCAAGATTCTGTCTCTGCTCGATCCTAATAACGCCGGTCTGCAGGCGGAGATAGGCCGGACCTTCGCCGACAGGGGTTCACGCCTCGCCGCGCTGCAACAGGCCGTGGAGAGCTGGTACGGGGCGGAAAGGCATCTGAAGAAGGCCCTGGAGCTGGGTTCGCCCGACAGCCATGTCGCCTATGAATACGGTGAAGCACTGTACGTTGTGGGGCGTTACGACCAGGCGGCCGGGGTCTGGGCCGAGGCGCTGCCCGAGTTGACGGTGGGCGAACGGGCGCGGATTGATGCCCGCATCGCCGCGATCTTGGCCGGCAAGCTCCCACTGGTCCCGCCCCTGGATTATCTGACAGCCCTCGCGGTGGCGCTGGAGGAGCGCAACGCCGGGCATAACGATGAGGCCGCCGCCATTATTGAAGATGTCCTGGCGGACCCCTTCTTTGCCGAGCAGTTCCCCATGGGTGAGGTCTATTACCTTTTGGGGACCTGTTACCAGGAGATGGGCATGTTGAACGAGGCGGCGGAAGCCTTCAGGAGGAGCCGGTAATGTTCGGATTCAGCACCGCCGATTGGATTTTCATAGGATTTATCCTGATCGTCATCTTCGTCTGCATTGTCTTGAGCAACATGCTGCGGAGCAATAAGCACGACGCGGCAAAATAGCGGCAGTTCCCCGAGGCGCTCATGGAAGAAATCGACACCTGGCGCCTGCTGATGGGATACAACGCCTTTGAAGTGGTGAAATCACTGACCAACCTGGTGTGCATTTCCGCGGGAGAGCTGGAAAATGCGGTCGGCCAACCGGTTGATACACACGGATTGGCGCTCAATAACCTGTCGGTCTTGGTGGCCATTATACTGCTGACAGCCTTTGTTTATCGGCATAGGCGCTATTTTACCAACAGAACCAGGCGCCTGTTCTGAACTTGTAGGCATGTATACTGCATACAAATTCTATCCGAGAGTACTCCATGCCTGTTCACGGTGTCGCCGTCCGAATTGAAAAACTGAATAAGTATTTTGGCAGCAACCATGTCCTGAAAGATATCGACCTCGACATCGCGCCGGGAGAAACATTTTCGATCATCGGTCCCTCCGGCACCGGCAAGAGCATCCTGTTGCGGCACATCATCCGCCTGGAAACGCCCGATAGCGGTCAGATCTACTTTAACGGCCAACCGGTGTTCCATAATGGCAGGCCGCTGCCACAATCGTTGTGTAGCAGCATGGTGTTTCAATCGTCGGCCCTGTTCAACTCGTTGACCGTCGCCGAGAACGTGGGGCTCTGGCTGCGGGAGCATCGCAAATATCCCGAGGCCCGCATTTGCGGGATCATCGCCGAAAAGCTGGCCATTGTGGGGCTGGAAGGGCGTGAAGGGTTGCGGACCTCGGAGCTGTCGGGCGGCATGCGGAAGCGGGTCGCCATAGCCCGTTCCCTGGCGATGGAGCCGGACCTGGTCCTTTACGATGAGCCGACCGCCGAGTTGGACCCGGTGACCACCGACGAGCTGGCGGAAACGATCCTCTCCCTGAAAAAAAGGACCGGCAATACGACGATCATCGTCACCCATGATCTGAATTTTGCTCTGTTCCTGTCCGACCGCATTGCCATGATGCACCAGGGGGAGATCATTGAGACCGGCATGCCGGACCAGATACGGAACAGCAGCAACCCGGTCGTGCAGCGCTTCATTCGTACCACCACCAAGGGTATCCAGGGAGGCTGATGGTTGCCCGGAGTTCTGAAGGAGATTGTGATGAATAAACGCTGTGGCAGAGCCATTGTGCTTCCGGGTAGTATATGGGCCGCAATGATCGTCGTGGCGGTGCTTCTCGCCGGATGCGCCGGGATCAAGCAGTCGCATCCGCTTCTGCCGGTTGCCGAGTATGAAAAGATGATTGTCGGCCGCCTGGATGCCGACTACGTGGGGACGGATAACTGTGTCGCCAAGTGCCACAAGCATGACAGGATCACCAGCGACTTCAAGCGGAGCGTGCACGGCGAACAGATCAAGCCTGAAACCGGCTTGCCGCTGGTCAACTGCGAGTCCTGCCATGGGCCGGGAAGCCTGGCAATCGCCAACATCGAGGAAACAAAAAGACTTTATGGCGAAAAGGGCGACAAATGTGACGTCTCCACGCTGCTCGACCTGAAGAATCTCCCGCCCCAGGCCCAGTCGTTGATCTGCCTGAAGTGCCACTCCGCGGCCTCGACCCCTGCCCTGGCCTACTGGCATTCCAGTACCCACGCCCTTAACGACTTGAGCTGCTTCACCTGCCACACGTTGCACGAAGGGCCGCAGCAGAAGGTCAGCCGCGATAAAATGGCTGTACTCTGCTACGGCTGCCATCCCGACGTCAAGGCCCAATTCAGCCTGTTTGCCCATCACCCGGTGCGGGAAAAGAAGATGGACTGTTTCGACTGCCATGACCCCCACGGTTCAAGCCAGCCCAAGCAGTTGAGAGGGAGCACGCTCCGCGACCTCTGCACCCGCTGCCACATGGAGAAAAGCGGGCCTTTCGTCTACGAGCACGGCGACGTCACAGAAACCTGCACCAACTGCCACATGCCGCACGGTTCGGTCAATCGAAGGCTGCTCTCGGCGGCCATGCCGTTTCTCTGCATTCAGTGCCACAATCCGGGGCACCGCAGTACAATAAGCGGCGACGCATCCATAAAGTCGCTCTTTTCCAACCGGTGCACCGACTGTCATTCCGCTATCCACGGCTCCGATACCCCCGACAATGGCGGGTACGGGACGTTGAGGAAGTAAGCCATGCCGAGCCGCTCTCGCCAAAGAATGCTGTTTGTGCCCCTGGTTGTCTGCTTGGGCCTGATGTCCATGGAGGCGCCGGCCCTTGCCGCCGACGGCGTCATCCCGGATGCCGGTGTAGAAAGGCATGAAGCGCAGACGGAACAGGAAGTCGAAGCCTATCGTTTTGCGTATGCCCAGGCAGGATACCGGTTTATCACGCCTGACGGTGCAACCGCTGCCGCTGCGCCCTACGCGCGCCTGAAATCCGGCGTAACGGGGGGGCTCTCCGCCGGTACGCTCGACTCCAGCATCAAGTTGTCGGGAGAAGCCCTCATGCTCCACGAGGACGATTATAAAGCCAATCTTTTTTTCGACTATGGCGGATACTATCGTCTGCACCTGGAAAGCGAGGCCCTCTGGCACAACCTGCTCACGGAACAGCTTCCCCAGTCATCCACCGGCCAATACGCAACGACGCAATCGCCCGCCCCCGCGGACGGCTACGGCGTTCGCACCGGCATTACCCAGGTGGAGAACCGCATCAAGCTGGGCAACAATCCCATCCACATCAACCTTGGGTACTGGGAACTGAGCCGCCGGGGAACCGACCAGCTCCGTTTTGGCGACTACAACTTTGGCGACCCGCAGAACAGGATCGTCTCCCTCAACCGGCAGGTTGACCAAGTCACGCGGGAGGGAAGCGTCGGCGCCGACGCCCATCTGGGATTCTTCGACATCGCCTATGGATTCCGTATCCGCGATTTTTCAAACCAGGCCCCGGATATCCGCTATCCTTTCGTCGTAACCGGCGGCGGAGCGATCACTCCAGGCAACCAGGCGACCAACGTCGTCTCCGACAGCCGGGTAACGTCCCATACGGTCAGGCTTTACTCCGACATGAGCGGCGGCCTGGTGGGGACGGCCGCCTATGTCCTTACCAAGAGGGAAAACGACGCCGGCCGGGGGGATGCGCGTCCCTCCTCCAAACCGGAGCAAACGCTGCATTCGGTGGCGGGAGACCTGACGTACACCCCGTTCAAGGAACTGTCTTTCGCCCTTAAATACCGGCGCCTGCAGACCGAGCTGGAATCGCCCCCAACCGTCTCGTATGCCTTTTCCCGGATACCCGCCGTGACCCCGCTTCCCGGCGTCTACACTGCCACGCCGGGTCTTTTGCTGGTGCAGCCCGGTATCGACACGGTCAAGGATACCCTTTCCCTTTCCGGCACGTTCCGGCCTAACCAGCAAGTGACCTACCGCCTGGAATACCGAGCCGTCCTTTTGTCCCGTGACAATGTGCCCGACAGTGACCTCACGCCCGGCGACCCGGCGGCACTCCACAGCGAATACAGTCAGACCCACAGAGTCCTGGCGAATGCCTCCTGGAGGCCGTTCCCCGGTTTCAGGGTGAACGCCGCCTACACCTATTGCACAACCGATAACCCGGAATGGAAGACCTCGGCATCGGAAAGCCACAAGGGCGAACTGTTTGTAACATACATCAAAAACGGCGCGTGGGGGACTACGGCAAGCTTCATAACCACCTATGAGCAGAGCCTAAGCAGTGACGCCACGGTTGTCCCGGCGCCTGTTGACGGCTACACCCTGCCGCGAGAAAACCGCATGTACTCGGCCAATGGGAGCTTGTGGTTCAGCCCAGTGGAGCGCCTGACCATCACCGCCAACTATTCATACCTGGAAACGGTGACGGACCAATCGGTATTGTTTGCCAATATCATCAGCGATCCGATGCCGCTCGCGGCGACCAACTACCGCTCTAGCGCGCACGTCTACGGCATCGATATTGCCTATGCCGTTGCCGAGCCGCTGGACATCTCCCTCGGATTCCAGCAGGTGCGTTCAGGGTCCCGGTTTGACGTGCCTGTCCAGGCGTTTACCCTAGCGGGCGCGACGGGAAGTTTCGATACCACCGGCATCACCAACCTTACCCGGCTGGATGCTGTCGAAACGGGCGTGACGGCCCGTGCCGATTGGCGCTTTAGCAAACATGCCGGCTGCTCAATGGACTACTGTTTCCGAAATTACAACTCCGGTAATGCGCTCTTCGACGGCTCGGTCCATACGACTATGCTATCGTTAACTTCGCGGTGGTAGTGGATGGTATGCGCCAACGAATTCTCTCCATAGTGCTGATGATCCTTTTCCTGGCGTGCTGCCGGCATCCGGATTGCCATGCCGCAGGCAAGGTCATCGCCGCCGTCATGAGCTGCGACCAGCCGCGCTACCGAGAGGCGCACCAGGCCTTTATCAAGTCCCTGGCCGCTTTGGGTTATACCTCGGCCAATGTTGAGATCATTTTGCAGGTTCCGAATCCCGATCCGCTCTCCTGGTCCAATACGATCAGAAAGTTCAATGCCTACCGCCCGGATTTGATCGTGGCCTACGGGGCGCCGGCTGCGTTCACGGCCATGAAGGAATCAGACGGGATTCCGGTTGTGTCCGTTGACGTCTTCGTATCCGACGGGCCGCAGCGGGGTATGTGCGGTGTCAGTTCGCGGGTGCCGTTGATTACCTTGATAAAGACGTTCAAGGACAGCCGGGAGCACATCAAGCCATACCGGCGGATCGGCGTCGTCTACAACTCCCGCGAGGCCGGATCGCAGAAGCAGCTTGATGATATCAAGAAATTTGCGCCTCACTACGATATGATCGTGACGGAGGCAAACGTTGCCTCTGCCGCTGCCCTGGAGGCGGCCCTTCCTTCCCTGCTCGACCATTCCGACGTCGTCTTTGCTACGGAAAGCGGCTTGGTGTCCCGGCAGTTCAGCAAGATCATCGCCCGCACCAAGACCCGCAACATCCCGGTACTTGCCACCATGCCCGGCGCTGCCGAAAAGGGCGCGATCATGTCGCTTGAAATCGATCCCGAAGAGCAGGGGCACCTGGCTGCCGACATAGCCACCCGTATTCTGGAAGGCGCCAAGCAGAACCATCTTTCGTTGATCTCCCCCCGCCGTATCGAGCTGATCATCAACATGCGCGCTGCCCAGGAGTTGGGGATTAATCTCCCCTTCACAGTCTTGAGCAATGCCACGCGCGTCATCAAGTAGCGTTCCCGCAGACCCCCTGTTTTTTTTGTTTCATGGGTACCGTAAAATCGACTATATTATGAAGCTATGGGCAGAATATTACTGATTGATGACGACCAGGCCTTTACCGAGTTCCTGGCCGGGTACATCCATAACGCCTACCCTCTGTTACAGGTGGATATCTGCAACAGTCCGGTAACGGCCTTGAACTCCATAAAGACCGGCGGGTATGACCTGCTGCTGATCGACTTGGAGATGCCTGCCATTGATGGCTTGAAATTGCTTTCGTTTGCCACCAGGTCGGGGATGGACAAAAACCGGGTGGTGATCATTTCCGGGCGGGATGCCGACTTTCTTCACGAGCTCTGCCCAATGGGCACCTGTCTGGCGGTGCTCAACAAGTTCGAGGCGCGGCAGAAAACGGTGTTGGACATGATCTTGATCTCTCTCAGCAGAAAGACCGCCAGCCGGTAGTGCCAAAGACAAAATCAAAAAGGAGGCCGAGTGTGGTGAGACGAACCATTTATCTGGTGTTGGCGGGCCTGATGGCCCTGGCTTTGAACGGCTGTGTTTCCCAAGGCAAGTACCAGTTGAAGGAGGATGAGGCCAAAGGCCTGTCGGGCGAGCTTGGCGGCCTGAAACAGCAGTACGGGAAGCTCTCTGCCGATAATAGCTTGCTTAAGGCCGAGTTTGACAAGCTGAAGGCCGAGGCGGCAGGGCTGGCCAAGGAAAATCAGGCGCTCACCAAGGATAAGAGTGAACTGGAACAGGTGCTCAAAGCCAAATCCGATACCCTCTCCAAGAATATCAGCGATTTGCGCCAGAAGGCAGCCGATCTGCAAGAGGAGAACAGGAAGCTCGGCGATGAGATAGCCACTCTCCAGAAGGCCAAGGAAGAGAAGGTCAAGGAGGTCAGCGGCACCTACGAACATCTGTTGGAAAACATGAAGAGCGAGATCGCCCAAGGGCAGGTGACCATCTCGGAATTGAAGGGAAAATTGACCGTCAACATGGAGGCCGCTATCCTGTTCGATTCCGGCAAGGCGGACGTCAAGCCGGACGGAATCGCCATTCTGCTCAAGATGGTCCCGACCCTGAAAGAGGTCAAGGATAAATCGATCCGTATCGAGGGGCACACCGACAACGTGCCAATCAAGTCGGCCCAGTTCCCTTCGAACTGGGAGCTTTCGGCAGCCCGTGCCATCAATGTTGCCAAATTCCTGCAACAGCAGGGGCTCGATCCGGCCAACCTCTCCGCAGCGGCCTTTTCCGAGTTCAAGCCGGTGGCCGACAATGCCACAAAGGAGGGGCGCGCCAAGAACCGCCGTATTGAAATCACCCTGGTGGCCAAGGACTGATGGGTAAAAAGACCTTGAAAGAGATGGACATCTCCCGGAAGGAGCCGGATGCCGTACCGGGGCCGCCCGCCCGTGAAGTCGAGCCGGTCGAGGAGGGGAGTGACCTCTTCCTGCGGGCTATGGCTGATGTCAAGGTGTTGCGTGCAGAAAAGGTCAAAAAGGCAAGCACTGCTCTCCGTGAGCCGGCTCGATCTTCCTCCCTGCCGTCCACAGGCTTCGACCAGGAATCCGCGGAGCTGTTTCTGCAGGAGCTCGGCCGTTTAAAACTGGAAACGAAATTCGCCGATTCAGTTCCCGATGACGACGAATTGAAGCCGCTGTCGGGTAATCGCCTGCGCCAGGTGAAGCGTGGCATCATTGCAGTTTCCCATCAGCTCGATCTGCACGGGCTGACGAGGGAAGAGGCGCTGGCGGCGCTCCCCCGCTTTCTGGATACGGCGCGCCGCAAGGGGCAGAAGGCCGCCCTGGTCATCACCGGAAAGGGGATCAATTCACCGGGTGAACCGGTGCTTCAACAGGCAATTGCCTCCTGGCTGCGGGACGCCGGACGCGGGATGGTGCTTGAATTTGCACCGGCCCCGCGGGAGCTGGGCGGAGGCGGCGCCTATGTGGTCTTTCTCCGTCCCCTGCCGGAATCTTCCACCGCTTCATGACCTGTCTTTTGCCCGAACATTGCGGTTATGGGGCCTTCACATACTCCGCAATGGTGCGGGCGACGGCTTCAACGTCGTTTTTGTCGTTGTTGAACACCAGGTGGTAAAAGCTCAGGTCGTGGGCATCCCGGTCCAGGAAGTCGCGGATGAAGTTGTCCCGCTGCTTCTGCCGCTGAGCGATGATTCTTCCGGCCTCTTCGGCTTCAATGCCCAG
>PLYK01000097.1 GCA_003151775.1 Geobacter sp. | reverse complement strand
CCACTTTTGCCTATCATTTCCTGAGCCGGAATACCGGTCATTTTTTCGATTGCCCGGTTCCAGATGATGACGCGCTTATCCTTATCAATGGCTATGGTGGCGTCAGGCAGGAATTCAATGATATCGGCAAGCTGCCTCCGGCTCGTACGCAGCTCTTCCTTTGCCTGCATGAGCGGGGTGATGTCGCTCATAGCAATGCGGCATACTGAAGCGCCGTTCTCCTCATCCCGTCCCTTCGCCAACTCGACCCATGCCCAGAATTGTGTGCCGTCGTCACGTACCATCCGAACTTTGCCTATCTGTGGTTTGCCGGTATCGGAGAAACAATTGCGGCGAAGACAGTCCGCGTCCTGGTCATCGGGGAAGATAAAACTTGATATCTGTTGATTGACTAAGAAGTCTCGGGGTAAACCCAACTGGGAGGCTGCGGCAATGTTGGACTCGAGGATCAGCCCATGCTCGTTTATGGTTAAATAACCGGCAGGCAACAGATCAAAGTGGTCGCCATTGCTTGCGCGTACGGAATCCGGTTCTTCTATGAATGCTTCCAAATGCGAGGCAGCTATTTCCTTGCCATTCCTACTCTCTGCTGCATAATCCTCTTGGTCCATGACATGACCTTCCTTGTTCAGTCTTCATCTGCGACAGGACTTCGCAAAACGCCAGGTTATGCTGACGTCGTTGTGAATCCCCTCAAAAACCTGCTCTGATTAAAAAGAGTTCCCCAATTGTGTTTGATTTGTAAATTATCATGATACATAATTTTTATCCATATATTTTAGCATGTTATGATTTATCAAATATTTATTTAAAATAATCTCAAGTTTGCATGGCTCAAGCAAAAAATATACCAATTGATTAAACATTTAATATCTTTGTGGAAAGCTTTTGCGTCCTCTATGCTATGGTGGAATGTGTAAGTTTTTTCGACAAGGTCCAGCCATTATCTTTCAAAAAACCTTTACAGTCGGAATCCGATTAAGCTGACATCTTTGTGGCAGGGTCTTCGACCCCAACGGGACAAGGCAAATCTAAACAAATGCGTAACTGTTTCAGCATATTATGGGAGCGTAGGCTTCCAGCCTGAGTTTCAAGCGGTTTTATCGCTTGTGTATGTGTTCACTCCACTCTTATCAGGCTGATGAAACATCGCCTGAAGACAGGCAGGATGCCTATCCTCCGATGTTGATGCTAAATAGTTACTAATTCATTTTGTTTAGTGTTGGGGGTCTTAAGGGGACGTTGTTTGTTATTTTTCTATGGTCATAATTAGCAACATAACAAGCAGCGTCCCTTTAGATTCGCCTAATTAGCAACATAACAAGCAGCGTCCCTTCAGATTCGCCAGCAACATAACAAGCAGCGTCCCTTCAGATTCGCCTTCAGATTCGCCAAAAAGACTTGTAAGTGCCTGAATTTTATGGCTCCCCAGCGCGGACTCGAACTGCCTGCCGGTCGAATCTCAACTTTATTCTAAAAATTGAGAATCGAACCCAGTGCGACGACGGGGGCACTCTGAATTGCTGGTGAAGCGCCGGTTGTGCCGCGGTGGCCGGGCCGGGCTGCGCCGAGGATAAGCCCGGCGCCTAGAAAAGTGCGTCGTCGGTGTCATGCCGGATTGTCTCCGACGGTAAAGGTCGGCAGTCCGGCGCACCAGTGGCTGGCCGCGGTGATAAGAACGGGGAGCGTGCCGTTTCGGTAGCTGCGATAGCCCTCCATGTCGCGCACTAGCTGCACTGCTGGGACCTGAAGCTCCTCCTGCAGGACGAAGAGCGACTTTGCCGGCTTCTCGTCGGCAAGCTTGCACTCCACCAGGAATAGCGGCTCCCGGTCGTTGGCGACGAGAAAGTCGACCTCGCGCTTTTGGGTATCGCGCACGAAATGCAGGGTGAATTCCCCGGCGCCGAGCGCGTTCCAGCACGAGACCGCCCGCCACAGTTCGACGGCCACCATATTCTCGAAGCAGGCCGCCGGGTCCTTGATGCGCGGGGAGTCGAAGAGGTAGACCTTGCGCTCCTTCCGGATGGCGCGGACGACGCGGTCGGTCCAGGTGGGCAGGCTGAAGGTGAGGAAGAAGCGTTCGAAGAGCGCCAACCAGCTCTGCACCGAGCCGTGGGCCACCTTCAGGTCGCCGGCGAGCGAGGATACCGAAAGCGGGCTCCCCACCTTCGAAGGGATAAGATGGTAGAGCGTCTCCATGGCGCCGACGGAACGGATGTCGCTCAGATCCCTGATGTCCTCGCGAATCAGGCTCTGGCTGTAGTTTGCCGACCAGCGCCGGTAACCGGCAGGACGGCGGCCGAGGAACGGCTCGGGGAAGCCGCTCAGGCTCTCCAGCGTCCCCCAGGCGGCAGCGGCGGCGTCAGGATCCACCGCTGCAAGAAACAGCGGGTCGGCGAGGAAATCCTCCAGGGCGCGCTTCCCGCCGAAAAGCTCGCCGGCAGTGAAGGGCCAGAGGTGAAAGAGGAGGTAGCGGCCGGCCAGCGAGTCGCCCCCCTTCTGGTAGAGGTCGAGGCGCCCGCTCCCGGTGACGAGGAAACGGTACTCCTGGCCAAACTGGTCGTAGACCCCCTTCAGGTAGTTCTTCCAGTCTCGGTACTTGTGGATCTCGTCGAAGACGACGAAGGGGGTGGAGGAGTCGCGGCGTTTGAGCGTGGTGAAGAAGGCAGGATCCTTCAGGAGCAGCGCCCGGTGCTCCTGGATGTCCCAGTTGAAGTAGAGGGTGTTGGAAAACCCCCCGGCGATGATTTTCGCCAGCGTCGTCTTCCCCGCCTGGCGCGGCCCCGCGAGGAAGACCATGCTCTTCTCGGCCGCGAGCGTGTCCCAGATTCTATAGTATGAGGTGCGTTTTTCCATCTGTAAAATTTACATCGTACTGGAAAAAAATCAAGATTATTCTGCAGTACGCTGAATAATTTTAATGGAGAGCCTTTGCCGTTATGCTGTTCAGTTGGCAATCGCCCTCGTCACCGCGGATCTTTTCCACCGCATGGCCGATGACCGGCCAGACCGCTTCCAGGTTCTCCAGCGCCCCCCTGGGACTGCCCGGCAGGTTGATGATCAGCGTCTGGCCGCGGACCCCCGCAACCGCCCGCGACAGCGACGCCATGGGGGTCTTTTCCAGGCTCTTCAGGCGCATCAATTCGCCGATGCCCGGAATCAGGCGCTCCAAAACCTTCATGGTGGCCTCGGGGGTCACGTCCCGCGGCGAGACCCCGGTGCCGCCGGTGGTCAGGATCAGGTCGGCCTTGTCCGCATCGGCCCAGGCGCTAAGCGCGGCCACGATCTGCCCGAAATCATCGGGGATCACCTCGGAGTGCACCGTGGCTACCCCTCGTTCCGCCAGCCATGAGGCCAACGCCGGGCCGCTCTCGTCAACGCGCTCGCCCCGCGCCCCCTTGTCGCTCAAGGTCAGAATGGCCGCCCTCATCGTCCCTCCTCCCGGCGGTATACGCCGCTTTTGCCGCCTTCCTTGTACAAGAGCCGTATAGCGCCGATGCTGATGGATTTGTCGCTCCCCTTGCACATGTCGTAGATGGTCAGGGCGGCTACGGCTGCGCCGGTCATGGCCTCCATCTCGACGCCGGTACGCTCGAAGGCGCGCACGGTGCACCGTATCTCGATTCTTCCCGCGCCACGGTCCGGTTCAAAGTCAACCGCCACGGAGTGCAGGGCCAGCGGGTGGGAGAGCGGGATCAGTTCCGGCGTCTTCTTTGCCGCCATGATGCCGGCCAGCCGCGCCACGCTCAGCACATCACCCTTGGCTACGGCGCTGGTTCGGATGGCTGTCAGCAGTTCGTCCGACATGCGGACCTCCGCGGCTGCCGTGGCTGTCCGCATGGTCGCCTGCTTGTTGCTTACGTCCACCATGACGGCATTGCCGTGATCATCGAAATGGTTGAATTCCATACCGGTCACCTGTTGTTTTTTGATGTATCATAGTGTAATTTATCGGCAAATCAAGCGGATTAATCGTTTGACAGGCGGCGACCGAGGCTCTAGTCTACCACCTGATCGCATTTTTATGATATCATGAGATTTAAGTATGTCCTCTCCGTTCTGTACGAGGCTTCCAGGTTTACAAATGACTAAAATTTATGCTGAACATGAAAAAGGAACATCTTCTGTGGAACAACCCCTTGACCCTCTTAAGCGAGTTGAAAAGGATCTGAAAAAATGTGTGAAATGTGGCGCCTGCCGGGCAAATTGCCCGGCGTTCGCCGCATTCCAGCGCGAACCGGCCGTTGCCCGCGGCAAGGTGGCCCTGGCCCGGCATATCCTCAATAACGACATAGAGCTGGATGACCAGACTTATATTGCCATGTCCAAGTGCCTGTTGTGCGGCAGTTGCGTGGAGAAATGCCCGAATGAGGTGCCGACCGACGAGATCGTTGTGGCCGCACGGGAGGCCCTGGCGAAGCGGCGTGGCCTAACCACCTTCCATGCGGCTGTCGGCCAGGTGATCAAAAACCGCTCCCTGATGAAGATGGGCGCCAGGATGGCCGGCCTGCTCGGCCCGCTCTTTTTCAGGAAGGTGCCTGAAACGTCGGGTCTGCGGCTGCGATTTCCGATGCCATTTGTGGGCGGCACGCGCCATATCCCGGCCATTGCCAAAAAACCCTTCATGGACCGGCATCCAGAGGTGATCCCAGGGGACCCGGGCAAGCCGCGGATCGTCTTTTTTGTCGGCTGCATGACCAACTTCGTCTATACCGATATCGGCGAAGCGGCCCTGGCGCTTTTTCGTCACCTGGGCTGCACGGTGATCATTCCCAAAGGACAGCAGTGCTGCGGCCTGCCGGCCATGTCCGGCGGAGACCTGGCCACCGTGCGGGGGCTGGCCGAGAAGAACCTGGCGGAGATGGAACGGTACGAAGCCGACTATGTCATGAGCGCATGCGCTACCTGCGGCGGCGCCCTGCATCGCCTTTATCCGCTGGTGGTGGGCAAACGCAACCCGGAGCTGCGGGATAGGCTGGACGCCCTGGCGAAAAAGACGGTGGATGCCTCCCAACTGCTACACCAACTGGGGCTGAATCCCGCTGAAACCGGGGCGGGCGATGTTGTGCGCGTAACCTACCACGATCCCTGCCACCTGCGCACCCGCGGCCTGACCCAACAGCCCCGCGAACTATTGCAGGGTACGCCCGGCATCGAACTGGCCGAGATGGAGGGGGCCGACCGGTGCTGTGGTCTGGGCGGCACGTTCAATGTCTATCACTATGGCTCGTCCATGACCATCAATGACGCCAAGAGCCGCGCCATCATCGATACGGCCGCCCGGATCGTGGCAACCGGCTGCCCAGGCTGCATGATGCAGCTTTCCGATGGTCTCAAGCAGCACGGTTCCCGCGTCCAGGTGCTACACACGCTGCAACTGCTGGCACGCCGTTTGAAACCTTGAAACGCTTTTTTATTATTTTTAAACATTTTTATCATGACTTATAATCTTTGCTCTTGATAAATAATTTTCATTGACATTATAAAGTAAATTGTATAAAAACCCGGCATAAAAACGGGTTTTATTTCCGGTAGGGTGAACATGAGTGACTTCAATATTGGGGCAAAAATCAAAAAACTTCGCCTCGCCAAGAAAATGACCCTTCAGGCAGTGGCCAGGGAAACGGGCTTTTCTCCCGCTCTCATCTCGCAGATCGAGAATAACAACGTCTCTCCCCCCATTGCCACCCTGTCCAGGATAGCCAAGTTTTTTGACGTCAAGATCGGGATATTCTTTGCCGAGGACGAGGAGGAATGCCGCTTCGAGGTTGTCCGCGCCCATGAGCGCAAGGCCATCCCGCGGGTCATCTCCCGCGCTGGCACCAGCCAGGGCTATTCCTATGAATCGCTTTCCTTCCGTAAACAGAGCAAGAAGATGGAACCCTTTCTTCTTACGGTATCGGAGAAGGCGCTTGAGGAAAATACCTACAGTCACGACGGCGAGGAGTTCCTTTTCGTTATGAAGGGGACAGCCGACCTGCTGCTGGATGACCGAAGGATCACCCTCTATGAGGGGGACTGCGTCTACTTTGATTCAGCCCTGAAACATCGCCTGCTTTCCAGGGACGGGAGCGAGGTCAAGGTGCTGGCCGTCGTGACGAGATAGTTTTGCCCTTTTTCCCGGTGACGGTGAAGATCCTTAGCCGTTGCACAAATTCGATTAATTTACCATATTTTGGCGCTGCTGAAAAATCCCCTGTATTGGAAGGATGGCGTAGATGTCCAAAAAAATCATTAAACCATCACTGAAAAACCCGTTTGCACCCAATGAGAGTGTTGAATTCACCATTCCTGGTGAAATCCCCGGCAAAAAAGGCGGCTATGAAGAGGCGATGAAGGAAGGCTATGACCTGATCCAGCGCCCCATCAAGTCGGTCAGCATAGCGCAGATTGAAAAACAGCATTTCAAAAAACGCATGACCGTTTGGGAGAGAATCCGCGTATTAACTGAAAAGGACCCCAACATCCTCTTCCAGAACTGGGGCAAGAATCTGGACGGCGCTTCGCTGGTGACCGGTATCCTCAACATCAATGGGCGTGACGTTGCCCTTTATGGTCATGACTTTACGGTTCGAGCCGGTTCGATTGATGCCACCAATGGTCGAAAACTTGCTCTTTTATTCCAAACGGCAGGTGAGAAGGGTATCCCCCTGATCGGCATGAACGACTCCGCAGGAGCCTTTGTACCGGCCGGGGTTGGGGGCCTGGATGGCTACGCTGAGGCCTTTACCGCATTACGCAAGATCAGTGGCGTGGTACCCAGTATCATGTGCATGTTTGGTTTCAATGCCGGTGGCGGCAGTTACCTCCCTCGCCAGGGAAGCTTTGTCATCCAGCCTCAGGACACTTTTTTCGGTCTGACCGGGCCAGGGGTCGTCAAGTCGGTCCTGGGTGAGGATGTTACCCCCGAAGATCTGGGTGGTCCTAAGGTCCACGGACAATCCGGTGTAGCCGACATGACAGTTGAGGATGAAGTCGATGCCCTGCGTACCGCCCTCATGCTTCTTTCCTATCTCCCTGACAACAACAGTGTCATGGCCCCCTTCCAGAAGACCAGCGATCCGTTGGACCGCAAGACCTGGGAAATAAATACGTTGCTGAAAAAGGCTTTCAACTCGCCGACCGGATTCAATACCCCGTTTGATGTCTCGATCATGATCCAGCAGATATGTGACCATGGTGATTACTTCGAACTTCAGCGTGACCGCGCCCGTGAGGCTGTGACCGCTTTCGGCCGTCTTGGCGGCAACGTGGTCGGCTTCGTGGCCAACAACAGCGCCGTTGCATCAGGCCAGATATCGGTTGATTCCGCCTACAAAATTGCCCGTTTCAACCGTTTCTGCAATATCTATAATATCCCGTTGATCTTTATGGAAGATACAACCGGTTTCCTTCCCGGGCGAGAGCAAGAGTCCCGCGGTATTGTCCAGGCCGGCCGTGCCATGCTTGATTCCATCGTCGACATCAGGACACCGCGCATCCTGCTGATTATCCGCAATGCCTACGGCGGCGCCTATGCCTCCTTTAACAACTATCCCACCGGCGCCGACCTGGTTCTGGCGCTGCCGACCACCCGCCTGGCAGTTATGGGGCCGGCCGGCAAAGAGTTTGTCTACAAGGATGAACTCCGCAAACTTCGTAGTACCACGAAGGATCGTATCAAACATGGTGTTCAGGAGCGTGTTTCGGCAGGCATGGAGGCCGGCGAAGCAACCAAGGATGCCGAAAAGGATGTGGCCGATTGGCTGCGGCTTGAAGAAACTGCCCTGAACCTGCGTTACGAAAAGGAGCTGATGAATCCGAAAGAAGGTCTTGCACTGGGTTCTATCTCCTCCCTGGTCATGCCTACCGACCTGCGCAAGGTTTTGGGTGAGAACATGAACTTTCTTCTTCGTCATTACAAACCTGGCCCAATGCAGGCCATCCAACGCGAGTTCCATTAATTGGCGGACGTCCGAATCCGTGATACAGGAGCCGGATCATGCTGAAACCTCTGCCCCGGTTCTTGATTTCTCGCCACTGATTTCTATTTGATTTTAAGGAGATATAGAGACCATGCCACAGAGTGATTACTACAAGCATAATCCCCTGATCCACCGTGACCGCCGATTGAGCAAGTCCTCCTCCGAGTGGGTGCGTTCCTTTTCCTGTGAAGATCTTAAGCCGTTGATCGTCTGCCGTGGTCCGATTCGCAAGGAGGCCATGGATGTATACGAGGAGATGGGGATATCTCACTACGGAATTCTGCTCTCTGAAAAAGACTCGATTGTCTATCCCAATGCCCTGGCCCCTGAACTGCGTCACTTGACCGACTCTCGCCGGGTTCACCGCGTGCCGGACTATAGCGGCGCCAGCAAAGAAGAACGGGTAGAGCGAATCAAACAGATTATTCAAATGGCCAAGGATAACGGCTACGACTCGATCTTTGCCGGTTACGGTTTCATGGCCGAAGATGAGGAATTTGTGTCTGCCATAGAGAGCGCTGGTCTCAAATTTATAGGTCCTTGTGCTGCTACCCAGGCTAGAGCAGGTAAAAAAGACGAGGCAAAACGCACCGCGCTGCAGATAAATGTCAGTGTTACTCCTGGTGTTGATAATGTCACTGCCAGGACCCTGGTCAAAAAGCATCCAACCCGTGAAAAACTCCTGGCGTTGGTCAAGGCTGAAGGTCTTGATTGCGATGACAAGATACTGAAGGACGCCAAGATTCCCCTGGAAGTTCTTGCCGATCACATCTTAATGGCATCGTATGCCAAAGGTATCGACCTCTTTTCCATCGATGAACTATGCGCCCAGGTACGGACAGAGATAATTGCGCTATTCAATAAATACCCTCAGAGCCGATTCCGCATCAAGGCCATCGGCGGTGGCGGCGGCAAGGGGCAGCGCATTCTGGGGGCTTCGCTTTTGGTAGTCAAAAATGCCGACGAGAAGTTGGTCGCCAAGGCAGCTGCCGAGGCTCCGGCACTGGTGCGCGAAGTGCTCAATGAGGTAAAGGCCAATGGGGTTGGCGATAACAAGAACGTCCTGATAGAACTCAATATCGAACAAACCCGCCACAATGAAATTCAGCTATTGGGGAATGGCGTCTGGTGCATCTCTCTTGGCGGTCGTGACTGTTCCCTCCAGATGCATGAGCAGAAACTTCTGGAGGTTTCCGTCACCCAGGAAGGCCTGGGTGAGGCCATTGCCAAGGCCAAGGCTTTTGGCAAAAAGGAAGAAGTTATAGCTTTGGAAAGTGACCTGAAGGTTCTCAAGCGGATGGAAGAGGAATCTGCCCGCTTCGGTCAGGCGGTCGGCCTTGACTCCGCCTCGACCTTCGAATGCATCGTCGATCGGGACCGCCATTTCTTTATGGAGGTCAACACCCGCATACAGGTCGAACATCGCGTCACCGAGCTTTGCTACAGTCTCAAGTTCACCAACCCCAAAGACAAAAAAGACTTTTTCATTGTAGAATCACTCGTTGAGGCCATGGCCCTCCTGGCGCGCCACAAGGAGCGCTTGCCCAAGCCTGAGCGAATCGTACGGTTCAATGCTTCAGTCGAGGCCCGCCTGAATGCCACTGATGCTTCGCTGTCGCCCCATGCCGGCGGAATGATCCGTTACTGGTCGAAGCCAATTGAAGGAGAAGTTCGCGACGACCAGGGCATAAACATGCTCAATCCTGACACCGGAATATTCATGAAATATAAGGTGGCCGGCGCCTATGACTCAAATATAGCCCTGCTGCTCACGAAGGGTGAGGACCGTCAAACCAGTTATGAGCGCCTCTCTGATGTACTTTGCAGTACTACGTTGCGTGGCAGTGCTCTGTCGACGAACCGCGAGTTTCACTATGGTCTGGTCAACTGGTTCTTGGGTCGCAACGTCATGGCCAAGCCCACCACCCGTTTTGTGGTCCCCTACCTGACCTTGGTGGGAACCCTCAAGGAAGAGGCCCTCCTCCTGGATGTTGTTTTTGCTTTTTTCCAGATGAAGAAACATTATGCCAAGCTGGTGTTGGAGCAGTTTGCCGATCAGCCGGACGTCTCAGCCTGGGAGCTTAAGAATATGTCAGCCCTGCTTGACCGCAAAGGAACCTTGATCACCCGCCCCATGGAGCGTCTCCTCGATGATCCGCACCTGCTTTCGGGCTGGTTAAGCATGAACAAGAAGAACTTCCGTATCGAAAAGGGGAAGGTCATCTGGTTGAGGAACCCTTTGGGAGTTCTCAACGAAACTTATGAATATCTGCATATGAATACCCGTCCCCACAAGCCGGCGGCTGAAATCATCTGGGACCACGATAACGAGCTTCTTCAGCAGTCCCTTCATTTTTATCGCACCCTGCGTGAAAGCCTGGGTCTGGAGCGCAATGAGTACTTCAAGCTTAACGAACTTCTCAAGAAGGATAAACCTCAGGGTAGCTATGACGTCGAGGCTTGGGAACAGATCCGTTCTGCCCACTTTGGTTACGCGGCCGGGCTCGAATTGCTTGGGATGCTGTTTTTGATCGGCGAAAACACGAAATTCTGGGATATGAAGGTTTTGGACGACCTGGAAGTGGTAATACCCGATTATCTGACTGACCCTGATTTGCAGGCACGGATGAAAAAGGTCCTCGTGCCGCCGCCTTCTACCAAGGCCAACGAGATTGTGGCGGTCTGCGGAGGCATGTACTATGGCCAGGAGGCCCCGGGACTGCCCCCCTTCGTATCCGAAGGGATGCATTTTGAGAAGGATCAGCCGCTCTACATCATCGAAGTCATGAAAATGTTCAACACCATAAGGGCGCCCTTTTCGGGAACTCTCGACAAGATCATTATGGAAGGGAGGGACGGCGCCATTGTCCAGAAGGGCCAGCCGCTCTTCAAAATAACCCCTGACGAGAAGTTTGTCGAAGTTGATCTCAAATTGATTGAGAAGGAAAAGCGTGAGCAGACCACGGCCTATCTAAAGGCAGTTCTCTAGGGGATTGTCAGTGGGGGATGAGATGAGCATTTCAGACAAGACCAAAGAGTGGAACGAAACTGTAGTGGCAAAGAACATGGCCAAGGCCCCTGAACGCGCCGTGGAGTTCCGCACCAGTTCCAACATTGAGATGGAGCGCTGTTTTACTCCCGGTTTTGACTACCCTGGTTACGAAGAGCACTTGGGTTTTCCTGGAGAATTCCCCTACACCCGGGGCGTGCAGCCGACCATGTACCGCGGACGTTTCTGGACCATGCGCCAGTACGCCGGCTTCGGCACTGCCAGGGAATCCAATGAACGCTACAAGTACCTGCTCCAGGCAGGACAGACAGGCCTCTCCGTCGCCTTCGACCTGCCGACCCAGATGGGCTACGACTCCGATGCCGCCATGGCAGACGGCGAGGTCGGCAAGGTCGGCGTAGCCATCGACTCCCTGGCCGATATGGAGACGCTCTTCGACGGCATCCCTCTGGACAAGGTCTCCACCTCCATGACCATCAACTCCACCGCCGCCACCCTGCTCTGCATGTACATCGCCGTGGCCGAGAAGCAGGGGGTGTCCGCGGACAAGATCTCCGGCACCATCCAGAACGACAT
>PLYK01000062.1 GCA_003151775.1 Geobacter sp. | reverse complement strand
AAGCCTCCTCGTGGTAGTTTGATTTTGGACGGCATTGCCGGTCCGACCGCTTGCTCATACAAGCTATCTATACCACCGGAGGCTTCCACCTCAACTCTTACTTATGCATTCAAACACTCCACATTTAATACTTTATTAAAAATAGGGAGTGTCTCTATTTAAGCCAGCGGTAGATCAGTGCTAATCAGGTCAGTTGTTGACTGCGCCGAGACATGAAATGAAAGCGGTCCCACACCGGAACAGATGTCGTGCAGCAAAACCTTAAACTAGCGCCATTCTATACTGTCCCCCTAATTCTCGGCTTTGAATTTTGACCCACCATCGGCGTCTAAAGTTTATATTTTTAATTCTATACTCAAATTAAAAGAGGTTCTTCATTATTTTTGGGGCTTAAATAGGGACACTCCCTATTTAAGCCCCTGGAGTTCTTGTCTGCTTAACTCTCCGACACATACAGCAAGTAACTTTTCAACTTGCCCGGTGACTTGCCCGGTTAGTTGCCGGTTAGTTGCCCGGTTAGTTGGACGCTCGACTCTGGCTGTGAGTCTGGCTGCTACTCTGGCCGCCGAATGATCTGCATAAATGTACCGATTTCCTGCCTGAATTCAGAGGTGGGAATGTTCGCCTCACTGCACAGGGCTTAAATAGGGAGTGTCCCTATTTAAGCCTGATATCTTCTTCTGCCAGAGCCGGTTCCAGTGACGGGATTGCAACTCCATGATCTGCTTGGCGGCATCCACTGCCGAATCGGCGGTCACCACGACGCCTTTCAGAAAGAAGGCAATCCACTGTTCGAAATCGCCATTGTCCCGGACCATGTTCAGGCGGTCATAGTATTCCTGGCGATATTTCCTGAAATAGTAGCTGAGATATAGGAGCGGTTTTTCCATTACCACTTTCCAATGCAGATAATAGGTTATGAGAAGCCGTCCCAGCCTGCCATTGCCATCCAGAAACGGATGGATCGTTTCGAAGTAGAACTAGCCTTCACCTTCACCGTCTCTTCCATGGCATGGCCGGTGGTAAAGAAACCGCGTTTCAATGCGAAGAGGGAAAAAATATACCTTTTCCGTCACATTATTTTCACATTGCCATGTTATACTTGCTGTCATCGGTCATAAGGGACACGGAATTTACCGATATACCAAGTTTTGCGCTCAGATTTAGGTCAGATTTGTTGCGCCTGATTGAGCATAACCGCAGGCGTAGCAGGGCTACGCTGAGGATTTTGTGATTGAAGGGGCGGCAAAGATGGCCTGAAGATGAGATGTAAAACGGTATATTGGTAAGTTCCGAGTCCCTAAGAGCGGGGTGCCCGGCAACAGCAGGAAGGAGGTTTGTATGGGTAAAAAGATACGGAATTCCATCGAAATCGTTGTGGAGCAGTTTCAAAACCTTCTCGAGAGATGCCTGAAAACCAAGGATGAACATGAAAGGGTCATATTGGTCCGAAGACTTATCAACCTGGTTGGCGTCGTTCAGTTCCTGGTCTCAGTGCAAAAGGCCGCGCCTCACATCTGATACCAATTCCAAATCAAGGCGNNCATCCTTGATTTGAAATCGGTATGAATCCTGAAGCCACACTAAACTCGAAAGCCGGGGGCCTTAAAGAGGCCACCCGGCTTTTTTTTGTGCATTGCGCGGGATGTCACGACGGCAGGCAGTTTAACTCCTCTGTTGAGTGTTGAAAGTTGAAGGTTGAGACCTCAACTCTCAACTCTCAACTCTCGTCCGCCTTTCTCATCTCTCAACGATCATCTCTCAACGGTCTTTCCTGAGATAGCACGCAACAGCCCGGTTATGCTCCTCCAGGGTGCGCGAAAAATAGTGGGTGCCATCCTGGCGGGCCACGAAATAGAGGTAATTGCTATGGGCCGGATGCAGGGCAGCGCGAAGTGCGTCCGCCCCAGGATTGCCGATGGGGCCGGGTGGAAGCCCCCTGGCCAGGTAGGTGTTGTACGGTGAACGGCGGCCGATGTCGGCCTTGGTTACCTTGCCAGAAAAGGCCCTTACACCGTAAACCGCCGTCGGATCGCTCTGCAGCGGCATACCCAGCCGCAAGCGGTTGTAAAAGACCGAGGAGATCAGCGGCTTTTCCTCGGCAGAGACCGCCTCCTTTTCAATGATAGAGGCCAGGGTCACTATCTCGTTGGCAGACAGCCCTCCCTGCTCCTGTCCCCCCGCGGTCACATCGGCGTACACCTTCCGGAACCGGCCGACCATCTGGACGACCAACTGTTCTTCCGTGCCGTTATGCGCCAGGTTGTAGGTGGCCGGAAAGAGATACCCCTCGACGCTGGCGGCGCGAATGCCCAGGCGCTCCAGCAGGGCGGCGTCGCGGCACGCCGCCAGAAACGCGTCACTCTTGAAATAGCCCTTCTGCTCCAGCATCTCGGCAACCTGGTAGACGGAATACCCCTCCGGCAGGGCAAAACGGCGGTAATCCACGTCGCCCGCCACCAGTTTGCGCAGGATATCGCCCGGCGTCATGGCGTCCGTGAAACGATAATCGCCCGCCTTGAGGCGGTGGGCCTGCCCTCGCAGGCGGGCGAGGAGTATGAAGTGCCAAGTGCTGCGGATGACGCCGTCCTGCTTGAGTTCCGTTGCCAGTTTTTTGATGCCGCTGCCGGCCGGAAACGAGACATCGCGGACAGTAGAGCCCCTTCCCGGGGCCAGGAAGGTGCATACCAGATACCACCCCAAAAGAAGCAGGAGGCTGACACGGACACATGAAACAGCAAGGGTTTTGGGTGTGGGGTTGAACGGGAGCATTGACGTCATTATGGGGTTTTTCCGGCTATCAGTCAAGCCTCGCGGGCGCGCCTTGACATCGGGTGCGAATATTGTTACATAAAATCGACCAGATCTTTGAGAGGATATTATGACGTTCCCCGAACAGGTCCACCTTCCCTTCAATTTTTCCATAATCAAGGAGAGCTTCCACCTACGCTATCCATCGCCTCAGGAGCCTGCGCAAGACGGCTATTGGGCCATCATGCAGGGTAACAGCGTCCTTTTGGCCCGGGACGAAAACGGCCTGGTCCTGCCGCAGGGTCATCTGCCGGCCTGGCTCCAGCCGAAAGCACCCCCGCTCTTCATCGGGCAATGGGGCGGCAAACCGCTACGCGCCTTTGCCGTCGGCAGCGACCTGCCCCTGCAGGCCCCTTTCGAGTCCGAGGCGTTCAACGCCGCCGAACAGCGCCTGGACATGCCGACCCTTACCGTGAGCGGCCTTGCCAAACAGATCCTGCACTGGGAACGGCAGAGCCGCCACTGCTCCCGCTGCGGCGCGCCGACCGAGCCCATGGCCGGCACCTGGGGCAAACGGTGCACCGGCTGCGCTGCGGAGCATTACCCCCATATCCACCCCTGCGCCATCGTGCTGGTCAAGCGGGGCGGCCAACTGCTCCTCACCCGCAAGGCGGAATGGCCGGCGGGCAGGTACAGCCTGGTGGCCGGCTTCCTAGATTTCGGCGAATCCCTGGAAGAATGCGCCATCCGCGAGGTCAGGGAGGAGACCGGGATCGGGATCGAAAACGTCCGCTACGTGGGGAGCCAGAACTGGCCCTTTCCGGCTCAGCTCATGGCCGGCTTCGTGGCCGACTATGCCGGCGGCGAGATCACGGTTGACACCAATGAACTGGAGGATGCCCGGTGGTTCACCCTGGACGCCCTTCCCACGCTCCCGCCGAAGCGCAGCATCGCGCGCTGGATCATCGACAACTTCAAAACGCCCACATCCTGCCCCATTTGAATACGTACAGGCAGGGGAATTCCAGGCGATTTGTTCAGAAAAAAGTTGACGAGCCTGAGTACGTCGGCTAAAATGTAATTACTTTGTAGGTACACGAGAGGAGAGGTATCATGCTTGCCCACCTGGTTCCAATAGGCAATTCAAAGGGAGTTCGCATACCCGCTGCCTTGCTCAGACAGTACAATCTTAATGACGAAATTGAACTCATACCAGGGAAGGACGAGATAATTATACGCCCAGTGACGGCTAAGCCGCGCCAGGGATGGGACGCGGCTTTTGCGGCCATGCATGAACGTGGCGATGATAACATGCTGATCGAAGATTCACTGGAAATAGAGGACTGGGAATGGAAATAACTCAGTACCACGCGTATCTTGTCAACCTCGATCCAATCATTGGACACGAAATCGAGAAGACTCGACCATGCCTGGTTATTTCTCCAAATGAAATGAACAGGCACTTAAAAACAGTTATTATTGCCCCAATGACGACCATATCTCATCCATATCCGAGCCGTGTCGCATTGAGGTTTGCCGGCAAGGATGCCTGGATTGTTCTGGATCAGATTCGAACAGTTGATAAAGGCCGTCTAATCAAAACCCTGGGAAAGCTCGATGCCAAACATATCGGCAAAGTAAAGGATATACTAAGGGAGATGTTGGTGGACTGAATCACCTCACGCCGCCAAATACTCCCTACTGCACCAGCATCTCCATCAGCCTGTGACCCTCCACCACCAGCCCGGTTGCCTTGGCCTGTTCCTCGTCATAGGACAACGCGCCGTTGCCCGGTCCTTCCCCGCCGCGATAGATGATGAACGGTACCGGCTCTGCCGTGTGGGTCATCAGGCGCACCGGCGTGGGATGGTCGGGGGTGCACAGGATGGCGAAATCGCCGAATTTTCCGATCCCCTCCAGCACCGTGCCCACCACCTGGCGATCAAAATCCTCGATGGCCTGGATCTTGTGATCCATCCTGCCGGAATGGGAGGCCTCGTCGGGCGCTTCCACATGAACGTAGACAAAATCATGGTCTTCCAGCGCCGCAAGGGCGGCCCGGGCCTTGCCCAGGTAGTTGGTGTCGATGTAGCCTGTGGCGCCCTCCACGTTGACTACGTCCAAGCCGGCGCAGACGCCGATCCCCTTGATCAGGTCAACGGCCGAGATCACCGCCCCCGAGAGGCCGAATTTTTCGTGGAAGGGGGCGATTTTGGGCGTCTTGCCGTGCCCCCAGAGCCAGATGGAATTGGCCGGCAGCTTCCCCTCCTCCTTGCGTTTTTTGTTCAGGGGGTGGTCGTGCAGCACCATCTGGGCGTGGTTCATGACGTTGTTCAGCGTGGCGGCGCCGTCGCCGCTGGGAAGGTGCGCCAGGACCGACTTGCCGGTGATGTCGTGGGGCGGCGTGGCCTTCATGCCGTCCTTGCCGCCGCGCCAGACCATGAGGTGACGGTAACCGACGCCGGGATGGAATTCGAACTCGGCGCTGCCGATCTCCTTCTGGAGGGTTGCCACCAAGCCGCGCCCCTCCTCGGTGGAGATGTGGCCGGCCGAGAAATCCTCCATGTACAGCGCGCTGCCGTGCGGATTCAGGGTCACCAGGTTCATGCGGAAGGCGACGTCGTCCGGACCGAGGGCAACCCCCATGCTGACCGCCTCCAACGGCGAACGGCCGGTATAGCAGGTGCGCGGGTCGTAACCGAAGATCGACAGGTTGGCCACGTCGCTGCCCGGCGGCAGCCCTTCCGGGACGGTGCCGGCCAGGCCGACCTTGCCGTGCCGGGCCATGAAATCCATGTTCGGAGTCTTGGCCGCCTGGAGCGGCGATTTGTTGCCGAGTTCGCTGTAAACCACGTCCGACATGCCGTCGCCGAGGAGGATGATGACCTTCATATGTGCCTTTCAGGTTGAAAATTGGAATGAGAAACAAACTGTTTCCGGGCGGAAACTATATTAGTTTCCGAGTCATGACCTTGTCAACCTTCCTGGCCGCTATTTCCGCACAAAAATCTCTTTTGCCAGGTTGCCGTCAATGGCGAACTCGGAAAACCCGACCCGGAAGATATAGGAGGGGAAGGATTGAACCAGCACGATACGATTGCCCGGCAAGACCCCCATGGCCATCAGCTTCTGCATCTTTTTATTGTCCCCGGTCTGGATGTAGGCGATCTCACCCTCCTGGCCCGACTTGAATTCCGTCAGCGCCACCACGCCCAGATCGCCCTGGGCGCGGGCATTCGCGCAGCATTCCCCCGGCGGAATCGGTTTGCCGTGGGGGCAGGTGGCGGGATGGTTGAGCATGGTGCAGATCTTGATGTCAACCCCTTCATTCAGCAGGTGCTCCAACTGGCACGCCTTGCTGTCTCCCTCATCGCCGCGCACGTTGAGCACATCCATCATCAGCCGTTCTGCCAGGCGATGGCGGCGGATGGTCATCTTCCCCTCTTCACGTCCCTCGGGCCGGAAATAGACCATCCCCTGGCGGAGTTCCACCAGGGTTTGACCGGTTAATTCCTTGTAGGCCGGGTCATCGGCCGGAAACCCCATCTTCTCCGGGTCGAGAAACCGGGCTCCTTCCTCTTCCACCGCGATCCACAGGGCCTCCAGGATCTCTTCCGCCTTTTCGGACAGTTTCATACACTCTCCTTCTTTGCTACTAAGATTACAGCCCATGCAGAGGTGTTAAATCCCCCTCAGTCCCCCTTTTTTAAAGGGGGACTGGAGTTTGGACTTTTGCTCC
>PLYK01000049.1 GCA_003151775.1 Geobacter sp. | reverse complement strand
TTGAAAATGTCCAAACTCCAGGCCCCCGGCTTTGCCGGGATACGTGACTGGCCGGATGTTAAAACAAATTGACAGGTAGCCTGTTTATGTGGTTTTATCATAAAGTTTTGCGACATATAAAGATACGCATATTTCTGGTTGGGTTTTTGGTTGTGGCGGCCTTTGTTGTTTCAGCGGGACGCTGGAGCAATGCTGCTCTTCCTGCTGATACGATCAGGGTCGCAATTGTCAAGAATGCCCCGGTTATCACCGTGGACGGTGACGGCCTCCTGGCGTTGCGGGAGAACGGCGCCGCCGTTGCCTTGAAAACCCCCGCTGTCGTTAAAGCGGGCCGGGACGAGGTGGTGGTGGACGGCGTCCCCTGCCGCCGACTGGTCTTCTCGGCGGCTTCGGCGGTCTACATCAACGGGAAACCGTACCGCGGGATTGCCGAGATAACCTTTAACGATAAAGGGTTACTGGCCGTCAACGAGTTGCCCCTTGAGGACTATCTCGTCGGACTTATCAATTGCGAGATATCCTCCACCTGGCCGATCGAGGCGATCAAGGCCCAGGCGGTGATCGCCAGAACCTATGCGGTCAATCGGCGGGAAGCCCGGAGTAATGCGCTATATCATCTTGAATCGTCGGTTATCGATCAAGTGTATAATGGCTGCGAAATTGAGGACAAGCGCGCCCGGCGGGGGGTTTCCGAAACGGCCGGAGAGGTGCTCAAGTACGACGGCGCCGTCATTCAGGCCTTCTATCACTCCAACTGCGGCGGCAAAACCGAGGCGGCGGAGAATGTGTGGGGAACGAGCATCCCCTATCTCAAGGGTGTCGATTGCCAGTACTGTCAACTGTCGCCGTCCAGCGCCTGGGACCAGAAACTGTCCCTGAAAGAGTTGGAAGAACGGCTCAGAGCCGCCGGTTTCAAGGCAACGGGCCTGATTGATATCCGGGCCGGGGTCCGTAACAACCGCGGCAGGCTGAAAAACGTCATCGCCGTGACCCAGCGGGGCGAGTTCACCATACCCGGAGACCAGTTCCGCAAGGCGGTCGGCTACGGGATTATCAAGAGCACCAATTTCACCGTCAGGGTGGTGAACGGCGATGTGGCCTTCTCGGGCCTCGGCAATGGACACGGTGTCGGGCTCTGCCAGTGGGGCGCCAAACAACGAGCTCTGGAAGGTTTTTCGTACTCCGAGATACTTTCCTACTATTATCCCGGTACAGAACTGAAACAGCTCTCTGACATTCGCTGAACGGTCGTTCTGTTATGCTCGTCAAGGATTTCAATTATCACCTGCCCCAGGAACTGATCGCCCGCTATCCCGCTCCCGAGCGCGATGCGTCGCGCCTGATGCTGCTGAATCGCAGTTCAAAAACGATCGGTGAGGACATCTTCGCCCACCTGGGCTGCCATCTGCTCCCCGGCGACCTGCTGGTGATGAACGATACGCGGGTCATTCCGGCCCGACTGTTCGGCGCCAAGGAAACCGGCGGGAGCGTCGAGCTGTTCCTGGTGAAGCGGTTGCCTGATGATGGGTGCGAGTGGGAATGCCTGCTTCGCGGCTCGAAACGCTTCCGCGAAGGACAACCGATCCTGCTCTGCGCAGGGATGACGGCAAGGGTGATCGGCCGCCAGGGGCCGGAGTCGTGGCGGGTGGCGTTTTCGGGCGAGGAACCATTCGAGGCATGGCTTGAGCGGGAGGGACACATCCCGCTCCCCCCCTATCTCCAGCGCGATGATGACGTTAAGGACAGGGAACGTTACCAGACGGTGATCGCCTCCGTTGACGGGGCTGTGGCCGCGCCCACGGCGGGTCTCCATTTTACCCGTGATCTTTTGGCCTCCCTGGCAGCGAAGGGGGTCGCCAGCGCCCGTTTGACCCTGCATACCGGTCTTGGCACCTTTCAGCCGTTGCGGGTGGAACGGGTGGAAGAACACCGCATCCACCGTGAATGGTACGCAATCCCCGCTGAAACCGCGGATGCCATCCGTTCCACGAAGAAACGGGGGGGCAGGGTGGTAGCGGTTGGAACCACCAGCGCCCGGGCGCTGGAGTTTGCCGCCGATGATGACGGCCTGGTCAGGGCCGGCGCCGGTGAGGCCGACATCTTCATCTATCCCGGTTATCGCTTCCGGGTGGTGGATAGTCTGGTAACCAACTTTCACCTTCCGGAATCGACGCTGCTCATGCTGGTGGCGGCCTTTGCCGGCCGGGAGTTCGTTCTTGACGCCTACCGGGAGGCAGTTACCCGCGGTTTCAGGTTTTACAGCTACGGCGACGCAATGTTACTTGTATGAGTATGAGAGGGCGCGTGTCCGGTCATTTTTCGGTTATTCACCGCGACACCTCGTGTGGGGCGCGCCTCGGTTCTTTGAAAACGCTCCATGGTGAGATAGAAACCCCGATCTTCATGCCGGTGGGCACCAATGCCACCGTCAAGGCCATGACCCCTGAGGACCTGCAGGCGGTTCACGCCCGGATCATCCTGGCCAATACCTACCACCTGTACCTGCGTCCCGGCCACCGGCTGGTGGAGACGCTGGGAGGCCTGCACCGTTTCATGAACTGGCCGGGGCCGATCCTCACCGACAGCGGCGGTTTTCAGGTCTTCAGCCTGGGGGAGTTGCGCAAGATCAGCGAGGAGGGGGTCAAGTTCCAATCGCACCTGGACGGCTCCTACCACGTGCTGACACCGGAGCTTTCGATCAAGATCCAGGAGGCGCTTGGTGCGGACATCATCATGTGCTTTGACGAGTGCCCGGCGGCCACGGCCGATTACGACTACGTCAGCCGCTCGCTGGAGATGACGACCCGTTGGGCGCAACGCTGCAAGGAAGCCCATCACCGGGAGGGACAACAGTTGTTCGGCATCATCCAGGGGGGCATGCATCACGACCTGCGCGCCCGCAGCCTGAACGAGATCTGCGCCATCGGCTTCGACGGCTATGCCCTGGGCGGCCTTTCGGTGGGAGAGGAAAAGGAGCAGATGTACGGGGTGATGGAGTGCTGTGCCCCGCTCATGCCCCAGGCAGCGCCCCGTTACATCATGGGGATCGGCGCCCCGGAAGACCTTGTGGAGGCGGTCTGGCACGGTTTTGATATGTTCGATTGCGTCATGCCGACACGTAACGCCAGAAACGGCATGCTCTTTACCAGTGAGGGACGGATCAATATCAAGGCCAAACCATACGAGGATGACGCGGGGCCGCTTGACCCGATATGCGGCTGCCATGTCTGCCGCAACTATTCCCGCGCATATCTGCGGCACCTTTACCGGGCCGGCGAGATCCTGGCCTCGCAGTTGAACACCTATCATAACCTGTATTATTATCTCGACCTGATGCGCCGGATGCGTGAGGCGATTCGGGACGACCGATTCAATGAATTCCGCCGGGACTTTTACGGCAGTCAAACGAATAGTCACGTAAAAAAAGGAGGATAGCTAGATGTCAGGATTAGCGTTTGCAATGGCAGGCCCCCCAGGGGGAGGGACCGGACAGGCAGGTGGATTGGCCGCTTTTCAGCAGGTTATTCCGCTGGTTTTGATGTTCGCCATTTTTTATTTTCTGCTGATCCGCCCACAACAGAAGAAGGCCAAAGAACACAAGTCGCTGCTGGATGCGCTCAAAAAGGGCGATCTCGTAATCACCGCCGGGGGGGTGCATGGCAAGGTTACGTCCGTTGACGATACCATCGTGACCCTGGAGATCGCATCCGGCGTCAACATCAAGATCACCAAGAGCTACATATCTTCCATCAAGAAGGACTAGTACCATAAATAATCCCCTCCCCCCCACGCGGGGGAGGGTTAGGGTGGGGGGGAGGTTGCCATGAAATTTTGCCTGTTGCAGCTTCACCCACCCCCTAACCCCCTCCCGCTTGCGCGCCGAAGCGCTTTAGCGCGCAGGCCCGTCAAGGGAGGGGGGACCATCCGAAATATTTTATGTTCCATGGTACTATTACAAACACTGTTTAATGTAATTACATCGAAGGGAGAATGAGCCTCATGCCGAAGGGAATTGGCTGGCGTATTGGCCTTATAGGCATTTTCATCCTGCTGTCGTTTCTCTACCTGACACCGACCCTGGTTTCCAAGCTGCCCTCCTGGTGGAGCGGACTGCTTCCCAAGGACAAGATTCACCTGGGTCTTGACCTGCAAGGCGGCACGTACCTTGTGCTCGAGGTCGATACCCAGAAGGCGGTCGAGGGCACCCTGGACATCGTGGCGACCGACCTGGAGGACACTCTGACCAGTAAAAACCTTCACTTCAAGCGGATCGGCCGGACCGGTTCCGACAGGGTGACACTGGTCCTTTACGAAAAAGGGACTGCCGATACGGCGCAGAAACTCCTCAAGGACAAATACCCTACCTATGAGCAGAGTCCTCTGCATGACGAAGGCGGTTTTGTCGCCCTGGATCTGCTGATGAACGAAAAAGATGTCCAGGACCGCAAGGACAAGGCGGTTCAGCAGGCCCTGGAGACCATCAGGAACAGGATAGACCAGTTCGGCGTCTCCGAGCCGGTCATCCAGCGTGAGGGTATCGATCATATTGTCGTGCAACTCCCCGGCATCAAGGACCCGCAGCGTGCCATCGAGTTGATCGGGCGTACGGCGCGGCTTGAGTTCAAGATGGTTCGGGAAGACACCCAGCCGTCCGCAGCCACGATCCCCGACGATGCGGAGATTTTGAAAGAGAAGTCCGTCGATCCGGCCACCGGCGCCGTCAGTGAGATGCCGTTTGTGGTGCAGAAAAAATCGCTCATTACCGGCGATCTTTTGACCGACGCCCAGGTGCGCATCGATTCCCAGTTCAACCAGCCCTACGTGGCTATTGAATTCAACTCCCTGGGTGCCAAGCTGTTCGATCAGGTTACCGCCGCCAACGTGGGCAAGCGCTTTGCCATCGTGCTGGACAACAACGTCTATTCTGCCCCGGTCATCCGGGAACGCATCTCCGGCGGCAGCGCTCAGATATCGGGCAACTTCACCGAAAAAACTGCCTCCGACCTGGCAATCGTGCTCCGCGCCGGGGCGCTCCCCGCGCCGGTCAAGATCATCCAGAACGTGACCGTCGGCCCGTCCCTGGGACAGGACTCCATCAACAAAGGGTTGATGGCCGGCCTGATCGGGGTGCTCCTGGTGGTGGCCTTCATGACGATCTACTACAAGTTGTCCGGCATAGTGGCCAACATGGGCATGGTGCTGAACGTGATCTACCTTATGGGGGCACTGGCGGCCTTGGGCGCCACCCTGACCCTGCCGGGCATCGCTGCTATCGTGCTGTTGATCGGTATGTCGGTTGACTCCAACGTTCTGATCTTCGAGCGCATCCGCGAGGAGCTCAAGTTGGGCAAGAGCCCCAAGGCTGCCCTCGATGCCGGCTATGACAAGGCCTTCCTGACCATCGTGGACTCCCACATCACCACCCTGATCACGGCGGCGGTGCTGTTCCAGTTCGGCACCGGTCCGGTCAAGGGATTTGCCGTTTCACTCAGCCTGGGTGTCATCATCAACCTGTTTACCTCGCTGATCGGCACCAAGGTAACCTTCGACCTGTTCCTGAACAAGGGGACTGTCAAGAAATTGAGCATATAGGGGGAGCGTATGGAACTTCTGGGCAAGACCAACATAGACTTCATTGGAAAACGCAACATTTCGTTCGTTGTGTCGTCGATCATCGCCATGCTGGGTATCGTCGGCATCATCCAGATCTCCCGCGGGGCGGCCAACATGGGGATCGACTTCTCAGGCGGCACCTCCATGCAACTCAAGTTTGCCAAGCCGATAGCATTGGCGGATGCGCGCACGGCGCTTCACAAGCACGGCATCGCCAGGGTTGACCTGCAGGAGATCAAGGAAGGCAACAAGCTGTTGGTCAAGATCGACAAGAACGCCGGGGCTACTGTCGGCAAGTCCGCCGATGCGGTCAAGACCTCCTTCACCAGCGAGTTTGCCGGTAACCCTTTTGTCGTGGAGAGCACCACCGAGATCGGTCCCTCCATCGGCGACAAGCTGCGCAAGGACACGTTGGTGGCGGTGGTGATATCACTTCTGGGCATCATCCTGTACATTGCCTGGCGTTTTGACCTCAAGTTCGGCATCGGCGCCATCGTGGCGACGATCCATGACTGCCTGGCCATGTTTGCGGTCTTTTACCTGTTCAACAAGGAGGTCAACCTTCTGTTCATCACCGCGGTGCTGACCATTGCAGGTTATTCGCTGACCGACACGGTGGTCGTGTTCGACCGCATCCGCGAGAATCTGCACAAGAATCTCAAGGGGGCGATGCAGACCATATTCAACAAGAGTATCAACGAGGTGCTTTCCCGGACCATCGTCACCTCGTTTACCGTTTTTCTTGCCGCAGCATCGCTGTTCCTGTTTGGCGGCGAAGTGATCCACGACTTCTCGTTTGCCCTCTTGATCGGTGTGCTGGTCGGCACCTATTCGTCGGTCTTCGTTGCCAGCCCCATCGTGGTCCTGCTCGAAAACCGCGCCCTGGCAAAGCATGGCGACAAGGCCTGATCGACAAAAGTGATCGAAATTCCGAAGGAGAAACAGCCATTGAAAAACGAAACTATTCTCATAGCTGTTGTAGCGTTGATAGTCGGTCTTTTGGGCGGTTATCTCGTGTTCAGCATCAGTTCCAGCCATAAGGAAGAGCAGGCCGGGCCCGCTATCCCGCCCGGCTCCGGCACCCCTACCGACTATGCCCGACGCATAGCCGAAGCGGAAAAGATCGTGGCGCAGGATCCCAAAAATGTAACGGTTTGGATCTCCCTGGGCAATGACTACTTTGACACCGAACAGGCCCATAAAGCCATTGGCGCCTATGCCAAGGCACTGGAACTGGACCCTAACAACACCAATGTGCTTACCGACCAGGGGGTCATGTACCGCAGGGTGGGATGGTACGACAAGGCGATCGCCAATTTTGAAAGGGCGCTGAAGATCGATCCCAAGCATCTTCAGAGCTTGTACAACATAGGAGTCGTCTATACCGAGGATATGAAAAAGCCGGATAAAGGGGTGCCGTACTGGAAGAGATACATCGAGGTGGACCCGACCAGCGCCACCGGCATCCATATCAAGGGCTTGATCGAACAGTACAGTAAAGGAACGCCGCCGGCCACGAAATAGACTTACCCTGGCATCGGCAAATATGGAATAAGGAAGTTCTGTTGTGCACAAAAAATGGAACACAAAACTCGTTGATGCGCTGACAGTCGAACGTCTGGCCCAAGCCCTTGCCCTGCACCGGCTCACGGCAACCGTTCTTGCCGCCAGGGGGATCGAGACTGCCGGCGAGGCGGGTATGTTCCTTGCCCCCTCGCTGTCGGACATGCTCGATCCCCAGCTTCTCTTGGGGATGGAAGGGGCGGTCGGGCGGCTGTTGGCAGCGCGCCGCAATCGTGAAACCATATGCGTCTACGGTGATTATGATGTGGACGGCATCACCGGCACGGCCCTCTTGGTCTCCTTTCTGCGGCAGACCGGCTTTTCCTGCCGCTATTTCATCCCCAACCGGTTCGATGACGGCTACGGGCTGGGCCGGGAGTCCATCCAGGGGATCATAGACCTGGGTGCGGAGCTGATCGTGTCGGTGGACTGCGGCATAACAGCAGTTGACGAGGCGTTGTTCTGTGCCGGGAAAGGGATCGACCTGATCGTTGTTGACCACCATCTGCCCAAGGATACTCTTCCGGCCGCCGTTGCCGTGATCAATCCCGTGCAGCCC
Organism: Geobacter sp.; assembly: GCA_003151775.1. Taxonomy (GTDB): domain Bacteria; phylum Desulfobacterota; class Desulfuromonadia; order Geobacterales; family Pseudopelobacteraceae; genus Oryzomonas. Next base: position 45 of record PLYK01000049.1, on the reverse strand, counting down.
GGATGCCCCTATCCCTTCAAGTCGCTGGCCGGCGTCGGCGTGGCC
>PLYK01000053.1:4007-4151 GCA_003151775.1 Geobacter sp. | reverse complement strand
CAGACCTGCGTCTGCACCAACCGCTTCCTGGTACAGTCAGGCGTCTATGATGCCTTTGCGGAAAAATTGTCTGTTGCCGTGGGCAGGCTGAAGGTCGGCGACGGCCTCAAGGGGGAGACCCAGCAGGGGCCGCTGATCGACATG
>PLYK01000053.1:0-3934 GCA_003151775.1 Geobacter sp. | reverse complement strand
CAGATGGCCAACGACACCGAATTCGGGCTGGCCTCCTATTTCTACAGCCGGGACATCGGCCGGGTCTGGCGGGTTGCGGAGGCCCTGGAGTACGGGATTGTGGGCATCAACACCGGCCTGATCTCCTCCACGGTCGCCCCCTTCGGCGGGGTGAAGGAATCGGGGGTCGGCCGGGAGGGCTCCAGGTACGGGGTCGATGATTTCCTGGAGATCAAGTACCTCTGCATGGGCGGAATCTGAGTGCTTCTGCCGCTCACTCGGCGCAGCAGGAGAGTCTGCTGATGTCCCTGTCGAACCCCTGGGCGCAGAGCTTCAGCCCCTCGCCGATGGAAGGATAGACATGCATGGTGGTGGCCATATCGGTTACGGTCGCCTTCAACTGCAGCGCCAGGGCTGCCTCGTTGATCATCTCCGCCCCCCGGTGGCAGGTGAGGTGCACCCCCAGGAGCCGCCCGGTCGACCGGTCGGCGATCATTTTGATCACCCCGGCGGTATGGCCGGTGACGTGAGCCTTGGGGATGGCGCTGACCGGCATGGTGTTGATCGCCACGTCAAANNATGCCGACCTCCGGGTCCGTGAAGATCGCCATGGGGGCTGACAGGTAATCCATGGTGCAGCCGCATCCTTTGTTGAACATATCGTCAACCGCCACGATGGCCTGGCGGGCTCCGACCGTGGCGATCAGCATCCTGCCGGTCACGTCCCCGGCGGCCCAGATGCCTGCCCGCGACGTGCGCATGCGGCTGTCCGTGACGATAAAGCCTTTTGGGTCCGTTGCCACGCCCGCCTTTTCCAGGGCGATCCCATCCGTGGCCGGACAGGTCCCCACAGCCATGAGCAGCCGCTCGGCGGTATATTCATGTCGCCTGCCGCAAACGTCCGCGAAGACCACATTCAGGTCTCCCGCGCGGTCGGCCGAGCAGATGGCGACATCCGCTACGACCTTGATCCCTTCAGAAACCAGCACACCCCGGAGCGCTTCGGCTGCGTCCCGGTCGACGGCCGGCAAAAGGCGCGGTCCGTGTTCGAGGATCGTAACGCGGCACCCCAGGCGCTGGTACATCTGCCCCAGTTCAACGGCAATGACGCCGCCTCCCACGATGACCAGTGATTTGGGAAGCTGTTTCATCAAAAGGGCGCTGCGGCTCGTCAGATAGTTGCATCCCTCTATCCCCGGAATGGCGGGGATGCGCGGTTCGCCCCCGACTGCGACGAGGAATCGGTCACAGCGATATAATTTATCGTTTGTTTCGATGGTTTGTGGATCGATAAAGCGTGCGGTCTCCTTGACCAACTCCAGGCCGGGCATGTTCTTGAGTACGTCCAGGTAGCGTTCCTGGCGGAGCTTGCGCACGACCTCTTCCCGGTGGGCGAAGAGCGATTCAAAATCAACGCCCTCCCTCTTATTCTCAAGCCCGAGCCCGAGCTTCATCCCCAGTTGGGCCTCGTGCTTGAACAGGGCCGCGTGGATGAGGGTCTTGCTGGGGATGCAGCCCCAGTTGACGCAGGTGCCCCCCAGAACGCTTTTTTCGAACATGAGCACCCGCGCGCCGTGGGAGGTGGCGCGCAGAGCCCCTGCAAAAGCTGTCGAACCCGAGCCGAGGATGATCAGGTCGGGTGCGCTGTCNNGGCGTATAGGCGCACACCTGGGTGCGCACCCCTTCCTTGGCCCTATGCAACCATTCGATCTTGTCCCCGGACGGTTCATGGATGAATTTCACCCGTGTCCCGCCGACCCGTTTGACTTCATCCAGCATCTCGTTCATGGTCAACAGTTGCAGCCCGCCGATCTCTTCATCTTTCGCGGCATGTTCCAAGAACCTGTCGATCAGGTCGTAATCGAGAAAATCCTCCTCCTTGCGCCACCACTTGACGAAACGATGATCCGCCGTTGCCATCTCCTTGAGCGTTGTTACTATCTCCCGCCCTTTCATCGCACACCTCCTCTGCCGCTATCGGCATCGTGCTCTACAGAACCGGTTTGATCTCTGCTGCTGAATATATTATACGCCCGTTTTTGCAATTCAGATGGCGGTTTTTGACGAAGGGTGCGCTTCGCAGGCCGAATACCGGGCTTGGCGATATAAAATCGTTTACTTTGCCCTGTCGTTTGCCTATCATATTTTCCCATGTTTGCGCCCGGAACCGTCGATATCCGCCCTATGACAAAAGCCGATCTGGAGAGCGTGCTGGCCATTGAGCAGGCCTCCTTTTCCCGCCCCTGGCGCTATGAACATTTCCTGCACGAACAGTCGTCACCCCATTCATTTCCGCTCGTTGCCGTTATTGAAGGTGCTGTGGGCGGCTATGTGTGCCTGATGTCGCTTTTCGAAGAGGCCCAGATCCTGAATATCGTCGTGGCGCCGCACCTGCGGGGCCGGGGTATTGCCCGGGCGCTGCTGGAGCATGCCGCCGCCATTGCCCGGGAGAAACACGCAGAGATCATGACGCTTGAAGTCCGCGCCTCCAACAGGGACGCCATCGCCCTTTACGAGCGGTTCGGCTTCTTCCGGACCGGGATCCGGCCGAAGTACTACGAAGACGCCGAGGATGCGCTGTTGATGGAAAAATCACTCCAAGGAGACCGCTAGATGCAGTTCAGATCCATGATCATTTCCAACGTGGAGGTCTCGCCCGGTTACCGGCGCATGCGCATGACCGCGCCGCCCGGGTTCCCCGCCGCCCGGCCTGGACAGTTCGTGATGGTGCGGGTGAACGAGGCCATCGATCCGCTTCTGCGGCGTCCTTTCGGCATCTTCGATGTGGGTATCCATACCCCGGCACAGGCCGGCGCCACCTCCCAGCCATACCTGGAGATGCTGTACCGGGTGGTGGGGAAAGGGACCGCCATGCTCGCGGCGCTGCATGAAACCGATCTGCTGGATATCCTCGGCCCCTTGGGGAAGGGCTTTGAGTTTGGCTCTTCCGACGAGGAAAAGTTGATTGTGGGGGGGGGGGTAGGGTTGGCGCCGCTCTACTTCCTGGCCAGGGAGTTGGTGAAACAGTCGCCGGTGCGGCTTTTTGTCGGAGGAAAGACGCGGGACGACATCCTCTGCATCACTGAATTCGAACGCCTGGGGGTGGAGTGCTACGTAGCGACGGAAGACGGGTCGCTGGGGGACAGCGGCCTGGTTACCGAGGCCCTGGTCAGGCGGCTTGCCGCCGGCGACAGTAAACCACGTATCTTCGCCTGCGGCCCCCATGGCATGCTGAACGCCGTGGCGGGCATCGCAGCCCGGTGGAACATCCCCTGCCAGGTCTCCCTGGAGGAGTATATGGCCTGCGGCGTGGGGGCCTGCCTTGGGTGCGTCACCCCTGGCCACCGCCATTCCGATGAAACACCCGATTATCGCTGCGTCTGCGCGGATGGACCGGTCTTCGACGCCGCCGAACTGAAGTGGGAGGCCTGAACCATGAAACCTGACATGTCTGTCACCATCGCCGGACTTAAGCTGCGCAACCCGGTGATGACCGCCTCGGGCACCTTCGGCTATGGCGAGGAATTTGCGGAATACATGGATCTGGAGGCTATCGGCGCCTTCGTGACCAAGGGGCTGTCCCTCAAGCCGCGGGCCGGCAACCCCACGCCGCGCATCGTGGAGACGCCGGGCGGCATGCTGAACGCCATCGGCCTGCAAAACGTGGGCATCGACGCCTTTATCGAGAAAAAGGTTCCCTTCCTCCGCACGGTCGCCACCCCGGCCATTGCCAATTTCTTCGGCCACACCATCGACGAGTATGCCGAACTGGCCCGCCGGTTGGACGCCATCCCCGAGGTCGCCGGCTTGGAGGTGAATATCTCCTGCCCCAATGTCAAGCAGGGGGGCATAGTTTTCGGCACCGATCCCCAGTGTGCCTTCAATGTTGTCTCGGCCTGCCGTGAGGCCACCATCAAGCCGCTGATAGCAAAGCTCTCGCCCAATGTCACGGATA
>PLYK01000015.1 GCA_003151775.1 Geobacter sp. | reverse complement strand
GGTGAAACCTGCTCTCTACTCTACCTAGTTTTTCCTACTACTAATTGTCCCATCCGTCGTAGTGGATGGGCATGATTCTAACTGCCTGATTAACGTTGGTCATCCGGAGTTCCACCAGGTTAAGTTAAATGGTCCGCCTCGGCCTTTTGTGTTCGATGAGAGATTTGTCGAGATGGTTCGTTTGCAAGTGAGTTGATCATGCTTCGCGCTTGACAACAGATGCCGAAAAGACTATATTGGTCACATAGAAACGACCAAGGGGTTTACTATGCAAACGGCATCTGTATCAGAGTTAAAAACGCATGTGAGTGAATACATGGGACGCGTGAAATCTGGCGAGGAACTGCTCCTTACTGACCGAGGCCGGCCGTTCGCCCGGATTGTGCCGCTGCGGCGCGAAGAATTACCTGCCAACGAGCGCATGGCTCAGTTGGAGCGCGCCGGATTGGTCCGTCTCGGCAAGGGGTTGATGCCGGCTGAACTACTTACACCGCGCATCCAGGCACAGCCCGGTGTGTCGGCCTTGACCGCCTTGCTTGCCGAGCGGGCCGAGGACGAACGATGAAGTTCTGGGATTCTTCTGCTATTGTTCCGCTGATAGTCCCGGAAAACACCACCGATATCGTCAAGGCAATCGCCGCCGAAGATTGCAACCTGGTTTATTGGTGGGGGGCTCCGGTGGAATGCTGCTCGACCTTCGCCAGGTTGCGCCGTGAGGGGCACCTCACTGTGGCAAAAGAGCAGGTGTGTCGCGCACAGCTTGACGATATGGTGGAATATTGGGCCGAGGTCGAGCCGTCCTCCGAGGTCCGCGCTTGTGCGCGGCGGCTTCTGCTGCGTCACGCACTGCGCGCCGCCGATTCATTGCAGTTGGCCGCCGCCCTTACTTGGGCCGGTCCCCAGACCGAGGGCGCCGAATTCGTTTGCCTCGACAGACGCCTACGGGACGCGGCCGCCGCAGAAGGTTTCACCATACTGCCGGCGGACATGCCGTCTGTCTGATTATCCCCACCACCCCCACCAAATATTCCCTTACCAACCCATAGAGAACCTCTATAATCTCTGCTTGCCCGGCGTTCCCCGCAAGGTTTTCGGGGAGATGGTGTGGGGAAGGGTGAAAACAATGGGCCGACTTTTTTTTTGCATGCTGCGAGGCTTTCGTATATAGTAAGCACATGTCAACGAACGCCCCGAAAAAAGCATACGTTGTTGGGACTCGCCCGCCTCAGGATTTGAGCGACAAGGCCAAAAAACAGCTTACCAGCATGCGACCGTCAAAAAAAGCTACTGCTTTGATAGTGAAAGCTTCGTCTGCAAAAGTCGCGGTCTCGGGCTTCTGCACGTGTTCTATACAACCTAAACCCAAGGCCCCCCGCACGAGTAAAACGACCCAACCCAGCAAATCAGCGTAATGTCGTTTCAGCTCGAAATTCTCCAAAAATCGGCAGCAATGCCAAGCTCTTTCACATCACGATTCAGTTTTTCCGCAAATACGAACGAGCATGGTCAGGTAGCGCAGGTTGCAAAACGTGCAAAGCGCAATCAGAGCCGTGTTCACCTACTGGCAAATGATGGAGAGCACTACGGCTTTGTAGCGTTCTCTCTATCGTCAGTGTTAGGCCAGATTCCGGCGTTGGTTGTAGATTACCTTTTCGTGTCGCTGCCGTATCGGAGAGTGGTGTTCGAAGAGCTTGGCGGGTTGAAAATCGCGGATTACCTGCTTGCGCATTCTTTCAATTCGGCGATACAAATCAGTGAAGTTGCGCCCGTTAGATATATTGCTCTATTGCCAGCCGACGAGGCGCTTGACACTTATTATAAACGGCGGGGCTTCAAAAAACTTGATGCCTCGGACTGGCTCTTCCTCAAGATGTAGCCGCGTTTCCCTTGGTAGGAGAACCAGGGACACTTCCCCTGTTTTCTGTTGCTGTCGTGGTATTTTGACCGTATTATCCACTGATGCCAAGAATTGCATGCATCATGGCCGCAAGCTATCCGCATCATATCACGCAACGTGGAAACAATCGCGCAATGATAGGACTGCATGGCTCTCACCTAGGGACTCGGAACTTACCGATATACTAAGTTTTACGCTCAGATTTAGGTCAGATTTGTTGNNTATTGGTAAGTTACGAGTCCCTAAGGAACAGCGCGCGTATGCAGAGTTTGTTAGAGAAGAGGATGATGAAGCAGATAAAGCAATCCGTCGAGCCACCAAAACCGGTCGGCCATTTGGAACAGAGCAATTTATCGATCACTTGGAATTTCGGTTGAGTAAACCATTAAGACCAGGAAAACCGGGGCGTCCATACATAAAAACCGGGAAGTGTCCCTAGTTTTCCCCAGACCGGCCCTACTGCACCGGCCCCTGGTCAGCTCGTTCGCCGCTACGCTCCAACAACCTCTTTCAAAAGCTCCGGATGCCGATCCAGAAGGCGCATGAGCTTGATAACTGCCGGCAGCGGCCTGGCTTCACCCCGCTCGTACCGGGAGAAGGCGTTATGGCCGCCGCCGGTGATCTGTGCCGCCTGTATCTGCGTAAGCTTGAGGCGTTTGCGGATACGGGCCAGTTCGGCAGCCTCTTCCCTGTCAACCGTTGCAATGAACCGGTCGATCAGTGGTTCCGTGGCAGCGGCCTCCTTGCCGGTTATGACGCCCTCGCCACACTGACTGCACCATGCGCCGACCTGCTCGAACTCAAGTACGCGGCCCCGGTATTCAAAGTTATTATTCTTCTTCCCATGCTTCAAGATGCCCTCAAAGCATTCGGGGCAGGTCTTTCCGTTGTATTCCTTACTCATCGTCCCGCTCCTTGAATGATATGATGAAATAGTCGTCGAGTCTCTGAAATTTGATATACGGGGGAGAGGAAATCTAGTTTTTCGGTCGTTGGTGTTTGGGAGGCAAAATCTCGATAACATGCACGGACACGTTCATGCGTTCATGCAGGATTCGAAGTATCTCTGGCCGGCAATCGGGAAGCCAGCGGAAGATGATCAGGTGGTGAGCAACATGGTATAGCAGGCAGCCGGGCGACAAGCCGGAAATGTCGCGGTTAACGGTTTCACGTGCGGCGATCTTCTCGAAACACTGGAAAAGCCCCTTCATATACATGGCTTCCTGCTCCTCGTTCCATTCCCTTCTGGTGTAGAGGGATATGTCGCGGAGGTCAGCCAACGCTGGACGCCGAAACTTGTAGGGAGGTATCACAGATTTTTTCCGTCGTTCTCTCGCATAACTGCCATAAATTCTTCATACGAGCACTCAACTGACTCCCCAGCCATACCGATTTCAATAGCGTTTTTCAAAGCCTGAACCCTGGCTTGGTGCTCTTCCAACAGGGTGAGCCCCGCGCGGATAACCTCGCTACGGGAGCAGTATCCGGTAGTTTTGATCTGCGACTCTATGAATGCTTCATGATGCGCGCCGAGAGTCACGCTGGCATTCCGTGGCATGGTACACCTCTTTCATACTGATGTAATACAAAGTATCATATTTTGCGAAGTTATACAAGGCGTAGATTGATGGAGGGAAACTAGGGACACTTCCCCTATTTCTTTTAAAACCGGTCGGCCATTTGGAACAGAGCAATTTATCGATGACTTGGAATTTCGGTTGAGTAAACCATTAAGACCAGGAAAACCGGGTCGTCCTTGCATAAAAACCGGGAAGTGTCCCAAGTTTACGCCCAGTTCGCAGATTTCAGACCTTTGATCCGGTCAAATTCCCGCAGGTTGTTGGATACGAGCGTGGCTCCACAGCTTTTGGCGTGTGCGGCTATCAGCATATCCATCGCGCCCACTAGCGTCCCGGCCTTCTCCAGGGCGGCTCTGATGCCCCCATAATGATCTGCGGCCACTTCGTCCCAAGGCAACACAACCAGTCTGGATACGAAATCGTCAATGTCGCGGCGGATCACAACGCCCTTAGGGTGCTTGGCAGCACCGTAGTACAACTCAGCGAGGACGATTGAGGATATGCAGATGTTTTCGGTGCCGACCTCTTCGAACTTCTGCTTAACCGCCGCAGGATGGTTCTTGAGGATGTAGCTGCATATGTTGGTATCGAGCATATACCGCATCAAAACAACTCCCTCGTTTCGGGCGGCACATCTTTCCTGTCTGATAGGAAATCCGCAGGCACCTTGGACGGCCTGATAAAGAAATCATCCCAGCCGGCGGGCTTTGGCCGGAGCACAACGGCGTCACCTTGGCGCTCGATAAATACCTCATGCGTGGAAAACCGGAATTCCGCAGGTAGGCGTACTGCCTGGCTCCGGCCGTTTTGGAATATTTTTGCAGTTTTGTTCATGGCTCCCACCTCTCAAAGTATAGACCAATGATATATTACATCTCACTATTATTCAAGATCATTTTATTCAGCCAAACAACAGTTTTTGTATTATTTAAAATCCCCCCCCATCCCCCGGAAACCCCACGGGGACCGGGCCTAACGCCTCATCTCCCTAAAGTCGAGGAAACTAGGGGCACTTCTCCTATTTTCTTTTAAAACCGATCGGCCATTTGGAACAAATCAATTTATCTATCACTTGGAATTTCGGTTGAGTAAACCATTAAAACCAGGAAAACCGGAGCGTCCGTGCAAAAAAATCCGGAAGTGTCCCTAGTTTTAAAGTTCTGCGACAAGTGCCACAAGATGTAGCCCCTTGGTTGCAAACAGATAAAAAAAGGCGTCCTTCCCCTGTGGGGAGGGCGCCTTTTTTATCTGATGCAAGACCCTTTTTCCACTCAGTCCTTACGCTGGTCCACCACGTAGTGGCTTCCCACTGCCTCTTTGGCCCGCTTCTTCAGTTCAGCGCCCACCTCGGCCACCTTGGCCATATGCCGGATCTTGTCCGAGTTCATGGGTACAACGGCGATGGCAATGGAGAGCAGGGGGATCTTCTCCATCTCCCCCTTGCGGTTGGTGCCGTTGTAATACCCCTGCCGCTTGGTGCCCTCGTCGAAAAGGTCCAGAACGATCTGGTCGAAATAGTCGATGATGGTCCGGCACACCTGATCCACCAGCGCCAAGGAGGTGATGAAGACGAAATCGTCGCCGCCGATATGCCCGCAGAAACCGCCCCCGGCATCGCGCACGGCGTTGAACATGATGCGGGCCAGCATCCGGAGCACCTCGTCCCCGCGGGAAAAACCAAAGGCATCATTATACGGCTTAAAATGGTTGATATCCACATGACAGACCGCCAAAGGTTTGCCCATGGCATCCTCGATGGCCCGCTGAATGGACGTGTTGCCGGGGAGCCGCGTAAGGGGGTTGTTGTCGAAGATGCGCCTGATGCGCGAGAAGGAGAGCGCGATACGGCTGAATAGTTCGCCGTAATCAAGCGGCAGGGACACAAAGTCGTCCAAGGGATAGGTATCCCACGGGAATACGTCGTAATCCGCGGGCGAGACAAGGCCGATGATGGGGATGGTGCTGAAAAAACTGTCGCTGCGCAGGGACGTGATGGTCTTTGTTCCGGCGGTGCCGTCCGTGGAGAGGTCGATAATCAGCATGTCGGGCGGGTCGGAATAGAATACGCCCAGAACGCCATCGATGTACGACATGCCGGTCGCCTGATACCCCTTGCTTTGCAGGCGCAACTGTAGGTGCGAGGTGAGCTGCGCATCGGATGAAACGAGGGAAATCCTAAGGGGGGGGAGCATCGAAGCCCTGCTGTAGTTCAAGGCTGAAGTTCTTGACCTCAACCAGCTTGTCCTCCAGATCCTCGACGAGTTCGGCAATGATCTGTTCGTTGAGCTTGAGGGCGTCCCAGGCGGCTTGCTGGATCTGGGGGACATAGTTGTCGCCGCTGTCGCCAAAGCCGCTGGCCTTGATCAGCACGTCGGCCATATGTACCACGGAGGTCTTGATGCGATGGTTCTCCGATGTTGCAACGTTGTGGTGGCAGAAGATCGGTTCGGTCAGCTTGTCCGGCAGGAACCAGTTCTTGGCAAGCCATGCCCCGACTTCGGCGTGGTCGGTGCCGAAAATCTCCTGCTCTGCTTCCAGCATGTAGATCTGTTTTTCATCGATCATACGTCGAACCTCGCACACGGCCTCACTGCATTTGAGGCTGATGATGACCTTGCCGATGTCGTGCAGAAGCCCGGCGGTTGCGATCTCCTCGCACTCAGGCAGGCCAAGCTTTTTGGCGATCAGGTTGGAAACGACCCCGGTCCCGAGGGAATGTTCCCACAGCCCCACGCTGTTTTTCTCCATGACCTCAAAGATGGATGAGGAGATCGCGAGGCTTTTGACCACGTTAACCCCCAACAGGATCATGGCGTTGGAGATGGTCGAAACGCGGTAAAAGCCGTAGGAGGGAGAGTTGGCCAGTCTGAGTATGCGCGCTGAAAGCACCTGGTCCGAAGATACGATCCTGGCCATTTCCTGCACAGAGGATTTGTCGTTATCGGACAGTGAGTTCAGCTTATTGATGACGCCCGGCAACGTGGGGAGCGTTTTGGTGTCCATGATGATCTTTTTCAGTTCAATCTGTTTTTCGTCCACCAGATTCTCCCATGGAACGTTTCAGATAGTCGGCGTAGATGTCATGGAGTTTGGCCGTTAGCGGATCCTGGCGGACCTTTGCGAAGCGGCTGTCCAGTTCACGAAGGATGTCGTCAAGGCTTTTGTCCCCCTCTTCCCAGACGGGATGCCCCTCGACATATACGGATTGAACCTTCAGGTTCTCCAGTCGGGCAATGAGCGTATCGGTCAGTTCCATATCCTTGCCGCAGATGGGGATGCCGCTTGCGGATTCGCTGCGAAAAATATCCCGCGCGAGTATCATGCCTGCTTTGGCGGCCATCAGGGGTATTTTCTGCATAGGGGGTATGGTCCTTGCCTCAGATGATCCACAAGTCCGAAATTGATCGTTAATAAATCCAGTTTAATCAATACTAGCCAAAGAAGGCTGTAACGTCAATAAATTCATTGGCTGATGTTGAACGGTTTCTTCTTGAAATTACATGCTACCAGACAAATTCGCAATTTCTAGCGGCAATATTACCGGTATCCCAACCCCGACCCATCCTGTGCCGTGCCCCCGGGCCCCTCGGAGATCGGTGTCCGGTCTTTCACTGCAAAGACCTCGATGCCGGCCTTTGTCTCCAGGGGGCAGACGTTCTCGCAGATGCCGCAACCGTTGCAGATCTCCTCCACCACATAAGGTTCCTTAACCTTCCTGAGCCTACCGTCCAGCCCGCGGGTTTCGACCTCCCGCGAGCGGATGGCCTTGGACGGGATGGGACAGTGCTCTTCGCAGACCATGCAGTCGATCTTTTTGGCGAACGGCAGGCAGTGGTTCTTGTCGAGCACCGCCTTGCCGATCACCTCGCGCTGTTTGGTGTCCACCGGCAATCCGGGGATGGCCCCGGTGGGGCAAACCTGGCCGCACAGGGTGCAGTTGTATTCGCAGTAACCCAGACGCGGGACGACTAAAGGCGTATAGATGCCCTCGATTCCGGCCTGCCAGGCGGCCGGGTAGAGGGCGCTTTTCAGGCAGACCTTCATGCATTCGCCGCAGCGGACGCATTTGTTGAGAAATTCGTCCTCGTTGCGCACGCCGGGGGGGCGCAGCAGGCGCGATTCTTTTTTCGGCAAGCGGAAGCGCGCCGGGATCGCCAGCAGCAGGCCGGCCGCCATGCCCCCCAGCAGCACCCGCCGCTCCGGCAGGAGCGGTCCGGCCCCCCTGTGCCGGGGGGTGAGACGGAACGAGATGCGGTGCTTCGGGCAGTGCATTTGGCATTCCATGCAGAGGATGCACTCCTCCTTGGCCAGCAGGTCCCGGTCAAAGGCGGTCGGGCACAGTTCGCGGCATTTCCCGCAATCGCTGCACAGGCCGGTGGGGATGCGCCTGAACAGGGAAGAACGCCCCAGCCACCCCAGCAGGGTGCCCAGTGGGCAGAGGTTGCGGCACCAGTTGCGTTCCTCGAAATACTCCAGAAAAATGATCGCCAGGAGGGTCAGGGCCGAAAAGGCGGCCAGTGGGTAGATCGTATCGCGGAACGGGAGCAGGTGGGTGTGCAGCAGGTCGTACGCCGGGGCGATGGCGTCGCGCCGTTCGCCCAGCACGCGGTAGAGCCAGACCCATCCCACCCGTGCAGAGAGTCCCATGAGGGGGTACAGGAAGAAAGTCAGCCCCCGCAGCAGGATGGCCATGGGGTCCAGCAGGCCGGCCAGATTCAGGTTGAACAGCGCCGCCGACAGGATCGGCAGCAGGAGCCAGTATTTCATGTTTCCCTTGAGCGCGGCGATCGGGCGGCGTGTGCGCTTTTTGGGCGTTAAGAGATCGAGGATAGTCCCCAGCGGGCAGATCCAGCCGCAGAAAAAGCGCCCCAGAAGGAGCGTTGCCGCCACCATCAGCAGGGCCGGCAGCAGGAGCCATGTCCATGATTTGGCGGCCAGAAGGTAGCTCGCCGCAACCAGGGGATCGGCCCGGAAGAAGGCGTTGACGGCGGCATTGATCTCGTCATGGCCGCGGTACTCGGTCTGTACGAACAAAAACAGAAACAGGGCCAGGAAGGCTATCTGGCTAATACGGGCGGAAGTCGGCTTCATGTCGTCACCTTATCAAACCCTAACCACCTTGATTCGGTCAAGGTTCATCTCGCCCAATCCTCTCTGGTGAGCGGCCACGATAATCGGAATGTCGGCCGGTTTGAGTCCGAACAGTGTGGTGGCGAATGCGTCGGCGGCCACGATGTCGGCCGACGCGATTACCTTGTTGAGCACCTTGACGTCGGCCATGCTCCCCCCCTGTGGCCCGTGGGCGGTCAGGATGCGGGTGGCGTCGATGACGGTCAAATGGCTCTTCATGTGTGCGTTCACATCCGCCAGGGCTACATCGATGCTGCGATGGATGTAGCCGCGGTTGCCTCCCATGACGCCCATGATATTTTTGAGGCCCAGGGTGAGCTTGGAAAGGCCGTGGTGCTTGGCAATCGGGACGTTGATGAATACGTTGGCCGAAAGCGCTTCGTCGTACAACTCCCATTCCTTGAGAAAGCGGCCGTTCAGGGCCACCTTTTTGAAGCGCTCCTGTTCGATCTGCTTGCATTCCACATTCTTCATCCCCTTGAGCGCCCCTTCAATGCCGCTGTTGACATAGCAGCGCCGCGAGTCGTTGCAGGTGTAATCAAACACCTTGACCTTTTTCGCCCCGGCGGCAAGGCACTCCTCAACCAGCGCCCGCACCACCTGGGGGTGGGTGTTGGCGGCCAGCTCCGTCGGGCGGTCCCACCCCATGTTTGGCTTGACCACCACTACGTCGCCGGCCTTGACGAAGCGCTTCATGCCGCCGACGGCGTTGACCGCTTTGCGGGTGATGGCCGCATAATCCTTGCCTTCAGCCACCGCCACCAGCGGCTGATCCTTTGCCGCCAGGACCTCTCTTGCCAGGGTGGGGGCAAGGAGCGATAAAGCGGCGGCTGCCTTGAGAAATGATCGTCTGTCCATGGGGGAAAACTCCTGTAAGATGCGTGATCGGTGTTGCATGGAGGTTTATTGTACGCCGGCAGGCACAATTTTCAAATATGCAAAATGGCTTCCGCCAGCGCCGCTCCGCCAAGAAGACCGGCGTCATCCCCCAGCTCGGTCTTGAGGATGGCGAACCCGTCATAGATGGTGGGAAAAGAGCGCCGGGACAACTCCGCCCGAAGGGCCGGAAGCAGCAGGTCGAAGCTGGCGGCTACGCCACCCCCGACGATAACCGCCTGCAGGTTGAGGGTATTGGACAGGCTCCCCAGTGCGACACCCAGCCACTGTCCAAGCCGCTCGAAGGCCGCCCGCGCTCCGGGCACCCCCTGACGCGCCAGGAGTGCTACGGCCTCCGCGCTCAGGTCCGCGGCCGCAGCGGCAAGCAGGTCTTTGGGGATCAACTCGCGGGCAGAGCGCACCACGGCTCCGGCAGAGCAGTATTGCTCCAGGCAGCCCCGGTTGCCGCAGGGGCAGGGCGGCCCTTCCGGGTGCAGGGTAACATGCCCGAATTCCGCCGCAAAACCGCCCGCGCCGGTCCAGAGCCTGCCATCAAGGATCAGCCCGCTCCCCAGACCGGTCCCGATGGTGACCACCAGGAACGACGCCAACCCTCTGCCGGCTCCGAAACGCTGTTCGCCGAGTGCAATGGTGTTGGCGTCATTGCCGCAGGCTGCCGGGAGGCCGGTGCGCTTCTCCAGGAAGGCGCCCAGGTTCAAATCCTCCAGGGGGCGCATGTTGACCGAGGAGCGGATAAGGCCGGTGCGGTCAATCAGTCCGGGCACCCCTGCTCCGACGGCGAGCACCGTTATGCCGCGGCCGGCCGCCGACCCCCTCAGGTCCTCGATACTCTCCAGGAGGCGGGAACAGAAGCTGTCCCGCCCCTGCTCGATCCCGCTGGCGGTGCGCCGCTGCTCAAGGATTGCGCCCGAGGAGAGGACAAGGGCTGAGCGCAGATTGGTCCCGCCGATGTCGATACCGATGACGGCCGTTGTCATCCCCCTATGCCTCGGCCTTGAGCTCTTCCGCCAACAGGTCGTAGGTCTCAAGGAGCCCTTCGGGGATGACGCGCACATCGCCGATGACNNCGCCGTTCCAGCGCGGCACGATATGGACATGCAAATGGTCCTCAATGCCGGCCCCGCCCGCCTTGCCCAGGTTGATGCCCATATTGAAGCCGTGCGGACTGGCGACTGCCCGCAGCAGGTTGTGCGCCCGGCGCACGCCATGCATGAGGTCCAACAGCTCCGCGTCGGAGAGTTCGTTCATATCGGACACATGCCGGGCGGGGACCACCATCAGATGGCCTCCGGTGTAAGGATAGCGGTTCAGCATGATCAAGGTGTGCCCGCTTCGGGCCAAGACCAGCCGTTCCCGGTCGTTGTCTTCCTCCCAGGCCTTGCAGAAGATGCATCCTTCGTGCGTGACGGCATTACTGATATAGGACATCCTCCAGGGAGCCCACATCCGTTCCATGGCAATTCCTCCTATTTTGGCTGTTCTTGATTGTAGCAGCACAAATGCCGGAGGCAAATCATTAGTTGTAAATAAAATATTTTTTATCGCTGTTGCATTAACTTCTTGACAAACACGGCGCAGGGGGACTATGTTTTTTCAATTTAAGTAAAAGATTTGCCCGCATAGCCGTAAATAAACCCCTGTTTTTTACCATAACTAAAACCGGAGGACATAATGGCCAAAATTACCGGAGCACTGGAATATCATTCGAGCGGCAGAAAAGGCAAGATCGAGGTTATATCTTCGAAACCCTGTTCGACGTCCCGCGACCTTTCTCTGGCATACACACCCGGTGTTGCGGAACCGTGCCTGGAGATCGAAAAGAATCCCGAGGACGCCTACAAGTATACGGCCAAGGGGAACTTGGTTGCCGTGGTCTCCAACGGCACGGCGGTCTTGGGATTGGGCAACATCGGCGCCTTGGCGGGCAAGCCGGTCATGGAGGGGAAGGGGGTCCTCTTCAAGCGTTTTGCCGATATCGATGTTTTTGATATCGAGTTGAACAGCGAGGACCCGGACGAGATTATCCGCGCCTGCCAACTTCTGGAGCCGACCTTCGGCGGCATCAACCTGGAGGACATCAAGGCCCCCGAGTGTTTCTACATCGAAGAAGAGTTGAAGAAGACCATGAACATCCCGGTCTTCCACGACGACCANNGACCAGCACGGCACCGCCATCATCTGCTCCGCTGCCTTGATCAACGCGCTGCAACTGATCGACAAGAAGGTTGAGCAGATCAGGATCGTGGTAAACGGGGCGGGGGCAGCGGCCATCGCCTGCGCCAACCTGGCCATCTCCCTGGGGGTTAAGCGGGAAAACCTGATCATGTGCGACACCAAGGGGGTGATCTACCGGGGACGTGGCGAAGGGATGAACAAGTACAAGGAGCGCTTTGCCGCCGATACGCCGTTGCGCACCCTGGAAGAGGCGACGATTGGGGCCGATGTGCTCTTCGGGCTCTCCTCCAAGGGGGCGTTCACCCCGGAGATGGTGCGCAAGATGGCCGCCAATCCGATCATCTTCGCCATGGCCAATCCCGACCCCGAGATCACGCCGGAAGAGGCCCGTGCGGTGCGGGGCGATATCCTGATCGCCACCGGGCGCTCCGACTACCCCAACCAGGTCAACAACGTGCTCGGTTTCCCCTTCATCTTCCGCGGCGCCCTGGATGTGCGCGCCACGACCATCAACGAGGAGATGAAAAAGGCCGCGGTCTTTGCCCTGGCGGAACTGGCCCGCGAGGAATGCCCCGAATCGGTCTGCCGCGCCTACGGCAACGTCAAGTTTTCCTTCGGCCGGGACTACATCATCCCCAAGCCGTTCGATTCCCGCGCCCTGCTGCGGGTGGCGCCGGCAATCGCCAAGGCGGCCATGGACTCCGGCGTGGCCCGGCAACCGATTGCCGACATGGCCAAATACATAGAGCATCTGGAGTCGCTGCAGGGCAAGGCCAAGGAGACCATGCGCCTGATCATCAACAAGGCCAAGAGCGATCCCAAGCGGATCGTCTTCCCGGAAGGGGACAACGAGAAGATCCTCCGCGCCGCCCAGGTCCTGATCGAAGAGGGGATTGCGAAACCGATCCTCATCGGCAGCCGCGACAAGATCAACGCCAAGATGGAGGAACTGGGCCTGGATTTCAATGACGGCGTGCCGATCATTGACCCGTCGAACTTCGATAAATCCGATGAGTATGCCCAGGAACTTTTCAACCTGCGGCAGCGGAAGGGGCTGACCCTCTCCGAAGCCCGACGGATCCTGACCCGTAAATCACGCACTCACTTCGGCTGCATGATGGTGCGCCAGGGGGATGCCGATACCCTGCTCGCCGGCATCGATACCCACTATCCCGAGACCATCCGGCCTGCTCTGGAGGTGATCGGCAAGCAGGCCGGCCTTTCCAGCGTGCATGGCCTCTATATGATGGTGTTCAAGAAGGGGCTCTTCCTTTTGGCCGATACCACGGTCTCCATCGAGCCCACTGCCGAGGAATTGGCCGAAACCGCCATCCTTGCCGCGGAAAAGGCCCGGATGTTCGATATCGAACCGACGATCGCCATGCTTTCCTTCTCCAACTTCGGGTCGGTCCAGCATCCCCAGACCCTGAAGGTCAGAAAGGCGGTGGAGATCATCAAGGAAAAGGCGCCGGGGCTCATCATCGATGGCGAGATGCAGTCCGATACCGCCGTGGTTACGGAGATCCTACAGAAAAGCTTCCCCTTCGCCAGCCTGAAGGAGGCGGCCAACATCCTCATCTTTCCGGACCTGAACTCTGGGAACATCTGTTACAAACTTCTCCATCATCTGGGGGGAGCTGAAGCCATAGGGCCGATCCTGATGGGGATGAAGAAACCGGTCCATGTCCTGCAACGAGGGGATGATGTGGATGACATCGTCAACATGGCGGCCATAGCCGTGGTGGACGCCCAGATTTCATGAGGTAATCGTTTTCCAAGGACTCCACAGGGCTTGAACACAAAAACCGCAGGCGATCCGCTTGCGGTTTTTGTGTTTGAATTTAGAATACGATGTGATATTTTAACTTGGTTATGGCGATTTATACCTGTAAGCTTGGCGCATCAGACGGCAAAGTAATATTTCGTGAACTCGAGGCGGATGAGCCGTTGATGTTGCGTAACAGCCTTGAAGATCAGGGTTTTTTTGTTTTTGAGGTAAAGCGGAAGCCGTTGCAGTTTCTTTTTGAAAAGGGCCTGCAACGCCGCCGCATCGATAACCGCTCGCTTCTTACCCTGAACCAGGAGATGCTCGTACTGATCAAGGCCGGCATGCCGATCATGCAGGTGCTCGATGCGATTCTGGAGCGGCACGAAGCGGGCAAGCTCAACGAGCTATTGCTTCAGGTGCGGGAGGATGTGAAGGGGGGGGCGGCGCTTTCGGCCGCCCTTGACAAGCATGGCCGCGCGTTTCCGCAACTATACGTTGCCTCCATCCGCGCCGGAGAGAGGACCGGAGACCTGCTCCGCACGATCCGGCGCTATATCCAGTATCTCAAGCGGGTTGACGTTATTCGCAAAAAGGTCATCTCGGCGTTGTTTTACCCATCCATACTCATTGTTTTCGCAGGTATGGCCGTCACGCTGCTGCTTTTGTACGTCGTGCCCACCTTCAGTCAGGTCTATGCAGACGCCGGTTCCCAACTGCCGGCGCCAACCCGGATGCTGATCAGCTTTACCTCGTTTCTCCGGCATTTTGCCCCACTGGGGGTGCTGCTGGCGATCGGTTTGGCCGCTGCTTACCGCTCCTGGGTCAATACGGAGTCCGGCCGCTTCACGGTGGATCGCTTCAAGCTGACGATCCCGGTGGCGGGGGACGTCTTCACCAAGTATTCGGTGGCCGGTTTTACCCGCACCCTGGCGACGGTGCTCGGCAGCGGCATACCGATCATCGAGTCGCTCCGCATGTGTATCGGGACGCTCAACAACCGTTACATGGAAAAGCGCCTCTTCGAAGCGGTCAGGTTTGTCGAGGAAGGGGGACGGCTCTCCATTGCCCTGGAACGGATCAATATCATGCCGCCCCTCGCACTTCGCATGCTTGGGGTAGGGGAGGCGACCGGAGCATTGGAGGATATGCTGATTGACATTTCCGATTATCTGGAGGAAGAGTTGGAGGAGCGGATGCACGTCCTCACAACGGCCATAGAGCCCGCCATCATGCTTGTTGTCGGCGTTGTGATCGGGGTTATCATCATTGCCATGTACCTGCCGGTATTCAAGATCGCCGGTACGGTGGGCTAGGGAGCGGCAATGCAGTCGTATCGGCGAAGAAAAATCGGCACGATCCTTGTTGAGCGGGGATCGCTCGCAGCGGATCAACTGCCGGTTGTGCTTGATAAATTGGCTACCAGCAAACTGCGTTTCGGAGAGATCTGCGTTCAGGAGGGGTTTATCAGCGATGACGAGCTGGCCCATGCCCTGGCCGAGCAGTTCAACCTGGAATATGTCGATCTGGCCAGCTTCAAGCTGGACGAGGAGTTGCTCAATTCGCTGCCGCCCGACGCCCTCTACCGTTTCCATTTTGCGCCGTTGGAGCTGACGGAAAACTCGATGGTCGTGGCCGTTGCCGATCCCACCGACGTGGTCAAGCTGGATGAGCTTGAACTCCTGTTCGACCGCCCCTTGCAGATCCGCGTTGCGGCGGAATCGGCCATTACAGCGCTCGTCAAAGCAGGAGAGGGGACGCGCCGGGTGCTTCGTGAGGTTTCGGAAGACTTCATGCTGCAGTTGGTCAAGGAGACGGAACGGGGCGATGAGGTCCTGTCGGTGGAGAGCGTCTCCGAAGATACGAGCCCGATCATCAAGTTGGTCAACAGCACCATTCTGGATGCGCTCCACCGCCGCGCCAGCGATATTCACATCGAAACCGGCCACGACGGCGTGGAGATCAAGTACCGCATCGATGGTGTCCTGTACCGGGCCAATGAGCCCATTGACCTGCATTTCCAGGGGCCGATCATTTCGCGCCTCAAGGTCATGAGCGAGCTGGATATCTCAGAGCGGCGCATCCCCCAGGACGGACGCTTCAAGGTACGTTTCAGCGATAAATCCATCGACTTCCGCGTCTCCATCATGCCGAGCGCCCTGGGGGAGGATGCGGTTATCCGCATTCTCGACAAGGAGAGCATCGCCAGCGACATGAAGGGGTTGTCGCTGGAGAACCTCGGGATCTGCGAGCGGGAGATAAAGCGGTTGCGCAGAAAGATCCGCGAACCGTATGGCATGGTGCTGGTAACCGGCCCCACCGGCTCGGGCAAGACCACCACGCTCTATGCCGCCCTGACCGAGATCCATACGGGCGAGGACAAGATCATCACCATCGAGNNACGACCCGGACAAGATCATGGTCGGTGAGATCCGTGATTCGGAAACCGCCCAGATAGCCGTGCAATCGGCGTTGACCGGTCACCTGGTTTTTACCACTGTGCACGCCAACAACGCCTTTGACGTAATCGGCCGTTTTATCCATATGGGCATCGACCCCTACAACTTTGTCTCTTGCCTCAACTGTGTCATGGCGCAACGCCTGGTGCGGAGAATCTGCATGAAGTGCCGCCGGCCGGTCCAATACTCCGACGACGTTCTGCGGGAAGCCAGCGTTGAGCCGGAGAGCACGCGCAATGTCGTCCTGTACGAGACGGTGGGATGTGAGGAGTGCAACGGAACCGGATACCGCGGGCGCTCCGCCATTGTGGAACTTCTCGAGTTTAACGATGAAATCCGGGACCTGATTATTGCCAGGGTGCCGGCAACCCAGCTCAAACAGACCGCCCGCGAAGCGGGGGTGGTTTTTCTCAGGGACGCTGCCGTTGAAAAGCTGCTTGCAGGAGAAACGTCGCTCAAGGAGATCAACCGCGTTACTTTCGTGGAATGACGGGGATGAATTAGCCACTATGCTGTTTACCAGGAACTCTCTCGGGGTTGAAATCAGTCCGTCCGGCGTGGCCTTTGCCCTTTTGGGAGGCACGGCAGCGGTGCCGCGCCTGGAGAGGGTCGCCTTTGCGCCTTTAGCCGCAGGCACCGTGCGCTGTTCGTTGCGTGAGCCGAATATTCACGATCCAAAGGCCTTTGTCGATTGTTTTCAAGGCGCCCACAACCTGCTGCTGCATCGTTCGAAGCGTCTTTCCCTCACCCTGCCGGATTCTGTCGGTCGTATCATGCTGCTGGATATGGAAGGACGTTTCAAGAATCGGGCAGAAGGCCTGGACATGATCCGCTGGAAGTTGAAAAAGAACATTCCGTTCGATGCCGCCGACACCCATCTGGATTACCAGGTGTTGAACATACGCGAGAACGGCGAATTGGCCCTGCTGGTGGCGCTGGTTTCCCGTACGGTTATCGGGCAATACGAGGAAGTGCTGACAACGGCCGGGTTTACACCGGCGCGAATCGATTTCAATAGTTTCAATCTCTACAGGATCTTTGATCGCCGCCTGGCTCTGCTGGATGACTGCCTCTTCATCTTCTTTTACAACAATAGCCTCGGCATCATGGCCTATTACAACGGCGTGCCCGAGTTTATCCGGGTCAAAGAGCTTTCAGGGACGCAAGCTGTTGGCGACCGCGTCTTCATGGAGATCAATAACTCGCTGTTGGTCTATCGCGAGCGTTTTCCCGAGCGGAATACGGCCAATGTGTTCTGCATTGCGCCGCCCGACGTGGCCTCGGCGTTCTGCGGCATGGTGGCGGAATCGGCGGGATCGGAAGCAACCCCGCTGCAGACGAAAACAGCTGTGACGCCCGGCGAAGAGGCACCGGGAGACCAGGAATCGCTCTTCCTCTTTTCAGCCGCCATCGGGGCCGCCTTAAGGAGTCTGTGATGCGGTTTACCATAAATCTGGCAACCAGGGTATATGTGGACCAGCGGCTTATAAGCCAGGTCTTTTTCGCTGTCATTGCCCTGCTGCTCCTCGTGCTGTCGTGGAATACTTTTGTCGCGTTCAGTAACCTGGGCGAATTGCACCGTCTGAAATCGGATATCGCCACCTATGAGGGACGTCTGAACAGCCGCCCCAAGGACGTTCCGGAACGTGAGTACACCCGCCTGTTGGCGGAGATCGGTTTTTTCAACGGTGTGATCGAGCGCAAATCCTTCAACTGGCTGGGACTTTTGGAACAGATGGAAAATACCATGCCCGAAGGCGTGGCATTGGTCTCCCTGGCGCCTGACACGAAAACCGGCGAGGTGAAGATCGACGGGCGGGCGCATTCTTTTGCAAACCTTCGCACCTATCTGGAAAAGCTTGATGAGTCCAAGGCCTTTACCAAGGTTCTGCTCCTGTCTCATCACGATGTGGCGGTAAGCGATAAGGTTCAAGGTGTTCAATTCACCATTTCATGCAGGACGGCTTTGCAATGAACCAGGTGATTCTGGAAATAGCCCGCCAGAGGCGGCGTATACTTGCAATGGTCCTTTTGCTGCTGCTGTTCAACATTGCGGTGCTTGTCTTTTTGAAGGGGTATCTGGCATCTGCCATCAGCAATGCCCAGACAAAATGGGGCGACCTGCGGCGTCGCGTAGCGGTTGCCGGACAAAACGACGCCTCGACAATCTACCGCAGGGGCAAGGCTGACCTGGAACAGCTGAAGGCGCATATTCCCCATAAAAGCCAGTTTCCCCGGTTATTGGGGGGGATCTTCGACACGGCGGCTTCCGACGGCGTCAGGGTAGGTGCGGTCAGCTACAAGCCCGCCGTTGTCAAGGATAACACGGCACTCCTCTCCTATGGCATCACCCTGTCCGTCAGTGGCAGTTATGCCGCGGTGAAGAATTTTCTGGCGGACATGCAGAAAAGCGGAGAGCTTTTCGTCATTGACGGCATGACCATGTCGAACAATGATCCGTACGAAGAAAACGTCGTTATGGAGCTTCGTTTGACGGTGTATCTTCAGGAGGCCCCATGAACCGGCAACGGCTGATCCTGTTCATCCTCCTGATCGCGCTGGCCCTGGCCGTGACGTGGAGCTTTTTTACCATGCCCCGTCCCAAGGTCGCTACTTCCCAGAAGAATGTCCCCGGCCAACGCGCCCCATCCGCCAAGGGGGCGCCGGGGAGCACGACGCCTGCGCCGGCTCTGCCGAGCGATACCCGCATACTGAAGCTGGAACTGCTCAATCGTGAACAGGGTGTCTTCAAAGGCTATCGCCGTGATCTATTCAGACCGATATTTGTTGATGAACTCAAACTCATGCAAAATAAGGCGGCGGCGCTTAAACTGGTAAAACCGCCACCACTACCCCCTCCACCCCCTCCACCGCCACTCCAAATCGTCCCTGCCCAGTCGGCGGCGGAGGAACGGGCGCAACGAAACCGGCAAGAATTGGGAAAATTTGTTTTTAAAGGGTTTCTCAGCAAGGATAATCAAAAAACCATCTTTTTGCTCAAAGATGGCGCCATTCTCCTGGTAAAAAAAGGTGATATCATTGAAAAACGCTACAAGGCCGTCTCGATAACCGACCAGGCGCTGACTATTCAGGTTACCGATTCCGGTGAGGAGATCGTTATACCGCTCCTGGAGAACCTTTCACTCAAAGCGGTGCCTTAACGTTTGAACACAATTCCAGAGGAGACGCTACGGATGCGCTATCTGATTCATCTTACCATACCCTGCCTGCTTTGTGCGATTACCGTGCTATCCGGTTGTACAGGGGGACGCCAGGCTTTCAGTTCGGGCGAAAAATTCGAGACCGCAGGCAACTACGATGAGGCGATGTACAGCTACGCTGAAGCCTTTCGCAAAGAGCCCGAGGTCGGCGAATACCGGGTGCGTTTCCTCAACGCCCGTGATAAGGCCGCCGACAAACATTACAGAAAAGGCCTCGAACTCTACAACAAGGGAAACTACGTAGCTGCGCTGGAAGAATTCCAGAGCGCCTACGGGCTCGATCCCGCCCAGGGTATATACAAGCAACAGGTTGAGACGACCGGCCGCCTGAAGGACGCCCAGCTTGCCTTTCAGGAAGGTCTGGACTTTGAAAAGGCCAACAAGCTCAAGGATGCCAATCGCGCCTTTACCCAGGCCGTGGCGCAAAATCCCGACAATAAGGAGTATCAGGCCGCCCTGCGGCGTGTTTCCGGCATGCGCAAGAACAAGCTGGAAGGTTTTGAACTGAACCTCAAATCAGCCAAGCCGATCACGCTCAAGTTCAAGGAGGCCAAGATCAAGGACGTCTTTAGTATCCTCACCCGGCTTTCAGGCATCAATTTTGTGTTCGACGAGGGGGTAAAAGACCAGAACGTCACCATCTACATGGAGAACGGGACCTTTCAGCAGGCCATGGAGCTTCTGACCAACATGTTCAAACTGGGGCGCAAGGTGCTGAACGAGAGCACGGTGATCATCTATCCCAAGATGCCTGACAAGATCAAGCAGTATGAGGATATGGAGGTGCGCACCTTCCACCTCAACTACCTGGAAGCCAAAAAGGCGATCAACCTGATCCGGGGCATGCTCCAGGTGCGCAAGATCCAGGTCAACGAAGACTCCAATTCGATCATTGTCCGCGATACCAAGGATGTGGTCGATGTTGTGGACAAGATCCTCGACGCCAGCGACGTCCCCGATCCCGAGGTTGTGCTCGATGTCGAGGTGCTGGAACTGAACGACACCAACACGCAGAACGTCGGGCTCCTCCTGAGTAATTACAATGTGTCGATGGGTATCTTTGCCCCGGACGGTACTCCGCTTTCTTCGACACTTCCGCCGGCGGGAGCGGCATCGACATCGACCGCCTCAGCAGGTACTTCGACAGCCATCAGCGGCCTGATCCGCGCCTTTCAATATAACGGCTACGGCGGCTTCGTGACGGCGCCCAGCGGCACCTACAATTTCGCTAAAACGCTGGCCAAGGGCGAGGTACTGTCCAACCCCAAGGTCAGGATCAAGAACAAGGAAAAGTCCAAGTTCACGGTCGGCACCAGGGTCCCGATCACCACCACCACCACCACGAATCAAACCACAAGCGTCAATGTCCAGTACGTGGACGTGGGGGTCAAGGTGAATGCCGAGCCCACCATCCAACTCAACAACGAGGTGACCATAAAGCTGTCGCTCGAGGTGAGTTCGATCCTTTCCACCGACACGGTGGGCAGCGTGGACAGCGCAACAAAGGTCGTCACCATAGGCACCCGGAACCTGGAGACCGTGCTCAGCCTGAAGGATGGTGAAACCAGCGTCATCGGCGGTCTGATCTCGCGTACGAATACCAATAGCAAGACCAAGATCTTCCTGCTGGGCGATCTGCCGCTCATCGGGCCGCTCCTCTCCAACAACAACGACAGCAAGTCCAAGACGGAACTGGTGCTGGCGATCACCCCCCGGCTGGTACGGGGGATCACCGTGCCGCAGATCGACCTTTCCGCGTTCATGTCCGGCAAAGAAGACGAACCATCCCTGGTCAGGCCGCTGGGGGCTTTTGAAGAGGAACCGGTGTTCGCGACTGAGGCGAATGTGCCGTCTCCCCAGGCCGAACAACCGCCGAAAGCCGCCGCCGCTCAGGGACAGCCCCGTTCCCTGCGCCCCGTTGCCCCTCCGGCGCCGGCGGCGCCTTTATCGTCCGCCGATAGGGAGCGCCAGGCAAAGGCCGCTGCCGACCAGGAGCGGATGGCAGCGGAAAGGGCTGAACAGGAACTAAAGGCGCCTTCACCTGTGACAGGGCCTTCTCCTGCGGCCGGTCCTGCCCCGTCAGGAGGCCTTAATGCTGAAACCGGACCCGGGGAGATACCCAACCGGGGGTTGATTCAGATAGTCGCGCCTACCGGCATTAAGGTCGGCCAGCAGTTCAGCATCGATGCAAAGGTCAGCATAGTACAGAACCTGGCCAACGCGCCGTTCATCCTGACGTACGATCCGGCCAGTGTTGAGTTTGTGTCGGCTGTCGAAGGGGCGTTTCTCAAACAGGATGGAAAGCCGACAAACTTCTCGGCTTCTGCATGCCCAAAAGGCGGATCTGTAATGGTTTCCATGGTCCGTGCCGAAGGTAGTGGCGGGGTCTCAGGAGGCGGAACGCTTGCTACCTTTGTTTTTAAGGCAATAAAACAAGGGCAAACCAATTTCGGGCTCAATAATGTCAGCTTTACCACTGCTGATGGCGGACCGGTTAACGTGGTGCCGTTCGTAAAGCCAGTTGATATACAGTAGTCTTATAGCCGCGATGCCGAGCCGACTACGTACATGCCGTGGGGTCAGCCTGATCGAGCTGATCGTGACGATGGTTATCCTGGGGATTTTGGCATCGCTCATCATGCCGTTGATGCAGATGAGCGCCATCAGGTCCCGCGAGATTGAATTGCACCGTAATCTGCGCATCATCCGCACGGCCATAGATGAGTTCAAAAAGAATTACGACCGAGCAATTGCCGGTAAACAAATTCTGCCATCCATGGATAAGTCGGGGTGTCCGGAAACGTTGCAGCAACTGGTGGACGGGTATGATTTCGGCGGTCTCTTCCCGTACAAAAAGAAATTCCTGCGCAGGATACCGCCCGATCCGATGAATCCGCCCCCCCTGGGTGAAGAGCCGAAGTGGGGCACGAGATCGTATGCCGACAGTCCCGATTCCACCACGGGGGGCGGCGAAGATGTCTACGATGTGCACTCACTGAGCGAAGGAACAGCCATTGATGGGACGAAATACAAAGACTGGTGAGCGCACACTGCGGTTTCATGACCCCCAGGCCCCTGACCGCCTGCCGGGCAATAGCCGCGGCTTCACCCTGATCGAGCTGATGATCGTGGTCTCGATCATCGGCATCCTGGCGGCCATTGCCGTGCCCAACTACCAGTGGGGCATCATCAAGACCAAAGAGTCGGTGCTGCGCGAGGATCTGTACAACTTCCGCTCCACCATCGACCAGTTCTACGCCGACCAGGGCAAGTATCCCGATACGCTCACCGAGCTGGTGGACAAGAAGTATCTGCGCGGGATACCCAAGGACCCCATTACCAAAACGGATGACTGGGTAACCGTCCCGCCACCGGCAGATACCACATCGCCCACTTCCGGTTCAAGCCCAAGCAGTGTCTATGATACGTCTACCATAAAGCCAGGGCAGATACTGAACGCCAATTCGGGCAATGTGTATGATGTCCATAGCAACTCGGATCTGATGGGGACCGACGGCAAAGCTTACAAAGAGTACTGAGGCGCCTGTTTTGCCATCTGTCCATGACGCGAAGGCAGAGATGTCGTGGACAGTGTAATATTCCAAAGGTATTGACAATGATCCAACTGCATAACGTGTCCCTGGCCTACCAGAAGGACGCCACCGCCTTGAACGGCATCACTCTGAGGATCGAGAAGGGGGAGTTTGTCTTCCTGACCGGCCCTTCGGGCGCGGGAAAGACCACGCTGCTGCGTCTCCTCTACGGCGCACTTACCCCTACCCGCGGAGAGGTGCTGATCGACGGCCATAACGTCTCCCGCATGGCCGCTGCACAGATCCCCATCCTCCGCCGCAGTATCGGTGTCGTATTTCAGGACTTCAAGCTTCTTCCAAGCCGGACCGTCTTTGAAAACGTATCCATTACCCTTGAGGTCCTTGGCTGGGGGAGGGCGGACATCGGCAAGAAGGTCATGCACGTGCTGAAGCAGATGGGCATGGAAGGCAAGATCAACCTGACCCCCCAGCGCCTCTCCGGGGGGGAACAGCAGCGGGTGGCCCTGGCGCGGGCGCTGGTGAACGAACCCAAGATACTGGTGGCGGACGAACCGACCGGGAATCTCGACGACGCCAACAAGAACCAGATCCTAAACATATTCAAGGAAGCCAATGTGCGGGGCACGACGGTCGTGGTCGCTACCCACGACCGGCGGCTGATCGATAATTGTCATAAACGGCTGGTAAGCCTCAACAAGGGAGAGATCGTTGAACAGGTGGAAAAAGAAGGCGTCTCCGGCGAGTCAGCCTAACAAACGCCCGAATCTTGCCGGTGAAGGTTTCGGTGGTCGGCTGGGGTATTTTTTCAGCAGGGCCTTGACCAATGTACGGCAGAATATCTTTGTCAATGTGGTGACGGTGGGTACGATCACCCTGGCGCTCCTGATCGTTTCGCTGTTTCTCCTGGTGTTCGTCAACCTGGAGAATGCAGCGGAGAACTGGAGCGAACGCGTGCAGGTGACGGCCTATTTCGATCATGAATTGGCTGCTCAGGAAAAGGCGGCGCTGCGAGGCAGGATCATCGCCCTGCCCGGTGTCGCACGCATCGGCTATGTGTCCCGGGATGAAGCGCTCAAACGTTTTACCGCCAGGCTTCGGGGACAGGAGACGCTGCTTGAGGGGGTCAGATCCGATATATTGCCGACCTCGTTCGAGATCTCCCTCAAACGGTCGAACCGGGATACCCAGGGGGTCGAGGCGTTTGTCGCCTCGCTGAAGCGCATTCCAGGCATCACCGAGGTGCAGTACGGCGAAGAATGGGTACGGCGCTTCAATACGTTCCTTAACTTCATGCGGCTGGTCGGGGCATTGCTGGGCGTCTTTCTGGTGATTGCGGTGGTGTTTATCGTGTCCAACACCATTAAGCTGACCATCTACTCCCGGCGTGATGAACTGGAGGTGATGGCTCTGGTGGGCGCCACACGATTTTTCATCAAGGCCCCCTTTTTGATCGAAGGGGTCATGCAGGGGGCAGGGGGGGCAATAATCGCCGTCGGCCTTTTGTGGGGATTGTTTGAAGGATTCCTACACAACGCGGGAAGTTTTCTGACGTTCAATCCAGCGACCTCCGGGCTGGCCTTTCTGCCGCTCGAATATTGCGGCGGTATTGGCGTGGCCGGCATTCTGCTCGGCTTGATCGGCAGCCTCACCTCTCTCAAACGTTTTATCACCATCTGAGCAATGATTCGACTAGTGTGCATACTGCTGGTCCTCTCATCGGCATCCGCAGGATGGGGTGAGAGCCCCAAGGATGAGTTGAAGGGGGTCAGACGGGAGATCAAGGCACAGAGACAACTCATCACCAAAACCCGTAAGGTCGAAGCCGTCGTCTCCACTGAACTGCAGGAGATCGACCGTTCCCTGGAACGAAAAATAGCCGACTTGGGGGGTCTCGACCGTGATCTGCGGAATGTGGAATCAAATCTCGACCGCACCGGGCGTGCCATCAAACAGGTTGCCGAAGAAACCAACCTGAAGAAACGGGAGATCGAGCGCCGCCTGCTCTCGCTTTACAAGGCAGGCGAACTGGGCGCGCTCCGCATGTTCTTCTCTGCCGAGTCATTTCCCCAGATGGCGGAAAATATCCGCTATATGAGTTCCATTCTGGAGAATGACAAAAAAATATTTACAGAGTATAATATTAAAATTGAGGAGTTGCGTCGGCTGAAACTCTCCCTGGAACAGGATATGGCCAGGAAGGAGCGCATCAAGGCGGGCATTTCCCGCAAAAAACGCGAGATCGAAGAGGAAAAGGACAAGAAGTTTGCTTACCTGGTCAAGGTGCGTCAGGACCGCAAGGGATATGAAACCTCGCTGAAGGAACTCCAGTCCAATGCATCCCGTTTGCAGTCAATGATTGCTCGCCTTGAAGCGTTGAGCCGGAGAAAACTTTCATCACGGCATGGGAAGCAGGGGAGCAGGCTCAAGCCCCTGCCCGAACTCCCGCCGGTGCCGGATCGCGGCTTCGCTTCCCAGAAGGGGCGCATGGCGCTGCCCGTTCGGGGCGACATCGTTGAGACATACGGCAAACACAAGCATCCTGAATTCAATTCCTATACCTTCAGCAAAGGACTCTCCATTGCTGCCGGCGCCGGCACGGAGATCAAGGCGATCTACGACGGCAGCGTTATTTTTGCGGACTACTTCAAAGGGTACGGCAATATGGTCATTGTTGACCATGGCGGAGGATATTTCAGTCTCTACGCCCACGCCTCGCGGATCACAAAGAAGGTGGGCGCCGAGGTGGCCAGGAACGAGACGCTGGCTACGGTTGGGGATGTGGATTCCGCCAGGGGACCGATACTGTACTTCGAAATCAGGTTCCAGGGCAAGCCGGTTGACCCGGCAGGCTGGGTGCGATAGGTAATGTTGTAAATACAAACGGAGGCGCAAGATGTTCACAACCGGCAGCAGAAAGAAGAAGGTGGTGTTAGGCTTCGTACTCGTCGTGGCCGTTCTCGTGGTTTTCATCGGGATCAGCACTCAGCGGCACTGTGCGGCGGAGGCCAAGGGAAGCGATTATGAATCGATCGAGCTCTTCACGGATGTCATGGCCATCATCAAGAAGAGTTATGTAGACGAGGTCGATACCAAAAAGCTCATCTATGGCGCGATCAACGGCATGCTCACCTCCCTCGACCCTCACAGCTCCTTTATGCCCCCCGAAACCTACAAGGAGATGAAGATCGATACCAAGGGGGCGTTTGGCGGACTGGGGATCGAGATATCCGTCAAGGATGGCATTCTGACCGTCATCTCCCCCATTGAGGATACGCCTGCCTTCAAAGCCGGCATCAAGTCCGGCGACCAGATCCTCAAGATCGACGATAAATTCACCAAAGACCTGAATATCAACGAGGCGGTCAAGCTGATGCGGGGTCTCAAGGGAACCAAGGTCGTTTTGACCATCATGCGTGACGCTTTTGAAAAACCGCAGGAATTTACGCTGGTGCGCGACATTATCCAGGTAAAGAGCGTGCGTTCCCGTATCATGGAAGAAGGTTACGGCTATGTGCGCATCGCCCAGTTCCAGGAAAAGACCGACGAGGACCTCTCCAAGGCCTTGAAATCCATCAAAGACGAGAATAAGGGCGAGATCAAGGGGCTGATCCTTGACCTGCGCAACGATCCCGGCGGGCTCCTTGACCAGGCGGTTCGGGTGGTTGAACACTTTGTACCGGAAGGGCAGATGGTCGTTTATACCGAGGGGCGTGAAAAGGATTCCAAGATGCAGTTCACGGCCAAAAAGGGCGGCAAGGAACCGAACTATCCGATTGTCGTTCTGATCAACGGCGGCAGCGCAAGTGCCTCGGAGATCGTGGCCGGGGCGCTGCAGGACCACAAGCGGGCGATTATCATGGGGACCCAGAGTTTCGGCAAGGGCTCGGTGCAGNNCGGAGAAGAAGGAGTTCCTGCACATTCGGGAGAAGGATCTGGAGCGCCACTTCGAAAACGAGGATAAGGGCGGCGAGCAGGGCGGCTCTAAAAAGGACGAAAAAAAGGAGAAGAGCACGCCTCAGAAACCTGAAGACGCTTTGAAGAACGACTATCAGGCCATGCGCGCCCTTGACCTGCTCAAAGGGTGGGACATCCTGAAGACGATGGGGACGGACAAGTAGGTTACTCGCCC
>PLYK01000064.1 GCA_003151775.1 Geobacter sp. | reverse complement strand
TCATGGCGCCTTCCCCCACCCCCTAGCCCCTCCCGCAAGGGGCGGGGGGACTTTTTAGAACCTTTGAAAATGTCCAAACTCCAGGTCCCCCTTTTTCAAAGGGGGAAGACAAACAGAACCTTTGTTTCGGTTATAGTTCCGAAATAATAAGAAGGCTAGCCTAAAAATGGCGACCCTCTTTTCATTGACAAAATAAAAGCGATTTGTTATAAAGAGCGTTCCTGTTTTTGACCCATCCCTTAGTTCCACAAGGCGCCTTATTGGGGTTGTAGCTCAGTCGGTTAGAGTGCCAGCCTGTCACGCTGGAAGTCGCGGGTTCGAGCCCCGTCAACCCCGCCATTTAAAAAGGGTATCCGCCAAACGGATACCCTTTTCAAACATGGAAAGCCGCGTATCCCATGAACGAATCTCACTACTGCTATTTGAAACTGATTCTCAACCCTTTCTCCGTTGGTGTTATCTTATAATCAGGAAAAGGCGAACTGCCGGCGTCAAGAACGATACGCGTGTTGTCGGGATAGCGTCCGACCCTGATCTGGGCAAGGCCGAATCGGCGAACCGGGATCCCCTTTGCGCTCAAAGAGCTTGTCGTACCGGGCACATCGATGACCAGGCGATTCGGCTGGGTCAGCTTCAACTGTGTAAAATCATCCAGGCGGCCGCTGGCCTTGATGTCAATATGTGTTGTTTCAACCTTGATTGCCGTGATTGCAATATGTTTACGGGGCGGAACAGTGGCAGGCACCACCGGCTCAAGCTTCGCGGAAACGGCTGAGAGATGGGCGATGTTGGGTAGTACGGCGGGGGCTGCCGGTGTGTCTGCCGCCTTGGCGGCCGGTGCGCTCTTCTCCGGGGTGGCGAGACGCTCGTCAAGCCCGAGCGGTTTTGTTTCAGCCCGGGCTGTTGCCGGTTCGCTCTGTGCGGTGGCGGGGGCGGTGGCAGACTCATTCTTCGAGGGCGCGGCAACAGGCTTGTCCAACCCGAGCGGGTCTGCTTCATTCCGGGCTGGTGCCGGGAGAGCAGCCGGTTTCTCCGAACCTCCGCTCGCCGGTTTGCCGCCGCTAAAGGTTACGGTTAGTTTTTTTCGGTCAGCCGAAGCCGTAACTGAAATATCCACATCCGACACGAGGTTGAATATCAGCCGGCTGACCACCATCCCGGCGATCTGGGCCTTATCAACGCTGATGCTGGAGACGGCGCCCCTGTTGACGACAATCAGCGGTTCAACCTTTTCCGGGTCGGCATCGGCTATGTCCACAACCGCCCGCGCCTGTCCCGGCACCTTGTAATAGGTGTACGTCATGGGGATGTCGGCCAGTATCTCCACTAACAGTTCAGTTCCCGCAACCACCGGTTTGACATCCAGAAGTTCCGCCGCAAAAACAGGAACCACCGGCAAGGCGATGACCATCATGAACAGGATAAAGACAACCGGACGTTTCATGCTCCCCCTCCTCCTAAAGAATGAGTAATACCAATTTGAAATCGGTATAACACCTTCCCACTGCGCGGCAAATATGTTAATGTTTTCTATATCAATTTTATCAGAACTTGCCCATTCCTTATTTATGATACACTCACAAATACTCGACACCAACCCGCTGGAAACGGTTTTTGTTCCCCGAAAACGCTGGATGGGATGTGCATTGGCAATCTCGCTCATGCTGCACCTTTTGGCGGTTGTCTTTATAATCGCGGCCGGTAGCGCCATCAGGAATATCCCTGTCATAAGCGGCATACTGGTCGAGAACGTTGCGCTCTCTCCGGCAATCAGTCGGCCCAAACCGGCGGAAACCCTGCTTGCGCCCACACCACCCGAGACAGAGCCCCCATCCGGCGTTTCACCGGGCGAAAAACCTCTCCAAGCCCCCCCTGCCGCGCAGCCATTCCCCAAGGGAAAGGCTTCCGAGGAGATGAAGGAACTGATGACCACCCCTCTGGGGCTTGGCATGACCTACGGCTATGTCAGCAGCCTGGCGGATGGCAGCTCTCTTCGGGAGGATATCCGCGGATATTATCTTGAATTAGTGGAGAAGATTAACCGCGAATGGTGGAAGCGGGCAGATGGACTGAAAGAACCGATCCTCCGGGATGGAATCATCGAATTATACTTGCGGTCCGATGGTTCCGTCATCTCTCAAAGGATGTATCAGGGAACGGGATCGCAGGAAGCCGATCAGGTCCTCCAGGATGTCATCAAAGCGGTGTCCCCCCTACCGCCCCTCCCGGCCAGCTTTGACCAGAAGATGTTCCTGGCGCCGCTCAGAATAAAGGCGCCGTCCTATCTTTTCCGTTTCAAAGGCTGACTACGGTTATTTCAATTCAAAGTCCTGTAACTCCTCATCGGAAAAATCAAGGGAGCCGCCTGCATTCTTGAAGCGAGCGTGGACGTCGCGGAAGCCGGCATTTACCGCATCGATCTCCGCCATCAGCGCGGAAGCCTTCTCATCCTGACCCTGCGCCTCCAAAACCAACGCCAGTTCGTACTTCACGGAGCAGGCATCCTCAAGACTCAGCCCCGGCTTCATCAGGGCATTCAGAACCCCAACGGCTGCGTCCAGATCCCCTCGCTCGCGCAGGCAGGCCGCTTGCAATGCGAGACATTCCACCCTGCGGGCGGGCTCGCCGGCGGCTTGCTGAAGCTCATTGATAGCCTTGTCATACAGCCCCATCTCTTTAAATGCGACCCCCAAATCATAATGGGACTGGGCATCGGAACCGTCCGGACTGCTGCCGAACCTGACGCTGTGCTGAGAACTGGAGATCGGG
The DNA here is from genome assembly GCA_003151775.1 of Geobacter sp. Classification (GTDB taxonomy): domain Bacteria; phylum Desulfobacterota; class Desulfuromonadia; order Geobacterales; family Pseudopelobacteraceae; genus Oryzomonas. Next base: position 5,981 of record PLYK01000064.1, on the reverse strand, counting down.
TCCGTGACATCGCCGAACGCATCAGGCAACCCCCCCTCCTCCCCTTCGGCAGAAGGACCCTCAAACGGAAAATCGTCGATGTCCACCTCTATCTCGATTTCATCCTCATCCGGCAGCGCTTCAACGACGCCTACCGCCCCAACATCGGCGTCAGCGGCAATTCCCTCAACCGGTTCGGTCTTCTCCGGCACATAGACGCCGGCATCCATGCCCGCAAGGTTATCCGACAATGCTGACGGCGCGGGGGCATGTTCGCCTTCTTCTATGAAATCCTCCGTCCCGGCAGGCGGCTCGGTTGGTGTTGGAAGGGGCTCATCCTTTGACGAGAGTTTTTTCAACGTCAGGATCCTGGGCTCCAGTTGGACGGCCTCATCAAGCATGCCTGCCGCCACGCAGGCCTTTCGGTATCCTTCAAGAATACGAGGGTTTATGGGATCAAAGTCGGCAAGAGTCCGATAGATGGCCACAAGCTCGCCGGATGCACCGGACGAAATGACTTCCTGTTCGAACCGGTCAAGCAGGGACAGCGCACCCTTAATGTCTTTCTGATCGGCATGGCACGCTATCAAACCGGTCTTGGCCGAAACATCGTCGGGAAAATAGCGCATAAAATGCTGGTAAACCCCCAAAAGCTGCTGGGGTTGTTCAAGACGGCGGTACGCCCGGATGATCAGTTCCCATACCTTTTTATCTTTGGGATTGTTTCGCAGCAGTGCCTGAAGACCGCTGACCGCCTTGGCGACATTCCCTTCTTCCAACTGGTTGGCCAGCACCTCGATGACGAATCCCGTCTTTTCCGGAAAGAACTGCAAAACGCGAGCATTCAGATTGGCAAAAGGTCCGGATTCCCCCCGCGCTTGCAAGAGCAATGCAAGCTGTCTGAACAGGGCATATGACTCCTCTTTTTTGCCGGCATGGAAATAAGCCTCGGCCAGCTTGAATTTGATGTTGGCATTCTGCGGATCAACATTATGCATCTTTTCGAGTATCTTGAGCGATTCAGCCGCATTGAATTCCCGCTCGTAATAATCATACGCCAGCTTGTATTCTGCGAGGGCATTGCCGACCAAGCCGTGTTTCTCGTTCAGGCCGGCAAGGGTCAGGGTAGTGGCGATGTCGCCGGGAAAAAGCTTCTGCACCTGCTTATACACAGCGATCGCCTTCTGGTAGAAACCGCTCGTGGCGTAATGCTTGCCGATAGCCTGATACTCGATTCGCGCGCCATCAGGCTGCCCCGCCTTGACGAGAAGTTCGGCCAGCTTCTGGCGCAGGTTGATGGTGGAAGGCTCAAGGGAGACTACCTGCATGTAGACCTTGACGGCCTTATCCAACTGGCCGCGCTGAATGAACTTTTGAGCCTCTTCTATCAGCTTGTCCTTCTTGGAACTCACCGTTTATAATTCCTTTTTTGCCCATGCCACCGGAATGAAGCGGAAATCTTTTGCAAACATCCGCAAATAGTTAATCAAACGGCCATCACATGTCAAGCATATTAAAGCCATACCCATTCCGTTCAATTCTCTTTGCCGGTTCGTCCCGGGCAATTACATTTTGACATGACCAGGGAAATACAGTAGGCTGAAATTTTTCTCGAAAGAACTCCGGCCTCGGTCAGCCGTCGTATTCATCTGAATTTTCGAGAATATTCCGGAGAAAGAACATGCATGAAAGCCATCCTGGACAACATCTCCATCGTGCTGGTGGAGCCGCAGTCACCCGGCAACATCGGCATGGCATGCCGCGCCATGAAGAACATGGGACTCTCCCGGCTGCGTCTGGTCAAAGGGTGTGACCGTTTTCATCCCGAATCTCTCAAGTTTGCCGTAGCAGCCAAAAACCTGCTGGAGCAGGCGGAGCTGTTCCCCGACCTGGCAAAGGCCTTGGCCGACTGCACTCTGACCATCGGAACCACCCGCCGCCACGGCAAGTACCGCCAGGAGATCCTCTCGCCGACGGAGGTCGCCTCCAACTTAAGGGGAGAGGCCGGCCCGGGTTGCCGGGCGGCAATCGTTTTCGGGCGGGAAGATAGCGGGCTGACTACCGAGGAGTTGGCTCTCTGCCGCTGGCATGCAACCATACCTTCGTCAGATGATTACGGTTCCCTCAATCTGGCCCAGGCGGTCCTGGTGTTCTGTTACGAACTGGGCAAGGCCGGCACGCCTCCCGGCGGAGGCCGGAATGCACCGTTGGCGACCTCAGAGGAAATGGAGTCGTATTTTGACCAGTTGCGTTCCTGTCTTTTGAAGATCGGCTTTCTCAACGAGCAAAACCCGGAGCACATCATGCGTTCAATGCGCCGGATATTTTTCCGGGCCGAACTCGACTGCCGTGAAGTTGCCATCCTGCGGGGCGCACTATCGCAGATCGACTGGGCCAGCAGCGATTTTGACGGAAGGAAGCGGCCGTGAGCCCAACGATCCTCGGATTGGTTGCCGGCACGCTGACCGGCATAGCGGCCATCCCCCAAGTCGTGAAGACCCTGCGCACCCGCCATACACGGGACATCTCGGTCTGGCAACCGCTCTTGCTCTCCATCGGTGTTGCTCTCTGGATAGTTTACGGTATGCTTATCCATAACCTGCCGTTGATCCTGACCAATATCATACCGTTTTTATGCAATGCCCTGCTCACCGGCCTGAAGTTTTACTATCGGAACAACGCCGCGTGACGGCGACCCATATTATATCACAATGCTCTTGATCCTGTCCGGAGCCGGCCTGATGGGGGTATTTCTGCTAAGCCTCCANNGTTCGGGGGGGCGGCGGGGGCGGATTTTACGGAGGCGGCTGGGGGGGCGGCGGATTACTTCATTAATATCTTTAAGGCCTGCTTGAGCAACTCCTCCACCGTGGCGCCGCCCGCGGCGTCAAGTCCCGCCAGGGCCTTTCGTACCTGCGGTTCCTTGTATCCCAGATTGAGCAACGCCGAGACGACATCGTCCATGACTGCCTCCGTCGGGATTTCCCGCGCCTCGAAGGCCGGGAGAGAGGTAAGATCCAGCTTGCCGGCCTTGTCCTTAAGTTCCAGTACCAGACGTTCAGCGGTCTTCTTGCCGATGCCCGGAATCGCGGAGAGCTTGTGGACATCTCCATGGGCAAGGGCCTGGGCAAGCGGGGCAGGCTGGATATTGGAGAGAATGTCGCGGGCCATCTTGGGGCCGATGCCCGAGACCGAGATCAGCAGTTGAAAAAAGGATTTCTCCAATCGGGTGCGAAAACCGTACAGTTGGATGGCGTCCTCCCGAACGCTGGTATGGATATGGAGCGAGGCGGCGCCCCCCTCCCCGGGAAGATCGTAGTAGGTGGAAAAGGGGATCATCACCCGGTATCCGACGCCGCGCACGTCGAGAATGATGTGATCTGGAGATTTGTGGGCAATGACCCCCGTCAACAGTGCAATCATACCTTCAGGTCCCTCCAGGAACCGGGTTTCCGCGACAACGGTTTGGCACCCCCGGTCAACTGCTTCAAGGCGTATGAGTTGATATGGCAGACCGCCACCGCCAAGGCATCAGAGGCGTCTGCCTGGGCGATCTCCGGCAACCCGAGGAGCGCCTTGAGCATCTTCTGCACCTGCCCCTTTTCGGCCCTCCCCTGCCCCACCACGGCCTGTTTGACCTGCAACGCAGAATATTCGGCCACCGGCAGCCCTGCATGCACCGCCGCCACGATCGCTGCGCCCCGTGCCTGGCCCAGCTTGAGGGCGCTCTGCACGTTGGTCGAAAAGAAGATATTTTCCACCGCCACCTCATCGGGCCGGAATTCTGCGATGACGGAGCAAAGACCGTCGAAGATCCTTTTAAGGCGGCCGGGAAAGTCAGCGGCGCTGTCGGTGAAGATCGCGCCGTTGTCGACGTGAACGAGCCGATTGCCCTCTTGTTCCACGATGCCGTAACCGGTGATGCGCGAACCGGGGTCGATGCCCAACACTCTCATGGCTGTACCGCTTCATACCGATTCCAAATCAAGGATGAANNAGGTAGTACGTTGAGGAGCCGAAGACGAGCCAACGAAGATAGCACCTTGATTTGGAATCGGTATCAGGCATTCAGCAATCCGGCGATCCACACGGCATAAAACAGTACCAGGGCACACCCCCACACCATAGCGGGCCGCTTTTCGAAACGTCCCTGTTCGGGAAACGACCTAAAAAGAAAAAGCAGTGTCGCCGACAGCCATCCGGCAAACCCGGCGATGGTAACAATGGCCCACACCTCACTCATGACGACATTATCCTTTCCCGATCAGGCGCCTGAAGAACGTCCCCAGGCGGAGCTTCCATACCATGGTGACCGCCTCCCTGACGATCCTGCCGGACATCTTTGAGGTGCCGGCGTGACGGTCGATGAAGATGATCGGCACTTCGACAATCCTGAACCCCTTTTCCATGCAGCGGTAGTTCATTTCGATCTGAAACGAGTAACCGTCAGATTTGATACTGTCCAGGTCAAAGGCCTCGATCGCAGACCGGCGAAAGCATTTGAAGCCGCTCGTGCAGTCATTGACCCGCAGGCCGGTCACAAAACGGGTATAGACACTGGCAAAGTAGCTGAGCATCAGGCGGCGAATAGGCCAGTTGACGACGCTGACGCCGTTTAAGTAGCGCGATCCTATGACCAGATCGGCGTCTTGTATGGCTTCGAGGAAGAGCGGAAGCACTGTCGGGGAATGGGAAAAATCCGCATCCATCTCAATCAGGTAATCGGCTCCCGCGGCAAGGGCCAGTTTGAAGCCCGCCCGGTAGGCCGAACCCAGACCGAGCTTGCCGGAGCGATGGAGCACCCTGATCCGTTCGTTTTCAGCGGTCAGTTCATCAGCCAGCATTCCGGTGCCGTCGGGTGAGTTGTCATCGACAAACAATATCCGCAGGTCGGGGTGCTGGGCGAGGACTTCCCCGGAAAGCCGGACGATGTTGTCCCGCTCGTTGTAGGTGGGAATGACGACGATAGCTATCAAATTCCGAATTCTCCAAGGCACGTGGAATGGGTGTCGCCGGCACGCTCAGTAGCGTTTGAATGTACGGCATGAACGGCGTAAAAGTCAAGGCGGATAAGTCTGCCGCAGAGACACCCGGGTATCGTCCGGAGAGGCAAAGAGACTTCCGAGTTTCTTGCAAAAGTCCAAAAAAGTCCCCTCCCCCCTTGCGGGGGAGGGTTAGGGTGGGGGGGAAGTTTGCCGTGAAATCTGCGTGTTGCAGCTTCACCCACCCCCCNNTTCAGGTGAATATTCCGGCAAGTTCCGCGCCACACTCGGGGCAGACGTCCCCGACGAGCCTGTTATCGACCATTTGAAACCCTTCGCGCCTGATAACCGTGGCGCCGCACGCCGGACAGTCCGTGTTTTCGCGGCCTCCGGCCAGATTCCCCACGTAGAGGAAATGCAGTCCGGCCCGACGGCCGGCCTCTACCGCCCGTGCCAGGCTTGAGTGAGGTGTGGCCTCNNATGCCACGGCACGTCACGGCCCAGTTCTTCAGCAATAAACCGGGCGATTCCGTCCAGTTGTTCATCAGTGTCGTTCTCGCCGGGGATCACCAGGGTCGTGATCTCAATCCAGATTCCGCGCCTTTTGTAATCGCGAATACATGCCAGGACCTCATCGAGCCGCGCCCCGACAACACGCCGGTAAAAATCGTCCGAAAAACCTTTCAGGTCGATATTTGCAGCGTCCAGGAAGGGGGCAACGGCGTCCAGCGCCTGGGTGGTGATATAGCCGTTGGTAACGAAGATATTTTTCAGGCCGGCAGCGGTTGCCAGCCGGGCGCAATCGAGCGCATATTCGCAAAAGATGGTCGGCTCGGTATAGGTNNACTGGCCGGGGATCTCCGCGGCAGGGCCCGGCTCGTACTGTGCAATGGTATGATTCTGACAGTGGCGGCAGCGGAAATTACACCCAACCGTGGCGATGGAGTAACTCGTAGTGCCGGGCAGCACGTGGAAGAGCGGCTTTTTTTCAACGGGATAGACATGTTCGGCCACAATCAG
>PLYK01000061.1 GCA_003151775.1 Geobacter sp. | reverse complement strand
GTGATGGGACTGCCGACCGACGAAGTGATCGTGGCGCTCCGACGGCACGGATTCGCGTGATGCTCACCGCTGAACAAATAGCGCAACGGTTGCGCGAGGTGCGCGAGCGTATCGCGCAGGCAGCCAGGCGGTCAGCGCGACCTCCCGATGCGATTCGCCTCGTGCACGCGAGCAAGACGCAACCGCCCGATGTGGTTCGCGCGGCTTATCGGGCGGGGGCGCGAGACTTTGGTGAAAATTACATCCAGGAAGCTGCGTCGAAACGCGCCGAACTAACTGATTTGAGCGACGCGACCTGGCATCTCATCGGCCATCTGCAGAGCAACAAGGTCAAATACCTGGCCGGACTGGTGACCCTAGTCCACTCGGTTGACCGTCTTTCCCTGGCCGAGGAGATAAGCCGCCAGTGGGGCAGGCTGGGGCGGTGCTGCGATGTGCTGGTGCAGGTGAACATCGCCGGCGAGGCCACGAAATCCGGTACGACCGAGACCGGGGCGCTGCAACTGGTGCGCGACATCGCCCTGCTGCCCAACGTCAGGGTGCGTGGGTTGATGACCATGCCCCCCTTTTTCGACGACCCCGAGGCGGCCCGCCCCTATTTTGCGGAACTGAAACGGCTGTCGGATTTGATCGCCACGGAAGCCGTTCCGGGCGTGGAGATGGGGGAGCTTTCCATGGGCATGTCCGGTGACTTTGAGACCGCCATCCGGGAAGGGGCAACCCTGGTACGGGTCGGCACCGCCATCTTCGGTGAACGGTGATGCTCATATTGGATCAGCTTTGGTATTACAACTCGGGCGCCACCGGTACAAAGGCGCCAAACTCCGGCCGGATCAGAAGCATAGGCGGGGTGTTCAGGATTGACATATAGATATTCGGTTTGTGTTATATGTAACAAATAAAGGGGTAATTCTATGCGAACCCAACCAGTCAGACAGCGAGTACAATACTACAGAGATCGCCTTCGTGCAGCAGGCTTGCGCCCTGTGCAGATTTTGGTGCCGGATACCCGGCGACCAGACTTTGTAGAGGAATGCCGCCGTCAATCCCGGCTTATAGCTCATGCGGATATGGCCGACACAGAAATGCAACGTTTCTTGGATGAAGCCCTGGAGGACGTGGACGGTTGGACGGAATGAAACGCGGTGATTTCGTAACGATTGCCATACAAGGCGATTTCGGCAAACCAAGACCCTTGAATCTGACCCTTGTGGGTTATCTCCTGAAAACGAACCGGATTTTCACTGCACCTCAACCTTCTCGAAGCCGCCCGGCCGCCAACTGAGTGAGATACAATATAGAACCAGTTGACAGCCAAAGTTGGTAATCGGATAGTTCCTTTCAGAGGACTTGAAAAATGTTATACACCATGCATACAAATTCAAAGCCTGCCGTTGGTAAAACGGGCAAAAAGATACTTCGTGCGGCGAAGAAGGCTACGCCTATCCGAAATAAAGCTGCCGACAACACGATTGCATTAATCGTGACCTCTCGAAAAGCAAAGAAAGCTAATGCCTCCCAAGCCAAAGTTTGCTGATAGGACATTCTCACCAGATGAAGTAATTCAGTGGCACCCGATCTTGTAATAGGGCGTAGACGAGGCGGTCGATTTGGCTTCCAAGGCGGCTATATCGGAGGTTTTGTCGGCTTTCTTCGCCGCCAGAATCCGCTCCACCAGCGCCACAATCGGACCTGTTTTTCCGACGGGATGCCGGTGATAAGAGTTGCCTTTTCGATCTCTGAAATAATCGATTGACAACATATAGTCAAAATGTATACTTAATACAGCTCATCTGCCATGTGTAGAAGGAGTAACGAGGCCGTCCCCCAAAGGGCGGCTTCAGCTATTTATGGCCGCAGCGTATTCCTTCCTCAGCTTTTTCTTCGAGTGCTCCTGTTCAACTGCATAGGCTGTCCACAACAGAATATACCCTTTGCGTTCGGCAAGAATTACCAGATACTCTGCATCTTCGAGCCACAGGCATATCCGCTTTTCGCCTCTTCTCTCGTTTGCCCATATCTTGATCGCCGTGTCACCAGAATGTTCAATAACCGGTCGGGGCCAACGGATTCGCTCGCAACGCCGAATGTCGGGCACCCGTTCTGCCTCAGAGTCTCCTTCCCATCAGCAAAATACAACTTGAATTTCGGTTTGTTTCATGTAATTATTAATCTACAAAACGGGGGGGCCATGTCGGCGTGAGCAGTTGGTGCTTGCCAACTGACATGAGTAACCAGAAACAAGTTAAAGGGGTTCTAGCAAGGTGGACAGTTCGTGGCCGCTGCAGCTAGGGCTCCTTTGTTTTTGTAATACTGTAGCCAGTCATATATCCGAATGGCTCGTTTTATGTCCGACTTCAGGTTTTGTTTGTCATGTTCAGTTGTTGAGAGTGCTGATGTATTGGCCTTCAATACATCTTTAATCAGCTCAAGCAGTGCTGACGGCTCTATGCTTTCTTCTTTCAGATACTGTAGTACCTGCAAGCACCTTTCCAATGACAATTGGCGCCGTAACGAGTCAATTGTTTCGTTTCTGTAGCCACTCCGTTCCCTGTTCTTTTTCACGGTTGACGAAATCAGGCCGTCGAAGTCCCCAATCACCGCAGAGTTAAGGCGTTCTGGTACTTCTCCCGTATATTGGGAAAGATATTTGTTAATTGGAAGAATACTATTTCGAGGCAACAACGTCGGTAATGATCGTAAAACAATGCTCTCGACGTCAAAATCCCTGTCATCAAAAATAACATCGGAATATATTTCTACTGCCGTAATGCCAGCGTAGCCAGTCTGTCCGAAATCCGCCAGCACCCCAACACCAACAACAACTTCCACATCTTCCAGTTTATCGTCTTCAAGATTTATAACACGCATTCTACCCGTCGGCTTGTTCGTCAATACCAACTCGTAAATATCCTGCTTCAGCCGCCGTAGCATCGGAGCGTTGTATTTGGCCTGGTTTTCCAATAGCGCCTGATAAAGCGGCTCGTAGTTTTTCAAGCGGACGCGTGTCATCTCGATTGATTTACCGCCTTCAAAAGATATGCTGTGGGTCGAAATCCCTTCAGCATCTCCTGCTTTAGCTCGTACTACAAAAATGAGCTGCTCCTTTATTTTTTCGAGATGTTCGGCGGAAAGACACTTTACTATCGACTTCAGGATGTTTTCAATGTTGGCATCATTGATGGAATATCCGATGAACACGATGGGATGTTCGAGAAAAATCGTAAGGATCTTTGCAGCCAGATAGGCGTTCTTTTCTGAAAAGTCGGCATAATCAGCTTCGTTGATGACGATAGATTCCGGTTTGGTGTAGCAGCCATGGATTTTGTAAATTTCGGCAACACCGTGCAGAGCGGAAAATAGCAGTTCTTCCTGGCCGATGTATTTCGAGTAGCTGGAGAACTGGTCCTCGATGAAGCTGTCGTAATTGGTCGTCAACACCCCGCCGATGCTGCGCATTTCCAGCTTTTTGAACAGTTCGATTTCAGTCGCATACTCGGCGTCATGCACCATGCTCTTGTCGCGCATATGGCGGGCAATTTCGATTTTTAACGGAGAGACAGAGCGGCTGATCTCATCTGCTGATTGCTCCCTGCTTTCCCTGAATTGTTCATCCCGGAACCAGCGCACATTGAAATCCCGCTCGATTAGTTCCGCCAACTTCGGCAATAATCCTTCCTTGCACTCCATCCCTTTTGCCTGCTGTTCATACATCTCATAAGCATACTCATTGTCAGTCGCCAACCGTGCAAATTTACGAAGCAAACCTTTCCAGTTTTCCAGGCCGAGATAGCGGATTGACATGCCGGAACCGATAAACAGCATCGGCAGGTGGTCAGTTTTTTTCAAGAGCCTCAGAATCGCATTTTTCATGGTAACTCCAGTAACAACCTCGTTCTGGTTTGGATCAATCCACCGTGACTTGACCGTTCATCAAAATGGTCAGCAGCCAGTCGCGCTATTCGCCTTTGGTGATTATGTTGGCCGTTAACATTATTTTGCCTCAGCCAACTCATTGGCGATCATTTCCGCCTGTTTAAGCACTGTTTCCGTGGCGAGCAGTTGCATATCCGGTGGATACCCAAATTGTCGTAAAGTCCTTTTCACAATCACCTTCAACTTGGCCCTGACGCTTTCTTTAATGGTCCAGTCAATTGAAGCATTTTCCCGTACTCTCTGCGTCAATACCACCGCCAGTTCCCGCAACTTATCTTCCTGCATCAGTTCCTTGGCACTGTCGTTGTTGGCAACCGCCGTATAAAAAGCATATTCAAATTCCGACAACCCGAGTGTTTTGGCTTCATCATCGGACGCAACAATTTCCTTACTGATTCTGATCAATTCATCCATAACCTCGGCAGCTGTCAGAATCTTGTTGTGATACTTTCGGATGGCATTTTCAAGCATTTCCAAAAGCGATTTACTCTGCACCAGATTCTTCTTGGCGCGCATTTTCAATTCATCATTGAGCAACTTCTTCAGTACTTCCATCGCGATATTCTTGTGCTCCATCCCCTTCAGTTCCAGCAGAAAATCTTCTGACAGGATGGAGATATCTGGCTTTTTAATGCCGGCAGCATCAAATACATCAATCACCTGTTCAGATACCAACGCCTTATCTATCACCTGCCGAATCGTCGTTTCAATCTCTTCATTGGTCTTGCCGGTGCCGATGCTGTCAAACTTAGCCAATCGGGCTTTCACGGCTTGAAAGAAGGCTACTTCGTCTTTGGCATCCATGGCCTGCTCATGGGGAATGGCGATCGCAAAGGCCTGAGAAAGAGCAGCGACTTCATTGATGTAGCGCTTCTTGCCATCATCCAGGCCCAAGATATGTTCTTCCGCTGCCAGGATCATTGACAGCTTCTGTGAAGTGCCGGCGGCGAAATAATTTTCGTAGGCAAAGCCGTGATACATGGCCGACACCACTTCTATTTTCACCAGCATCAGGCGCACCGCCTGCTCCTGCGCCAAGGTCGGATCGCCTTTACCACCGGCATCAGAGTAAAAGGACAAAGCTTTTTTCAGGTCCGAAGCAATGCCCAAATAATCCACCACCAAGCCGCCGGGCTTGTCACCATAAACCCGGTTTACCCTGGCAATCGCCTGCATCAGGTTATGCCCTTGCATCGGCTTGTCGATATAGAGCGTATGCAGACAGGGCGCGTCAAAACCGGTCAGCCACATGTCGCGCACAATTACCAGTTTCAGCTCATCGTCGCTGTCTTTCATCCGCTCAGCCAAGGCTTTGCGCTGTTGCTTCGTGGTGTGATGTTTGGCGAGTTTGGGGCCATCGGACGACGCAGCGGTCATCACTACCTTAATAACTCCTTTACTTAAATCCTCCGAATGCCAGGACGGCCTTAGAGCAATGATTTCTTCATACAACTCGGCAGCAATGCGGCGGGACATGCTGACAATCATCCCCTTGCCGGCAAACACCTCTTGCCGCGCTTCAAAATGGCTGACCATATCCTGTGCGATGTTCTTGATCCTATTTTCACTACCCACCAGGGCTTCCATCTGTGTCCACTTGGCCTTGGCCTTTTGAGTTTCGGTAAGCTCGTCTTGTTCCAGCGACTCATCCAGCTCGGCGATCAGTTTTTTGCCTTCCTCGCTAAGGGCAACCTTTGCCAACCGGCTTTCATAGTAAATCCGTACGGTAGCCCCGTCTTCAACTGCCTGGGCAATGTCGTAAACATCCACATAATTGCCGAAGACTGCCGGCGTGTTCACATCCGTTTTTTCTATCGGTGTTCCGGTAAAGCCCAAATAGGTGGCGTTGGGCAGAGCATCGCGCAGGTATTTGGCAAAGCCATACACCACCTTTTTGCCGATCACGTTACCGTCCGCGTCCTTTTCGTCGATGGTTTTGGCTTTAAAGCCGTATTGGGTGCGATGCGCTTCATCCGCTATGACCACAATATTACGGCGCGGAGATAGCTCGTCATAGACATTACCGTCATCGGGCTGAAACTTCTGAATGGTGGTAAATATCAACCCTCCTGAAGCGACTTTCAGCAGGGTTTTCAGATGCTGCCGGTCTTCGACCTGTTTTGGCTCTTGGCGCAGCAGTTGCGCCGAGGCTGCAAAGGTGTCAAACAGTTGATCGTCCAGGTCATTGCGGTCGGTAATCACCAGCACCGTCGGATTATCCAGAACAAGCACGATCTTGCCGGTATAAAACACCATCGAGAGCGACTTGCCGCTGCCTTGCGTATGCCAGACCACCCCGGCTTTCTGGTCGCCTTTGGGTTGCATCTTCACACCCGGCACGCCATAGCTCTCCGGCGTCTCTGCCGCGACAACCGCGTCGGCAACAGCGGCGGCCCGCAAGGTTGAAGCAACCGCTGCATTCACCGCATAATACTGATGATAAGCGGCCAGCTTCTTCACCGTGGTGATGCTGATGACGCCGGTTTGCAGGTCTTCTTTTTTAGATTTCTCGAATACCACAAAATGGCGGATCAAATCCAGCAGCGTAGCCTTGTTCAACATGCCGTTAATCAAGGTTTCCAACTGGCTCACCAGATGGGAGGCTTCTGCTTTGCCATCCGCCGATTTCCACGCCATAAAACGGCTCAATCCGGCAGACAGGGAACCCGCTTTCGCCTCCAGACCATCAGAAATTACCAGCAATGCGTTATAGGTAAACAGTCCGGGAATGGCATGTTTGTAGGTCTCTATCTGTTGCCAGGCTGACTTGATGGTGGCGTTTTCATCGGCGGCGTTCTTGAGTTCCAACACCACCAACGGAATGCCGTTGACAAACAGAATCACATCCGGGCGTTTGTTCTGATTGTTTTCAATAATGGTGAATTGATTCGCCACCACGAACTCGTTGTTTTCCGGGTTGGCAAAATCAATCAGCCAGACCAGATCACCGCGATCATTTCCGTCCTGCTGATAACTGACCTTCACCCCTTCGGTCAGCATGCGGTGGAAAGCCTCATTGTTGGCAAGCAATTCGGGGGAGTGAATGCGTTCAACTTCTTTGATGGCCTCGTTTTGAACTGCCAAGGGAACGGATGGGTTGATGCGCCGTACCGCTTTTCGTAAGCGTTCGATCAGCAACACCTCATCGTAACGGCTCCGCTCAGGGCGCTCGCCATCAGGGTTAATTTCCGGGGCGTAAACGCAGGAATAACCTAGGCGTTCAAAGAGTTTGATGGCGAAGGCTTCAATGGCGTTTTCAGTTAAACGTTCCATTATAATTATTCCTCTAGTTTAGCTTCTTCTGCTAGCTCAAGAGCACACGCAACAAACACATCATATTCAGTTTTATATGCCTTATAATCCACGCTGTATAAAATCTCGCTGGCGGTGTAGGAATAATCCTCCATCGCAAACTCGCCGTACGCATCATCCCAAAGGTCATTAAATACGCTGGCCTCAAAATAATCTATCCTCACTTCTGGCTGCGCTTCCACGATTGGCGGCTTTTCAATTTCTTTTCTGTCTTCAAAAGCACGAATCAAGAAAACTGCCACTACCATGGTGCTGTCTATGAGAAATTCCCGTGTAAGCAGATCGACTTTGTTGTTGCGCTCTCTTATTTCATCAAGCGAGCGACCATGTGATGTTGCTCCAATCTCATTGCGAAGTTCGCCTACTTGCTGCCCAATGGTGGCTAGGGCTGATGATATCTGATTGACCAGATTGGTGTTTGTATAGCCAAGCGTTGAAAACGCATTTTTCAATACGCCATTGATGCTTGAATCTGCTTTAAGTTCAACCCCGCGAACTTTGCATATTTCCTTGCCGATGGCTTCCAACAAGGCCTTGGCGTTTTCCAGAGAGTGACTGAAATCTGACTCAAGATGCGCTTCCATGCGATCAATATAAATGGTCAACTCTGACCACCGCGTATATTGAACTATGGTTGATCGTAACTTTTGCATCAGAATCTGACCCGGACTTCACCGCTCATGAGCTTTGGTAATAGGGTTTCTCGGAGTTTTTTGAGTTGGTTTTCATGAGCTTTGTTGTGCTGAATTTTATTCAGTATCGGCTGGGTTCTGTTGTTAAACTCATTGACTAAGTTTTCTGGAAAGTGTGGAAAACCCAATGACTTCAGATTCCCTTGATTTATTTTTGGCTGAACAGCACCCGTCACGATCTCATCTATATTTTTTTTGGACAAATAATTCCATAGAAAGAAATTACTGTAAGGTTCTTTTGATCTTAATACGTGGGCATGATTATTAACCCAGAATTTACCGGTCGCATACTGCAAAACTGGGTAACCTTCTTCGGTTCTGACGGTGCCATCTTCGCCAAGCAATATATATTCGCCATCAAAAATGTAGTCATTTATGTAATCCATGATTTGAGCCGCACCGTAATACGGGTACAAAACCCCATCTTTTTTCTTGTCTCGCTCCACATTCGATAGCGGAACACGCTGTCCATCAAAAATTTCTATAACATCCCCCAGCGTAGTCGCTTCCCAATCATCCTTCGCCTCAACCACAAACCATTGCCTGAAAAGCGTCTCCGCCATTGCTTCAAGGGTGGTATTTTGGCGGTGTAGCAGGTCGATTTTGTCGTCCAGGCTGCTGAGGACTGCGGCGATGGCTTTTTGTTCGGGGAGAGGGGGAAATACAACGTTCTCTTGATGGACATCATTTCTATTCACACCGGGAACAGCACTTTTGTCGCTGTATTTCTCCCAATCTAACAGTTTCAAAAAATAGTAGACAAACAGTTCGTCATTCCCTCTAAAGTCTTGCACATACAAGGTTGTATTTAGCGGCCAGTAGGGCGACTTTGAAAAGAATATTTGTCCAATAGTGCCGTATCGTCCAGTAATTACGCCTGGACCGTCGCACATCTTCGCCCTGTGGTAGCCAGAAACACCAGAAGAGGAATAAATCGGGATGTCCCCGAATATGCGGCTTTGCGAAGGCAAGTCATATCCACGTTTTAAATTGATCAGCGTGCCAAGCGTTGTTGCATTCCACCCACTCATAACTCAACCCGCGCCAGATTCTCAGCAATCGCTTGGTTTAGTATGGCTTCCTCAATCAACTGAGCTTCAAACTCGGCTTTCAGCGCCGCAAATCGCTCCTTAAAATCAAAATCGTCCTCTTCATCTGGCAGACCGACATACCGCCCTGGAGTCAGCACATAATCCAGCTCTTTAACACGTGCGACAGAGGCGGAACAGCAGAACCCCTTTACATCTTCATAGTTCCCTTCAGGATTCCGCCAATTGTGGTAGGTGTCGGTAATCCGCCTGATGTCGTCGTCGGAAAGTTCGCGGGTACGGCGGTTGATGAGATGCCCCAGATTGCGGGCATCAATAAAAAGAATTTCACCACTTCGGTTTCTGAATTTGCCATTGTTCCGGTTGCGGCTCATAAACCAAAGAGCGGCAGGGATCTGGGTATTCAAAAACAACTTGGTGGGCAGGTTGACAATGCAATCAATCAAATTCCCCTCTTCAATCAAGGCACGGCGTATGTCACCTTCGCCGCTGCTCTTGGAGGTGAGCGCACCTTTTGACAGCACAATTCCAGCTTGTCCACTGGGGGCCAGATGATAGATGAAATGTTGTAACCAGGCAAAGTTGGCATTGCCTGCTGGTGGAACGCCGTATTTCCAGCGGCCATCTTTACGCAACAGGTCCCTGCTCCAGTCGCTGTCGTTAAACGGCGGGTTGGCAATGACGTAATCGGCTCTGAGATCTTTGTGTGCATCGTTCAAAAAGGAACCTTCGTTGTTCCATTTAACCTGCGAACTATCAATGCCGCGAATGGCAAGATTCATCTTCGCCAGCCGCCAGGTAGTCTGGTTGCTTTCCTGCCCGTAGATGGAAATATCGTTGACGCGCCCCTGGTGTTCATCGACAAACTTTTCCGATTGCACAAACATGCCACCGGACCCGCAACAGGGGTCAAATACCCGTCCTTGAAAAGGCTCAAGCATATTCACCAACAGCTCTACGATGCTGCGCGGCGTGTAGAACTGCCCGCCCTGCTTCCCCTCTGCCAGCGCAAATTCACCCAGAAAATACTCAAACACATGGCCCAGCACATCGGCACTGCGTGCCTTGGCATCACCAAGAGCAATATTACCCACCAGATCAATCAATCCGCCAAGACTGATTGGGTCGAGATTTTGCCGGGCAAACACCTTGGGCAACACTCCTTTAAGCGAGGGGTTTTCTTTCTCGATGGCATCCATAGCCGCATCGACAAAGGTTCCGATATCTGGCTGTTTGGCGTGAGCAAGCAAAAATGACCACCGCGCTTCAGTTGGCACAAAGAATACATTTTCGGCCTTATATTCGTCCTTGTCTTCCGGGTCTGCGCCTGCATATTCGCCATCACCTGCTTGCAATTTGGCAAAGTGCTCCTCAAAAGAATCTGAGATGTATTTCAGGAAGATGAGGCCTTGAACGATGTGCTTGTATTCGGCGGCATCAATGTTTTTACGCAGCTTGTCAGCGGCTTTCCAAAGCTGTTTTTCCAAAGGTTCTTCGTTGATGACTTTAGGCTTTGCCATGCGACTTCCTTACGTATTTATTTTTTAGAAAAATTCGGGGCATCCCCCACATTTACACAGATGGCCGTTCACACCTCGTCACTCATCAGTCAACGTTCTCTTCCCCGACGGCAGGAAATTCTCCCCGGTGACAACACTCCTGCCGGTTTTATCCTCAAGACCCCGGCGCGCCTTGCGGGTTATGCCGCCAAAGCTGAAACAAATTGATCACGCGACGACGCAACGACGCGACGGGAGAAACCATAAGGGTCAACAGAACCCAGAAAATGAGAAAGAACCCATAAAGGTTTCACATATAAATATTCTTCTGAACAAAGTTCAAAAGTTGAACCTGAACATCCCTAAAGGCGTGACCCTAAAGGCATGCCATAATGGAGCAGCTTCGGTACTACAGCTCGGGCGCCACCGGTGCAAAGGCGCCCGGCTCCGGCCGGTCAAGGTCTTCCAGGTATTTAAGCACGAAGCGTTGCGCCGCTTCCGCAGCCCGCGGGATGTCCCAGGCGCTCATGTCCCGATCGGCCACCAGGTTGCTGATGCCGCGGATCTCCAGGCAATCCACGCCTGAGCGCACGCAGATCTGGGCAACGGCCGCACCCTCCATGCTTTCGGCAATGGCGTTGAAGTGCCGCGCCAGGGTCTCGCCGCGTTGACGGGTCCCGCTGCAGGTCGAAACGGTCACGAAACGCCCCCGCATCAGGAAAACCCCGTAGTAATCGGCAAGTTGCACGGCCTTTTCGGCGGCGTGTTTGGAAAGGGGAATCTCGTTGTGGTAGGTCCGTTTGCCTCGCACGATAGATGCCAGTTCCATGAAACGCAGGTCCTTCCATCCCCCCGCTGTCTGAACCCCTTCATCCCCCAGGATTTCATTGCTGGCGACGGCAAGGTTGCCGACGGAAAGACCGCTCCCCGGATAGGCCCCGGCGCAGCCGGTATTGATCACCAAACCCGGGCGCTGACGCTCGATCAGGGCGGCGGCGGCGGCAGCGGCGTTGATCTTGCCGACCCCGCCGGCGCAGAGCGTTACGTGCAGCGTGCCGATGGCGCCCTCTGCATACTCGAAAGCGGCTGTCGTGTGCCGGACGACGTTGGCCAGGGCGTGCTCCAGCAGAGCCATTTCCTGTGGCACTGCCGTGATGATGAGAATCGGTTCCATGTCTGTTTTGGCGCCCTTTCCGGTGTGTTGGACACTACTTTTCCAGCCATTTGTCCAGGACCGTTTCCAGGTCCTGGACCAGCACCGGTTTTGACAGGTAGTCGTCCATGCCCGCTTCGATGCATTTTTCCCGCTCGCCGGCCATGGCGTTTGCCGTCAAGGCTATCACCGGCGTCGCATGGTTGAGCACGCCCGATTCCGGGTCGCGGATGACGGCGGTGGCGTCGTAGCCGTTCATTTCCGGCATCTGGCAGTCCATCAGCACCAGGTCGTAGGGAGTCTTTTCCAGGGCCTTGACCGCATCGAGACCATTGGCTACGGCGTCCGCCTCATAGCCCAGCTTGTTGAGCATCATCCTGATGACCCGCCGGTTGGTGGTATGGTCTTCAGCCAACAGGATGCGGGCGCGTTGGGGGGCGTCGGCATCATGGCCCGGATTTCCTTTCAGGCGCTGCGCCAAGGCCAGGGTGCGCGGCGCCGTATGGCGGGCCGGCCGCTCCAGGAACGCATCCAGGTCAAAAGTTGTGTCGATATCCCGCCACTGCGGCAGGAGGGCCGTTCTGAGCCCGCAGAGGCGGGCCCGTTCGAGACTGGTCCGCAAGACTTCGGGGCTGCTCCAGGCGATCTCCTCGAACAGCCGTTGCGGCACACGCCGCAGGCCGAGCAGGTAATAGCCGCCGTCTTCAGCCGGGCCGAAGACGGCCTCGGCTTCATCCCGCTCCAAGAGGCCAAATGCCTGCCGGATGTAGTCCGGGGGGAGGTCGGGCGAATCGCTGCCAATGATGCAGCAGGTTTCACAACCGCTCGCAAAGGCCCTGCCAAAGGCGTTTGCCATGCGATCGCCAAGATCCCGCCCCTGTTGTTCGAACATCTCCAGTCGCGGCAGGGGGGAAAAGGCGGGAACAGCACCGCTTTTCAACGCCCAGAAGAGCAGCAGGCGGGTATCGTCCAGGGTGGCGGCCGACGCCAGCACATCGGCCAGCATGGCTGCATACAGTTCCGTTGCGGCCCGATGGCTGCGCAGATCCCGGGCCAGACGGGTTTTTACCGTGCCGGCACGCGGTTCCCGGGCAAAGATGATAAGCCCCCTGGTCATGCCCTGCGGTCGAACTCTACGGCTGCATAAGCCGAGTGGTTGTGGATCGACTCGAAATTCTCCGTCTCCACCGAGAACCAAGTAATCCTTTCCACGGCTAAAAGCCGGGAATAGGCCTCACGTACCATGTCCTCCACAAAACGCGGATTATCGTAGGCCTGCTCGGTCACGAACTTCTCGTCCTCCCGCTTGAGCAGAGAATAGAGCTGGCTGCTGCCGCATTGTTCGATCAACTCCACCAGGTCCTCGATCCAGACGAACTCGCGGTAGCGCACCCGCACGGTCATGACGCTGCGCTGGTTGTGGGCGCCGGCGCGCGAGAGCTCCTTGCTGCACGGGCAGAGCGAGGTTAGCGGCACCTTGACCACCAGCACGAAATCCAGGGAGTCGGTCATGGATGCCTTGAACTCGCAGCTGTACTCCATCAGGCTCCTGGCGCCCGAGACCGGCGCCTTCTTATCGATGAAATAGGGGAACTGGATCTCCAGGTGGGCGCTGGCAGAGCCGAGCCGGGCCTTCATCTCGTCCAGGATCGTTTCGAGCTTGTCCAGGCCGATCTGCTCGCGGTGACGGTTGAGGATCTCCACGAAGCGGCTCATGTGGGTGCCCTTGAAATGGTGGGGCAGGTCCACGTACATGTTGATCCGCGCCACGGTGTGTTGCAGCGAATGGTTCTTGTCCATCACCACGATGGGATAGGAGATGTCCTTGACGCCTACCTTTGCGATAGGTATCCTGCGGCTGTCGGGACGTTTCTGCATGTCCGGCATGGCCGGTTTGGCCGTCTTTTCCGTTGCCGTTTTCGTTGTTTGTTTTGCCATGGGCTGTGCCTTCGGAGTTGAAATCTGTTCAATATTCAAGGGGATACTTTTATGAATATCAGGGTTTCCGTCACGGTTTTCGGCCGTGTTCAAGGGGTAGCGTTTCGTCACTACACCAGCCTGCGCGCTATGGAGCTTGGCGTCAACGGCTGGGTCAGGAACCAGCCGGACGGTTCCGTCGCCGGCGTGTTCGAGGGCGATGAGATCGCCGTGAATGCCCTGGTTGACTGGTGCCGTCAGGGGCCGCCCGCGGCCGTGGTGGAACGGCTCGACCTCCGCCGGGAGGTCTGCACCGGCGGATTCAGGGACTTCTCTATCAGGTAGCGGCGCTGTCCAGGCCGGCCAACTCCGTGATCGCCTGCCATACCCCTTCGCGCCCGGCTTTCGACAGGGCCGAGAAGGGGATCAATTCCTCCCGGCTACGGCCGATAGCCGCCGCGATCAGGCCTGTCTGGCGGGCTTGCTCGTTTTTCGAGAGCTTGTCGCACTTCGTCACCACGATGATCGGCGGGATGCCGTAGGTGTCGAGCCGGCGCAGCATCAACAGGTCCCCGTCCGTGGGGATGCGGCGGATATCCAGGATCAGGACCACCGCCCGCAGGTTCTCGCGCTCAGCCAGGTAGGTCTCGATCATCGGTTGCCACTGTTTGCGCAGCTCGGGNNGGGGTGGAACTGGTCCGCACCAGGCTTTTGCGGTTGACCAGCACGTTGATGAGCGATGACTTGCCAACATTGGAACGGCCCACGAAGGCCACCTCGGGCAGGGTTATCTCAGGGTAGTCCTTCGGCTTTACGGCACTCTTGATGAATTCAGCCTGGTGTACATCCATGTCAAAGCTCTCCTTGCGATGGCATTATAGTTCGCGGCGTCATGGCTGTTCAAGCGCTTATTTCTCTTGAACCCAGATTTTCCATTAGGGCACGAGATGTTGCCGAGGCAATATCCTAGTAGCTTGTCGTCCGGTTGACGAGGTAATAGCAGGGCTATTGGTGAGGAAACCGGACGGCAAGATACCGGAATATGTCCGGCAGGGCTCGTGCAGGAGCTTTGCTCCGCCTAATGGAATATCTGGGTTGAATAGTTATTTGTCGGTAATTTAGTCGGTGGCGCTCGACACACTTTTGTGATATAAGGGTTTCAATTCCGTTGATGTCCTCTTACATGAGTTCCCGACCAGGTTCCGATGACGGCATCCACTGTGGACATAGCGCTGTTTGCGGCAAAGCTGGGGATCGTATTCTTCGTTATCCTCACCTTGGCCGCCTATTTGGTATTTGCCGAACGGAAGATCCTGGCCTGGATCCAGGACCGCAAGGGACCAAATCGCGTCGGCCCCTTCGGACTTCTCCAACCCCTCGCAGACCTGATCAAGCTCCTCACCAAAGAAGATTTCATCCCGGCCGCCGCCGACAAATGGCTGTTCTATCTGGCGCCGGCCATGGCCGCCATCCCGGCCATCCTGACCTTCGCCGTCATCCCGTTCGGCGCGCCGGTTGCCATTGCCGGCCATCAGGTGCCGATGCTGGTGGCCGATCTGAACGTCGGACTTTTGTTCTTTCTGGCACTCTCCTCCATCGCGGTGTACGGGGTCGCCATCGGCGGCTGGGCCTCCAACTCCAAGTATTCTCTGCTGGGGGGGATCCGCGGCCTGGCCCAGTTGATCTCCTACGAGCTGTCCATGGGGTTGTCGCTGGTGCCGGTGGTCATGCTGGCCCGCTCCTTCAGCCTGACCGACATCGTCGCCGCCCAGTCCCCCATCCCGTTCATCGTCTATCAGCCGCTGGCCTTTCTCATCTTTCTGGTCAGCATCACAGCGGAGTGCAAGCGCATCCCCTTCGACATTCCCGAGGCCGAGGGTGAACTGGTGGCCGGTTTTCACACCGAATACTCCGGCATGCGCTTCGGCCTGTTCTTTGTGGGCGAGTACATCAACATCATCGTGCTGGGCGGGCTGGCGACGACCTTTTTCCTGGGGGGGTGGCACGGGCCCTTTCTGGCGCCGGTGATATGGTTTTCCCTCAAGACCCTGGCCTTTGCCTTCTTTTTCTTCTGGATGCGCGGAACCCTGCCCCGTCTGCGCTACGACCAGCTCATGCACCTTGGGTGGAAGGTATTGACGCCGCTGGCCCTGGCGAATATCCTGGCCACCGCTTGGTGGCTGGCGCTGAGGGGGGCATAATTGATGAAACTGCGGACATCATCGTCCGGAACATAAACAACCACGAGAGGAGTCGAACATGGAAAGTGTGAACGCTAAAGACCGTCACGGACACACCCCTCTGATCAATGCCGCGAAAGAGGGGCAGAAGGACTTTGTTCAGGACCTGCTGCACCGCGGCGCAGACTTGACCGCCAGCAGCGACAAAGGCAAAACGGCCCTCCATTACGCTGCCGCCAACGGGCATACCGAAATCGTCAAAATGCTGCTCGTCAAGGGCGCCGACGTTGACGTCCGCGACCGGGAAGGGCATACCCCCCTGATGCTGGCTGCCATTTACGGCTGCAACCAGACCGTGCAGGCCCTGCTGGACGGCGGCGCCGATGCAGGGCTCAAGACGCCCACCGGCAATACCGCAAGCCGCTATGCTGAAAACAACAGCCACCCCCTGGCTTCGGCGCTGCTCAAGAAGGCCGAGCGGGCCAAACACGGCAACGCCTGATACATTCCGACCCCCGAGCAGAGACGCCCCACCGGGGCGTCTCTCGTTTTTGGAAGAACGTACCCCATGCCGATACTCTCCGACATAAAGGCCATCCTGGGCGGCTTCCGCATCACCCTGTCGCACATGCTGCGCCGGCCGGTCACCATCCAGTATCCCGAGGAAAAGCGCATCCCGTACCCGCGCTACCGGGCGCGCATCGTGCTGACCCGCGACCCGGACGGCGGCGAGCGCTGCGTGGCCTGTTACCTCTGTTCCGCCGCCTGCCCGGTGGACTGCATCTCCATGGAGGCCGCCGAACAGGAGGACGGACGCCGCTATGCCGCATGGTTCCGAATCAACTTCTCCCGCTGCATCTTCTGCGGCCTGTGCGCCGAGGCCTGCCCGACCCTGGCCATCCAGATGACGCCCGATTACGAGATCTGCAAGCGGGATATCATGGACCTGGTCGCTGAAAAGGAGGACCTGCTGATCGACGGCTGCGGCAAGGACGATTCCTACAACTATTACCATCACGCCGGCATCGCCGTGACCCAGCCGCGGGGCGAGGGGCTGGAGGAGGCGCCGCCGGTGGATATCAGGACATTGATGCCGTAACGGCGGTGACAAAGCTATTCACCACGGAGGACACGGAGGGAGATCTGAGGAACCCAAAACCATTCCCACAGGGATATTATGTAAGAGCCAAGTTGTGAGGTATACTTAATACTTTCAGATATCCTCCGTGCTCCTCCGTGTCCTCCGTGGTAATGCTTTCCGAATTTTGAGCTTTTTAGCGAACCTATGGAACAGACCATCTTCTACATACTGGCCGGGGTGGCCGTCATCGGCACGATCCTGGCCATTACCGAGAAGCACCCGGTGCATGCCATCCTGTACCTGGTCACCTCCCTGTTCTCCATCGCGGTGATCTTCTACCTGCTGATGGCGCCCTTGGTGGCGGCCTTCGAGGTGATCCTCTACGCCGGCGCCATCATGGTGCTGTTTGTGTTCGTGATCATGATGCTCGACCTGGGGCACCCGGAAAAGGGGCTGTCGCCCCATTGGCGCGAGTGGCTGCCGGCCCTGGCGCTGGCCGGGGCAAGCATCGCCTGCCTGGCAATCGTCATCGTCTCCCGCCACGACTCCGTTGCCGCACCGGCAGCCACGGCCCTGCCGATCCGCGAGGTGGCCCGGCGCCTGTTCCAGGACCATGGCCTGGCGGTGGAACTGATCTCACTGCAACTGTTGTTTGCATTGGTCGGTGCCTTGTATCTGGGGCGGCAAGGTGCGCCCTCACCCGGCCTTAGGCCACCCTCTCCCCAGGGGAGAGGGGCTGGGGGGGGTAAGGGGAATCCGTCATGATCGTCCCCCTCGAACATATCCTCATCCTGGCCGGCCTGCTCTTCTTCATGGGCATGGGCGGGCTTCTGGCCTGGCGCGCCAACCTGATCATGATGCTGGTCTGCATCGAGGTCATGCTGAACGCCGTCATGCTGGTCTTCGTGGGGGGCTCGGCCCGCTGGGGCAGTGCGGACGGCCAATTGTTCGCCATCTTCATCATGGCCCTCACCTCGGCCGAGGTCTCCCTGGCCCTGGCCATGGTGGTCTATTTGCACCGGCGGCGCAAGACCGTTGATACGGACCAGTTCAGCGAGATGAAGGGGTAGATAATCAAATGTCCCCCCTCCCCTTGCTTATGCCCGCAGGGGGAGGGGGAGTATAGGATGAACATGGTAACGGCATCAATACAGTGGCGCTGCGGCGTCTGCAATGCCGCCGAACCAGCCGGCACCGGCGGTATCTGCGTGCGCTGCAAAAAATTCGCCTGCAACCGGCATCTCAACACCGTGCTGGCCGATGAGAAGCACATCCGGGTATGCAGTTCGTGCCTGACCGGAGAGGACATGGTGGAAAAGAGGCAACGGGGGATGTTGAGAAGGTGGTTTTCGTGATTCAAACCCGTCGAATTCGACGGGTTTAGAACTGATTGGGTTGTGTATATGCTAATCAAACTCTATCTCGCCCTCATACTCCTTTTGCCGCTCATGGGCGGCCTCTTCAACGCCCTGCTCGGCCGGACGCTGCCGCGCCGCGTGGGCGAGGCAGTGGCCTGCGGAGTGATCTGGGGCGCGTTCGTCTGTGCCGTGCTGGCCTTTGCCGGCTTCACCGGCCCGGTGCGGATGGAGTTCGGCTCCTGGCTGGCCGCCTTCGACTTCCAGGCCCCTATTGCCCTGTACCTGGACCAACTCTCCCTTGCGCTGACACTGATGATCACCTTTGTCTGCGGCCTGATCCATCTCTATTCCGTCGGCTACATGCAGGACGACCCGGGCCATGCCCGCTACTTCGCCCTGCTGAACATCTTCGTCTTCGCCATGCTGATGCTGGTGCTGGCCGAAAACCTGCCGCTCCTCTACCTGGGGTGGGAGGGGGTCGGCTTCTGCTCCTACGCCCTGATCGGCTTCTGGTACGCGGAGGAGCAGAACGCCACGGCCGGGCGCAAGGCCTTCATCACCACCCGCATCGGCGACACCGCCTTCGGCATCGCCATCGTCTGGATGTACCAGTCCTCGGGCTCCGTCTCCATCACCCATTTGAACACCATGGGCGCGCTCATCCCTGCTACCGTTGTGACGACCCTCGGCCTGCTGCTGTTGGCCGGCGCTGCCGGAAAATCGGCCCAGTTGCCGCTGTCGGTCTGGCTGCCGGACGCCATGGCCGGCCCCACGCCGGTCTCGGCCCAGATCCATGCCGCCACCATGGTCACGGCCGGGGTCTACCTGTTGGCGCGCATGTTCCCGCTGATCGGCGGCTCCGGGACGGTGCGGGCCGCCATCGCCCTGACCGGCGGCATCACCGCCTTCTATGCCGCCACCTGCGCCTGCCGCCAGCGCGACCTGAAGCGCATCCTGGCCTACTCCACCATCAGCCAGATCGGCTACATGGTGCTTGGCGTGGGGGCCGGTGCGCTGACCGGCGCCGCCTTTCACCTGCTGACCCACGCCTTCTTCAAGGCGCTCCTGTTTCTGGGGGCGGGCTGCGTCATCACCGCCCTGCACCACCGGCAGGACATCTTCCGCATGGGAGGGCTCAGGACGAAGTTGCCTGCTGTCTACTGGCCGTTTTTGGCCGGTGCGCTCTGCCTGGCCGGGTTTCCCCTGACCGGCGGTTTCTTCAGCAAGGACGCCATCCTGGGAGGGGTGGCCGCAAAGGGCGGTCCCCTGTACGGCGGCCTGCTGCTGCTCGGCCTCTTTACGGCGCTTTTGACCTCCTTTTATACCTTCCGCATGGTCTTCGTGGTCTTTCACGGGGAACAAGAAAATCCCCTCCCCCCTATACTTCACCCACCCCCTGAGCATTTCGTACTGCCATCGATCATGACCCTCACCCTCGTCCCGCTGGCCCTGCTGGGCCTGTGCGGCGGCCTGCTCAATCTTCCCTCCTACCTGGGCCAAAAGGGTATTCTGGACGGTTTCCTCGGCTCGATCCCCGGTTTTGGCGGGGGTGAGCAGGCATCCCATGGCGGGGAGATCGTACTGCAGATCGTCGCCGCCATCCTCAGCCTGGCGGGACTGGGCCTGGCGTGGTACCGTTACACCGGCAGCCGCCGGGCAGAAACCCTGGCCCGCGAGGAGGCAGGGCTTCCGGGCGCCAGGTTCCTGCTGAACGGCTGGTGTCTGGACAACCTCTACGGGGCGCTGATCATCAACCCGTTCAAACACCTTGCGCGTTTTTTCTGGAAACAAGGGGATGAGGCCGGAATCGACCGCGCGTTGGACGGCCTGGCCCGTCTCATTGCCCGCCTGGGCGGGTTGCCCGCCGAATGGAGCACCGGCCGGGTGGCCACCTCCCTTTTCGGCCTGGCGGGCGGGGTGTGCGTTGTACTGGCTTACATTGTTTGGGTGACGTTGCCATGATGGCCGATCTGCATCTACTGACCATCCTGGTCTTCTTCCCCCTGGCGGGCTGCCTGCTGATGCTGCCGGCCTGGAAGCGCCCTGAGGCCGCGCGGTCGCTGGCCCTGGGCGTGATGACCGGTGAGCTTTTGCTGGCGCTATGGCTGTACGCATCGTGGCAGGGACTGGCGGCGCTGAAACCGGCCCTGCCAGGTTACCTGCTGGTTGAGGACGCCCCCTGGATCGCTGCCTTCGGCATCCGCTACACCCTGGGGCTGGACGGCATATCGCTCCTGATGGTCATGCTGACCGCCTTCAGCTTCTGCGTGGCCCTGGTGGTGTCGTGGCGGGCCGTCGGCGAAAAGGTCGGCCTGTTCCTGGCGCTGCTCCTGGCCATGGAAACCGGCATCATGGGGGTCTTCCTGGCGCTGGACCTGGCCCTGTTCTACCTGTTCTGGGAGGTTATGCTGATCCCCATGTTCTTCCTGATCGGCATCTGGGGGCATGGCCGGCGCATCTACTCCACGGTCAAGTTCTTCCTCTTCACCATGTTCGGCTCGCTCCTGATGCTCCTGGCGATCATCGCCCTGCACCTGCTCCATGCCCAACAGAGCGGCGTGGTCACCTTCGGGCTGTTTGAACTGATCTCAACCCCCCTGCCGGCCGGCACCCAGCTCTGGCTCTTCGCCGCCTTTTTTCTGGCTTTTGCCATCAAGTTCCCGCTCTTTCCGTTGCATACCTGGCTACCGGACGCCCACACCGACGCCCCCACCGCGGGCAGCGTGATCCTGGCCGGGCTCCTGCTCAAGACCGGCAGCTACGGCCTGATCCGCTTCGGCTACCCGCTCTTCCCCCAGGCGGCCCAGACGCTGACACCCCTGTTCTACACCCTGGCCATCGCCGGCATCATCTATGCCTCGCTGGTGGCCTTTGCCCAGGAGGACATGAAGCGCCTGATCGCCTATTCCAGCATCGGCCACATGGGGTACGTGGCCATCGGCATCGCCGCCTGGCAACCGGTGGCCCTGTCCGGCTCGATCGTCCAGATGGCCAACCACGGCGTGACCACCGGCGCACTGTTCGCCATGGTAGGGATGCTGGACGAGCGGGCGCACACCCGCGAGATCGGTGCCTTCGGCGGGCTGTGGGGCAAGATCCCGCTCTGGTCATTCTTCTTCCTGATCTTCTCCATGGCCTCGGTCGGCCTGCCGGGGCTGAACAACTTCGTGGGCGAGTTCCTGGTGCTGGCCGGCGTCTTCACCAAGGCGCCGCTGGCGGCGGGACTGGCCTTCATCGGCATCGTCCTGACCCTGGTCTACATGGTGCGGCTGGTGCAGGAGCTGGTCTTCCAGGAGGAACGCCGGCCCTTGCCTCTGTCGGACCTGGATCGCCGGGAAATCTGCGTTCTGGCCGTGCTGGCCCTGCTGGTGGTGTGGATGGGGGTGCACCCCGCGCCGCTTCTGGAGCTGATCCACGGGCCGGTGCAGCTTCTGACCGGGGGGGCGCCATGACAAAGGCCGACCTGATGGCCCTCATCCCGTTGATCATCCTGGCCGGCGGCAGCGTGCTGATACTGCTGATCGGCGCGGTGCGTCCAGGCGGCTATCTGTACGGGCTTGCCATCGCAGTGGTTGTTTTTGCCCTCGTGTGGACGATTGCCGTACCGGCAACGACCGTCATGCAGGGCCTTGCCATTACCCCATTCTCCCGTTTCTTCGCCGTCTTCCTCGACAGCGCCGGGATTGTCGGCCTGCTTTTGGCTTCCGGCTACAACAAAAGGCGCGGCATCGTGGGGGAGGAGTACCCGGCTACCCTCATTTTCGCCCTGGCCGGCATGGGAGCGGCCTGCGCCGCCAGCGACCTGCTGATGCTGTTCCTCGGCCTGGAGGCCTTTACCTTTGCCTTTTACCTTTTGGTCGCCATTGAGCGGGACTCGGTCCGGGGGGGGGAGGCGGGGCTGAAGTACCTGCTCAACGGCACCCTGTCGGCGGCTGTCCTGGCCATGGGGATCGCCCTGGTCTACTGCAGCCGCGGGACGCTCAGGCTGTCCGAGCTGGCCCTGCAACCTGCCGCCCTTGAACCGCTGTTCCTGGCCGGTGTCTGCCTGATCCTCCTGGGATTGGCCTTCAAGCTCTCCCTGGTCCCGGCCCATCTCTGGACGCCTGATGTGTACCAGGGGGCGCCGGCGCCGGTGACGGCGCTGCTTTCCACAGCCTCCAAGGGGGCCTCGGTGGCGGCCGTTGTCCTCATACTGCCGATGGTGGCCGGATGGCGCGGCGGTCACGACATCCTCTGGTGCCTGGCGCTCGCCACCATGGTTTGCGGCAACCTGGCGGCGTTGGTGCAGACCAGCATCAAGCGCCTTCTGGCCTGGTCGTCGGTGGCACAGATGGGGTTTGTTGCCCTGGCCTTTGTGGCCCTGCCGGCTGGCGGGGGGCGGGCCGCGCTCTTCTACGCCGTGGTCTATGCAGCGGCCGGGCTGGCCTCCTTCGGCGCTGTTTCCGTTTTGTCTGACGGATCGGATCGGGACGCTATCGAGCAGTACCGCGGCCTTGGGTACCGCAACCCGCTGGCCGGGGCGGTCTTGGCCGTGGCATTGTTCTCCCTGGCCGGGATTCCCCCGGCGGCCGGTTTCATGGCCAAGTTTGCGGTCTTCAGCGCCGCGCTGCGGGCGGGTGAAACCACTCTGGCCGTGGTGGGCGTCCTCACGGCCCTGGTGGGGGTCTTCTTCTATCTGCGGGTGGTGGTCGCGCTCTACATGAAACCTGCCGGCGAAGCGGAAGCGGCGGCTCGCCCGCTGTCGATCTACGAGGGTATAGCCCTCACCATTCCCACTGTCGCCACCCTTTTTCTCGGGCTGTATCCTTCGCCGGTGCTTGATATGCTGGCTCGGATTATGAGATGAGAAGACGGTAACAGCATAAAAGAACGCGTCAGTGCATTGCGCAACCAGATATCTGGCAGTTTTGCAATTGACTAAATCGAACAAAACGACTATATTAATCAATATGTACAAGAGGAGGTGTATTATGCTTGTTAAAGCCGCTACTGAAGTGAAAAATCATTTCGGCCAAATTTTGGAAGAATCGATTACCGACCGAATAGGGATCAATAAAAACAACCGGCGTGTTGCAGTTCTGATTTCTGATGCTGACTACCGGCGTATGGAAGCTTGTGAAGATTTTTACTGGGCTCAGAAAGCTATAGAAGCTGAGACAGAAGGGTATCTGGGCACTGATGAGACTACAGCATGGATTGAAAGGATGAAGAATGCTAAAGCTTGACCTGAGCAAGCAAGCATCAAAATTCCTTGAAAAATTACCACCAAAACAATTCAAGCAGGTCATGGGTGCAATTTTGGCTCTTCTAAAAACCCCATGTCCTGTGGATTCTGAAAAACTTACCGGTTATGATTATCGCCGTAAAGATATCGGGGAATACCGCATTGTCTACAGATTTGAAAACGATGAAATAAAGGTTGCAATAACAGGAAAGAGAAATGATGATGAAGTTTATAAGCTTCTAAAAAGCCAGTCCTGATTTTTCAGTTTTAAATTCGCAAACAGTATTCAGCCTCCCTAGTAAAAAAGCAGCCAGGCATCCAGAAAGAAGTACAGCCAGCCGAGGTTGCACCCCAGGGCGATGTACCAGAGGTAGTGCCGCTTGGTCAGGCTTGCCAGGGATGAGAGCATGATGGCTATCTGGAGGAAGATGAGGGCATAGGCGAAGTTCCCCCCCATCTCCTGGGCTTTGAGTTTTGTCTTGGCGATGGCATCCGCCTTGTCCTTGATATCCTTCTTCTCCGCCTCGTAGCGCTTGATCTCCTCGCCGTACTTTGTAAGGGTCTTCTCATAATCGGCGGCTACCTGGGACGGCAGACCCTTCTGGGAATGGTATTGCAACTCCAGCGCCTTTTGGCTCATTTCAAAGCTGTGCTGTTTGATGCTCTTGGCCTGGTAAAAGGCCCACTGGTCGCTCTCCTGGCCCTGGGCCATGATGGCCCGGGACGAGTATTTCCCCATATAGAGTGTGGTCATCGCGGCCATAACCGCTACGATGGCCATGGACAGCGCCAGCCACCCCTGCCATTTTTCCTTTTGTTCTTCCGCCATCCGCCTTCCTCCTGCACGATGAAATTTTACGGATGCATAGATAATCACGACGCCCTTGTTTGTAAAGAGGCGTATCAGATGAAGAGCGGCGCCGTGGAGGCAGGGATGATCCCCGCCTTTTCCGCCCGTTCCAAAAGGCATTGAATGGCCCTGACCCCCTCGTCGCCCAGGTCGCTGGAGAAGTCGTTGACGTACAGGCCGATGTGGGCCGAGCAGACATCTTCGTTCATCTCCTGGGCGTGCTCGTGGATGTAATGGGCCGCAGAGGCGGGATTGGCGCGGGAATAGGCCACCCCGTCCTTAAGGGCGCTCTCGATGGCGGCGATGGTCCCGGCGCCCAGCGACCGTTTGGCGACGATGGCGCCCAGGGGGATCGGCAGGCCGCTCTCCCTCTCCCACCATTCGCCAAGGTCGAGCATCTTGTGCAGTCCGAACCCCTGGTAGGTGAAGCGGGATTCGTGGATGATCACGCCTGCATCGACGTTGCCGCTCAGTA
Source organism: Geobacter sp. (assembly GCA_003151775.1). GTDB lineage: Bacteria > Desulfobacterota > Desulfuromonadia > Geobacterales > Pseudopelobacteraceae > Oryzomonas. The sequence continues at coordinate 10,072 of PLYK01000061.1, read as the reverse complement.
CTGCGTCCATGATCTCGTTGAAGGGCATCACCAGGATGTTCTTCAAGGCGGGGTCGAACAGGCGCAGCAAGAGCAGCGCAGTGGTAAGGCGTCCCGGAACGGCGATGGTCCTGCCCCGCAGGCCGGCGGGATCGATAGCGTCCTTTGCCACCAAGAGCGGCCCGCAGCCCCGGCCCAGGGCGCTGCCCGAGCGGAGCAGGGCGTACTCGTCGCGGATATGCCCCAGGGCGTGGTAGGAGACCTTGGTGACGTCCAGATCGCCCTTGAGGGCCAACTGGTTGAGGGTTTCCACGTCCTCCAGCCGCTCTTTGTAGGAGATGCCGACGGTGTCCACCAAGCCGTGGACGAGGGGGTAGAACATGAAGGTGTCGTTGGGGCAGGGGGAAAAACCGAGGGTCAGGGGTTGCCGCATATAGCCTCCATACGGGTAAGTTTTTTAATTGAATTCGACATCATGAGAAGTTACATATCAAACCAGCATGCGCCCGTCTTCAATGACGACCTGCTCGCCGCCATCCGCCATGACCAATGTCAGGGTAGGGCGGTAGAAGACGTAATCCTCGTGGAAGGGGGCGCTGACCTGGCCGCCGAAGCCGGAGTTGTCCCCAAGGGCGATATGGATCGTGCCGAGGATCTTCTCGGCCTCCAGCACGTTGTCCGGACGGTTGGCCTTTTCGTTGGTGCCGATGCCCAGCTCGGCGATGTTGCGGCAGTTGGCGTTCTCGACGAATTTGGCTTCCAGCTTGGCGCGAAGCGGGTCTGTTCCTTCGATCCTAGCCACGATGCCGTTCTCCACGAACAGCCGCAGCGGTTCGTCCAGTTTGTAGGTCGAGCCCCACTCGATCACCATGACGCCGTGGCTTTTCCCCTCCAGCGGCGCCAGGTACGCCTCGCCGGCCGGCAGGTTGCCGAAGCTGCCGGCAGCGGTCAGAAGGCCGTCGTCGCCATCGGCCTGGCGTCCCTTTTTGCAGATCATCATGTCGGTGCCGTTGGGGCAGATGACGCGGACCCACTCCGCCCGGTTGACCGCTGCCGCCAGCCGGGAGGTGCGGGCTGCCAGTGCCTGCCAGTCCACGGTCATTGAGCTGTGGAACATGTCCGGGTCGAAGTGCGGCAGGCTGGCAACGCGCGAGCCGGCGTCGCAGGCCAGGGCGCGGTAGCGGGTGTGGCTGGTGGAGTTGTTGGATAGGGCGATGATGATGTCCGCCACGAACTCTTTGCGGGCCAGGACGATCTCCCGGCCGGCGGCGACCTCGTCGGGAGTGGCCTGTTTTGCCAGGAGCTTTGCCAGCAATTCCGACCGTTCCAACTCGGCGACGGTCTCTTCGCCGAAGGTCGCCTGCCAGAGTTCCCGCGGCGGCTCGGCGCCCGAGGCGGGGGTGGCGGGGAACTCAACGAAAGCGGCGCTGCCGTAAGTTTGTGCCGCGAATGCCGCTACCTGGCGGGCGGTGGCGTTCAGGCGCATCCGCCGGTCCCGGTCGCTTTCGGAGATCGTTTCGTCGGGCCGGATCGTGTCGCTGAATACCAGGACCCGTTCGTTGTCGCGTATGCCCATGTTGGTTTCAAAGAGTGATCGAAATGCTCCGTCGAGAGATGCCATGGCGATATCCTTCCGTTCAAGTAAAGTGCTGGCTGTCACCTCTCTATAGCACAGAATGGCGCAAAGGTGAAACCGCTTGAAAGGCAAGGGTATGCAAATATTTTTTTCCCTTGATTTCTGGAACGTTATTATGCTACTCATGCATACTGTATACACATTTATCCGGTAGATTTGAACAATAATTGCAAGAGCTTAACCCCTTGATTCACGGGGTCCGGTTTTCGGAGGTTCGAGTGGCTTCAGTAGTTTTTTCCACGTGGGGCGGAAACGTCGTTGACAACAGGAATGTTTCCGGTGAACCGCAGGCGGTCGCCTTCAAGCTGCCGGTGGCCTTTGATGGTGAACGTCCGTTGCGGGCGTTCATGGGGTGGGACGGCATCATCCTGTTCGATAAGGACGTAGATGTGCCGGCCATGACGGCCGAATACATGAAGCGCGTCCAGACCCTGTACTGCTGCGGCAAGTGCACGCCGGGCAAGAAGGGCACCAAGGTGCTCATGGACCTGTTACAGAACGTGGTGGCCGGCAAGGCTGCCGAGGCTGATCTGGATATGGTCGGAGACCTGGCGGAGTTGCTCAAAAATTGCAAGTGCACCCTCTGCCAGAGCGCCACGGTGCCGGTCTTCGACGCGGTGCAGCATTACCGTGCCGACTTCGCAGCCCGCCTGCACGAGCGCCGCGCGGTCAATAGCGCCGACGAGTACATCCACAAGATCACCGCCCCCTGCATGGACAAGTGCCCGTCCCATATCGACATACCCAGGTACATCGAGGAGATCAAGAACCTCCGCTTTTCCGATGCCCTGGCCGCCGTCCGCGAGAACATGCCGCTCCCGTCCGTCTGCGGACGGGTTTGCCCGCACCCATGCGAGACCGCCTGCCGTCGCAAAAACGTGGACGAGGCCATCAACATCATGGTGCTCAAGCGGTCTGCCTCGGACTATGAGCGTCTGCACAAGTTTTTACCCCCCATGCAGCCCAAGCCGAAGAAGAGCAAGACGGTCGGCATCGTGGGCGCCGGCCCGGCCGGCTTGGCTGCCGCGTATTATCTTGCGCTGGAAGGGTATCCCTGCACCATCTACGAGGCCCTGCCTGAAGGGTACGGCGGCGGCATGATCGCGGTCGGCATCCCGGCCTACCGCATGCCGCGCAAGGTCCTGCAGCGTGACATCGACATCATCCAGTCCCTGGGGGTCGAGATTGTCTACAACTGCCGCGTCGGCACGGACATCTCCCTGGCGGAACTGAAGAAAAAGCATGACTCCGTGTTCGTCGCTCCCGGCGCCCACCGCTCCAAACCAATGGGCGTGGAAGGGGAGGACAAGGGGTACAAGGGTTTCCTCAAGGGGGGGATCGACTTCCTTCGCGAGGCTTACATGGACAAGCCGACCGGCATGGGCAAGAAGGTCGTGGTGGTCGGGGGGGGGAATACCGCCATCGACTGCGTCCGGGTCGCCCTGCGCGAAGGGGCCGAGGAATCCTACCTGGTCTACCGCCGCTCCCGCAAGGAGATGCCGGCCGATGCGTGGGAGGTGGACGGCGCCGACGAGGAGGGGGTCAAGTTCGAGTTCCAGGTGCTTCCCACCCGGATCATCGTCAACGACAAGAGCGAGGTAACCGGCGTGGAGTGTGTCCGCATGGCGTTGGGAGAGCCCGACGCCTCGGGCCGCCGCCGCCCCGAGCCGATGCCGGGCAGCGAATTCGTCATCGAGTGCGACACGGTCATCCCGGCCATCGGCCAGGACGCTGACCTGGGGTTCATCCCCTCCGACATGGGCATCGACATCACCAAATGGAACACCGTGGTCACCAAGTACCTGCCGCTCAAGGATTCAGCCGGAAAGGACCTCAAGGACGGCATGGGCAACCCGCTCTCCCGCTCGCTGATGACCGACTGCGACGGCGTCTTTGCCGGCGGCGATGCCGAGATCGGCCCCCTGACCGTGGTGGCCTGCGTCGGCAACGCCCACCGCGCCGCCCGGGTCATCCAGCGCTGGCTGGAGGAAGGCAAGGCCTATCTCACCGAAGAAGACATCTTCGACGACCTCTTGACCTACCTGGGGGTGTACGACAAGGGTGAGAAGGTCGCCTGGCTCGATTCCGCAGGGCGCGCCAACCAGAAAGAGGTCCACGGCAAAGAGCGGGCCAGCCTCAAGAACTACAGCGAGGTCGAACTGGGCTTCAGCGACAGCGTGGCCCAGGCCGAGGCTGACAGGTGCCTGCGCTGTTACCGCATGGCCATGGTGGCTGTCTGAGACTAATAATCTGAATCTGCCACAGAGACACGGAGAAAATACAATTATTTTCAGTAATTGATTTGGAGAATATGCGCATGGTTACGTTGACGATTGACGGCAGGCAGATACAGGTCCCCGTTGGGACGACCATCCTGGATGCGGCCATGGAGCTGGGGATCAAGATCCCGACGCTCTGTTGGTTGAAAAAGGTTTCCACCACCGGGGCCTGCCGCATCTGCGTGGTGGAGATCGAGGGGGTTGACCGGTTCATGACCGCCTGCAATACGCCGGTCAAGGACGGCATTGTTGTCACCACCGCGTCGCCGCAGTTGGAGAAGGCCCGCAAGAAGACCCTGGAACTCATGCTGGTCAATCACCCGCTGGACTGCCCGGTGTGCGATGCGGCGGGCGAATGCGACCTGCAGGATACCTGCTACGGCCTCAAGGTGGACAGGAACGAGTACGCTGCCGAGCTGGAGCCTATGCCGATCATCTATGACTGGCCCTTGATCGAGAATTGCGCCACCCGCTGCATCCTGTGCGAAAAGTGCGTCAAGGTCTGCCACGAGATCGTGGGGGCCGATGCCATCGAGGTCAAGAACTGCGGCGACCGCTCCATGATCGGCACCGTGGACGGCAAGCCGCTCGACTGCGATTTCTGCGGCAACTGCATCAATGCCTGCCCCACCGGCACCCTGCTCAGCAAGCCGTTCAAATTCCGCGGCCGTCCCTGGACCTTCGACGTGACCAGGAGCATCTGCGCCTTCTGCTCGTCCGGCTGCCAGATCGAATACCATTCCCGAGACAATCGCGTGGAACGGGTCACCAGCTCCGATGATAACTTCAACCGCGGCAACCTGTGCATCAATGGCCGCTTCGGCTATGCAGCCTTCAATTCCTCCGGCAGGCTGACCGCGCCGCTCCTCAAGGACGGCGCCGGCAACCAGCAGAAGGCCGGCTGGGATCAGGCCCTGGGCACGGTTGCGGCCCGGCTGAAGGATATCATCTCCAAAAGCGGTGGGGCCGGCGTGGCCGGCATCGGGTCGCCGCGGGTGACCAACGAGGAGAGCTATCTCTTCCAGAAATTCCTGCGCGGCGCCGTGGGCACCAACAACATCGACTCCGAGGCACGTCTCGGCTATTTCCCGGCCCAGCGCATCCAGTGGCGGATGCTGGGATACAGCGGCGGGACCTTCCCCATGGACGCCATCGAACAGGCCACGGCGGTCGTGGTCCTGGGGAGCGACCTCAAGTCGGAATCGGCCGGATTTGCCTACCGGGTGATCCAGGCCGCCACCAGAAACAACGCCAGGGTGGTGGTGGCCGGTGCGCGCACCACGTGGATCAACAGGTACGCCAACAGTTTTCTGCAGTACCGTCCCGGCGGCGAAGCCTGGCTGGTGGCCGGCCTCAACAAGGCCATCCTGGCGGAAGGGCTTGAAAACAAGGCCTTCATCGACGCCGACACCAAGGAGTTCGCTACGTTCAGGACGGCCCTGGACGGGATCTCCTTCGAGCAGGTCGCCGAGGCGAGCGGCATAAGCGAGACCGAACTTCGCGAGGCGGCCCGCCTGATCGGCGGCGCTGGCCGCGTGGCCGTCATCTACGGCGCCGAGATCATGCGTTCCGTTGATGCAATAAACGCCGTGACCGGTGCGGTCAACCTGGCGCTCTTGACCGGGGCGGCAGGCACGGGCGGAGCAGGCATCTACCCGCTGGACGAGAAGAACAACACCCAGGGGATGCTGGACATGGGGGTTTGCCCCGAGTATCTTCCCGGCTATCACAGCTACGAACACGCCGCCGCCCGGTTCGGCGCGGATTGGAAGGCCGCTGTTCCCGGCACGGCCGGCAAGGATCTCTTCCAGATCGTCGAAGGGATCGAAAAGGGCGAGATCCGGGCGCTGTACGTCATGGGCAGCGACCCGCTGCATTTCATGCCGGACCACAACCGCATCCTGAAGGCGTTTCAGAAGCTGGAGTTTTTGGTGGTGCAGGACCTGTTCCTGACCGAAACCGCCCGTCTGGCCCACATCGTGCTGCCAGCCGCCGGCGGGGCGGAAAAGTCCGGCTCTTTCACCACCGTGGACAACCGGGTGCAGTGTTTTCCCCGAGCCGTGGCTCCGGTGGGGGATGCCCGCACCGACGGCGAGATCCTGGCGAAGCTTCACGAGCTAGTGTCGCCGGTAAAGAATATTAAGGCCTTGTCTGCGGAAGAGCTGCACCATGAGATCGCCAGGCTGAGCGAGCTCTACAGCGAGCAGTGCGACCATGAGGGATGCCGTATGGGAAGGGTCAAGAGCCGGCTTTCCTTCGGCGACAAACCGGCGACATTTGCGCCTGTAACGCCTGCGCCCCCCGCCCGTCCCGACGCGGCCCATCCCCTGAGCCTCATCATCGGGCCGGTGCTGCGCCACAACGGCACCTTCTCCACCTGGTCGGACAACAATACGGCCGTTGCCGGCGAGGCGTATGTGGAGATAGCGGCCGCAGACGCGCACAAGGCGGGGATCGTAACCGGAAACGTGGTAAAGCTCTCCTCCCCCCTGGGCAGCATCATCCTCACTGCCAGGGTGCTTGAAAAGGCACAGGAGGGGACCCTGTTCACTCCGGCCCATTTCCGGGAGGCCCAGGTGAACCTGCTTACCCAAGGGGCGGGCGGCACGGTGGGGGTCAAGCTGGAAAAGGCCTGATAGCCAACACTCATAGTTAGTCTGAAAAGCGCCGCTTCATGCGGCGCTTTTTGTTTGCCTGATCCCGAGCCCCGCCTGTATACTCGCCCCATGACCTGGAAGATCAGACAAAAACTGCGCGCCCTGCTGGAGGCGGAGACCAGCCTGCGCCCCGAGGCGCGGAGCAGGGGCGGACAACTTGCCGTCTGTCTGGTCTATCCGAACTCCTACCAAACCGCCATGAGCAGCCTGGGCTTCCAAACGGTCTTCGGGCTCCTGGGGGAATCGCCCGGCATCCTCTGCGAGCGGGCCTTTCTGCCCGACCGGGAGGACCTGGGGGAATACCGGCGCAGCGGCACGCCGCTCCTCTCCCTGGAGAGCCAGCGTCCCCTGGCGGATTTCGATGTCATCGCCTTTTCAACCTCCTTCGAGCCGGACTACCTCAACATCCCCCTCATGCTGGAGCTGGCGCGTATCTCGGTTGTAGCCTCCGAGCGCACCGATGCCGACCCCCTGATCATTGCGGGGGGGGCCGCGTTTTTCATCAACCCCGAACCGGTTGCCGGCCTGCTTGACGTGGTCTGCATCGGCGAGGGTGAGGAGCTTATCCCCGCTCTGGCGTCATGCCTGATGTCGCCGCAACAGGGGGGCCGGGCCGGATTGTTGTCCGCCCTGGCAGCCCTGCCCGGCTTCTATGTGCCGAGCCTCTATATAGCGCGGTACGACGACCATGGAGCGCTGACCGGATTCGACAGCGCTCCGGGCGCACCGCTGCCGGTGGTCCGCGCCTGCCCTGCGCTGGAACGGCACCGTCCGGCTGCATCCCTGATCCTGACCGGCAACACGGAATTCGGCGACATGTTCCTGGTTGAGGTGAGCCGGGGTTGTCCGCGCGGCTGCCGTTTCTGCAGTGCGGGCTTTATCTATGGCCCGTTTCGCCAGCAGCCCTTCGAGAACGTCAGGGCCGCGGTGGACGAGGGGCTTTTACACCGTTCGAAGGTCGGGCTGGTGGGGGCGGCGGTATCGGACTACCGCGAGCTCGGCCGCCTGTGCAGCTACATTGTCGGCAAGGGGGCCAAGGTCTCGGTGTCGTCGCTACGCATCGACCGGCTGGACAACGCCATGCTGGACGCCCTGACAACGAGCGGCCACAAGACCATTTCCCTGGCGCCGGAGGGCGGCTCCCAGCGGCTGCGGGACCTGATCCGCAAGAACCTGAGCGAGAGGCAGATCCTGGATGCCTGCGACCTTTTGATCTCCCGGGACATCCTCAACCTGAAGCTGTATTTCATCATCGGCCTGCCGACGGAGACCGGGGACGATCTCGATGAACTGCTCCGGCTCGTGGCGGCCATCCGCGGGCGGGTGCTGGAACGGGCGCGGGCCAATAAAAGGATCGGCGAGATCATTCTCTCGGTCAATCCCTTCATCCCCAAGCCGTTTACCCCCTTCCAGTGGTGCGGCATGGAGCCGCTCGTTTCGCTGGAGCGCAAGGTGAAGCTCTTGGAAACGGCCGTGCGCGCCATGCCCAACGTGCGCCTCAAGGTGGAGAGCCTGCGGGAGTCCTACCTCCAGGCCCTGCTTGCACGGGGCGACCGGCGGCTTTCCGGCGTGCTTATTGCCATGGCAAAAGGGAGTTCCCTCAAGAAGGCGGCCAAGCAGTGCGGGATCGATACGGACGGGTATGTCTGCCGCGACATCCCCGAAGACGCGATCCTGCCCTGGAGTGTCATCGGGACCGCGGATATGCGGATGCTTAGGGATGAGTACGAACGAGCCATGGGGGAGGGGAAGCCTTGAAATGTTGCACCATCTGCAAGAAGGAGTTTGATGAGGCCGAGGAGCGTTCGGAATATGCCGAGGCAGGGGAATGGCTGGCGGGAGAGGTGTGGCAGGATGGGGGCAAGCTGTGCCCGCTCTGTCTCGAAAACCGGGCCACGCTGGTGATGATGTACTGCCATGAATACAACAGCTAATAACATGCTGAATTAAAGGGTATAGTTGACAACAGCATTTTAATGGGTGCCTCCTGTGGTCTTCCCCGTACTCCGGCCTTACGGGACGTATGCAAGGAAATTAACTATTACGAGGTGGGGAATTGTGATAGTGAGGAAATGTTTTTGTAAGCCCCCGTATATGGTCTCCCCCCCTTTTGCAAGGGCTTTTTTCACTGGATGACGAGGGACAGGATTGCTTCCGTATATTCGGCCTCTTGGTGAGGGATAATCCCTCGGGCCTTGATGAATTACGCGCGTATTGTCCTAATCGTGTTATCGGTTTTTTCAACCAACGGGGGCTGCAGGTTTTCAATACGCTGGTCTGACCTGTTTTGTCATCGCTCGTTAAAGAGCCTTCGCAATATTTGGCAGGAGTTCCCTTTCGTTAGGATAACTTACTGAAGAATCAAAAGATTTGAACTTGTTTTTGCTTTCACTTAGCAGGTTGCCTTTAGAGTTGCCTGGTAATGTGTGTTGTGTCTCAGGATTGCCCAACCGATACGGGCCATCTTGTTTGCCACTGCCACTGCGGCTTTATTGATGCCACGTTCAGCCACTATGCGATTTATCCATTGGCTCAATTTATCCTTTTTTTTGCTCGCGTGAATGACCACAGCTCTTGCACCATGGATTAGTAGGGAGCGAAGGTAGACGTCTCCTCGCTTACTGATACCGAGAAGGACATTTTTGCCACCAGTGCTGTGTTGACGAGGTACCACTCCGACTGCTGCTGAGACGTCACGACCGCGAGAGTATGCTTCGCCATTGCCAATTGCGCTATAAAATGCACTGGCGGTAATTGGACCATAGCCAGGGATTTCTTGTAACCGTTGGCAGGCATCATCTTGTTGACTCTGAATCACTAGTTCATGGGTGTAAAAATCGATATGGCCATCCAATTCTACAAGCCGTTCATGACTTTTTGCCAGCAGGTGCCTAAAGGTTAGACTTAAACCATTTTCTGCATCTTCCAGAAGGCCATGAATACTTTTACGCAAGGTTGTGACACCTTTTACCAGTACGACACCGTATTCCGCCAACAGACCTCGTACTGAGTTACAGAGGGCAGTCCGATCTCTAAGGCACTGCGATCTCATTCGGTGAATGGTTTGAATATCTTGTTGTTCCGTCGTTTTGAGCGCAACACCGCGTATATGGGGCCTGGTTAAAGCTTCTGCAATTGCACGGGCGTCATTGAAATCATTTTTATTGCCAAGCAGGTAAGGTTTGACATGTTGCGCTGGGATAAGTTTCACCTCATGGCCAAGCGCTCTCAGCTCTCTACCCCAGTAATGGGAACTGGCACATGCTTCCATTCCCACCTTGCAAGGAGGCAGTTGAACGAAGAACATTAGAAGTTGATTACGTCGCAACACACGTTTTTTTACTTCCTTGGAATGTTCATCGAAACACACAGCGTGAAAAACATTTTTTGCCAGGTCCAGGCCAACAGTGGTAATCTTCATGGAGGTCTCCTCTCGCTTCAGGTTGATGGGATTCGCAATCACCATCATGGCACGTAGATGCCGAAATTCCAAGCGGGGGGAGACCATCTCATCGTGTTAC
>PLYK01000070.1 GCA_003151775.1 Geobacter sp. | reverse complement strand
GGTATATTTAAAAGATAACTTTTTACAGGAGGCGTCATGGAGGCGGTGCACCATCAATTGATCATTCTCGGCGCAGGACCCGCAGGCTATACCGCGGCCATTTATGCCGCGCGGGCCAACCTGAGCCCTGTTCTCATAACCGGCATGCAGCCGGGTGGGCAATTAACGACGACCACAGAGGTGGACAACTGGCCTGGAGAGCCCGGGGGCATCCAGGGGCCTGACCTGATGGAGCGGATGAGGCAGCATGCCGAACGCTTCAACACCCAAATCGTAGTAGACCACATCAAGCGCGCCGAACTCCTCCAGAGGCCGTTTGTGCTCGAAGGGGACAGCGGCCTCTACAGCTGTGACGCCCTGATCATCGCCACCGGCGCCTCGGCCAAGTATCTGGGGCTCCCGTCCGAGAAGGCCTTCAGGGGAAAAGGCGTCTCCGCCTGTGCCACCTGTGACGGTTTTTTCTACCGCGGCCAGGACGTGGCGGTTATCGGCGGCGGCAGCACGGCGGTCGAGGAGGCGCTCTATCTCTCCAATATCGCCCGCCACGTGACGGTGGTGCATCGCCGCGAGCAGTTCCGTGCCGAAAAGATGCTGGCAGACCGTCTGATTGAGAAGACCAAGAGCGGCAACGTGACGATCGAGTGGCGCCATGTCCTGGACGAGGTCCTGGGCGACGCCAGCGGGGTGACCGGCATCCGCATCCGCCATCGGAGCGGCTCAACCAAGGAGATGCCGGTCCACGGTGTGTTCATTGCCATAGGCCACACGCCCAATACGGGCCTCTTCGAGGGACAACTGGATATGGACAACGGCTATATTCGCACCAAGTGCAGCCTTGAGGGGAATCTCACGGCCACCAACATCGAAGGGGTTTTTGCCGCCGGTGATGTGCAGGATTATTACTACCGCCAAGCGGTCACATCGGCCGGCAGCGGCTGCATGGCTGCTCTGGATGCCGAAAGGTATCTGGAATTGCTCATATGAGCGGGAGGCCGGATATGCCGGAGGAACTGGACGGCCTGGAAAAACTCCTCATGGATGTGCAGAAGGTCATACGCGACAACGAGCTGTTTCTCAAGAATCTCGGGGACGATGCCCTGGAAACGGGTTGCGGCGAAGAGCCGTCCGATGGCGGAAATGGCGATGAGGATGGCTTCGAGGAGCTATAGTCCATAATATCGATGGAAACGGCGAAAAATATCCCCCGGAGAATTACTCTCCGGGGGATATTTTTTTGTATAGGCTACGGTGACGGGATCACTTCATTGAAGTCCTTGAGCTTTGAGCTCTGTAAGCCCCTCGCCTGGGACATCGTGGCCTCCGGCGGAATGGCATTCACTGCAGTTTGTTTTGTAAAGCTCGTCACCGATGTCAACGGGATGGACGAACCGGGTAACCTGCTTGCCCGCCGAGATATTCTCCTGGACCTGGCCGAGAATGTCATGACAAAGCGCGCACTCCTTGGAAATAATCCTGCCTTGGGCTGTCTTGTGTTTGCCGTCGTGGCATCTGAAACACCCCGGGGTATAGAAGTGGCCGATATTGTTCGGGTAGGTGTTCCACTTTACCTTCATGGCCGGGAAGAAATTGCGCTCATAGATGTCTTTTACCTGTTCCACCGCCTGGTTGATGGCGGCCGCCTTCTCACGGGCAACGCCCGGATAGTTTTTGGCGTAATAGGCCGGAATCTCCTGGGCGATGGTGGCGAAACCTTCTTCCTTGGTCTTGTACGGCCGGTTCAGGATCTCGACAGCGACCTTTTTGATGTAGGGCAGCCCACGGTCGATGTGGCCGGATACGAAGTTCAGGTCCATCTCCTCGTTGGGAGAATGGTAGATGTGGGTCGGCCTGTTGTGGCAGTCGGTGCAGTCCATCAGGCGTTTATTCCCTTTGGCGAGCTCATCCTTGGTGAGCGGCTCTTCCATATTCATATATTCGGTCATTGTGCCGTCCTTGCCCTTGACGGCTATGTACGGAATATCGAATCGCTTCTGGTCGCGGGCAACAAAATAAACCTCCTGGCCGATGTGCCAGTGGATACCGTTGGCGTTGGGTATCTTGGGGTTGCCCCCGATATGGATCAGCATGTCTATCTTGCGGGGTGTGTTATCCTCGTTGGGGGCGTAGTGGTAGAAGATCTTCTGGCGGCCGACGTAGAATTTTTCGGGCCAATGGCAGTGTTCGCAGGTCTCACGGGCCGGGCGCAGATTCTCGATGGGGGTCTCGATGGTCCCGGGATAGGTATGGAACAGTACGGCATAGAGCTGCTTCAGGCCGGATATCTTAGCTTTCACGTACCATGCGGCCCCCGGGCCCACATGGCATTCAACGCATCTGACCTTGGCGTGGGGCGAGTTCTTCCAGGCGGTGAACTCGGGGGTCATGACCGGGTGGCAGAGTTCGCCGCAGAAGGTGGTCGATTCGGTGAATTCATAGCCCTTGATGGAGGCGAGGGACACGACCACAATGAAAACCGCCGTTGCAACGATGAAAAAGATAAAGAGCCGGCGTTTGTGCGGATCGTTCAGATCGATGCGGGGGAATTTGGGAATCTCCTCTTCGAGGGAGGTCATCCCTTCGAGCACCCCCTCGCGGCGCTGTTCCCTGACGCGCCATGCCCCGACCGGCACGAGGACCAGGCCGCAGATCAGCATGCCCGGGAAGAGGAAATAGGTCATCAGGCCGAGATACGGGTGTTCGATGCCGGTGATCATATCAAAGGCGCTGAAGGTGATAATGAGGCCAGTGGCCGTCATTGCCATGACAATCCCGATCAGGCTGACAATATTCCAGACGTACCCGGCTGTATTTCGAATGGACATGGGCAATGCTCCCTGTTTCCCGGCTATTATTGGCTAAAATTCATATAAGAGCGACAAATTACAATGATAGGGTATAATTTATCTTTGTCAAAACTTTTCTGGAATGCACCTGGGTCCATGGCGGCCCAACGAAATAACAGACTGAAAAAACGAAGCAACGGAGGTGCAAAACTTGAAAAACCATGTTTGGCGGCCATTGTTCGTTGCCATGGCGGTTGTGGGGTGCATCCTGTTCGTTAGAACATTGATGGTTCCAAGTGATTTCGGCGCCCATGAGCGCGGCTATATGTATGGCTGGCACCGCAAATCCAACGAGGCGGAATGGAAGGCTGTCCGCGTGAAATACAGGACTGCCAAGGTCTGTTGGGGGTGTCACAAGGACAAGTACGATGCTGTCAGGAACTCCGCGCACAGCTCCATCAGTTGCGAAAACTGCCACGGCCCCAATTACGACCACCCCAAGGACCCCCTCGGCCTGTCCATCGACCGCACCCGCTCCCTGTGCATCCGTTGCCACTCCTATCTCCCGTATAAGGCAAGCGACCGGGGAGGCATACGCGGCATCAATCCTGAGACCCATTTCCCGCAGGCCGAATGTGTGCTCTGCCATATCCCCCATAACCCGAAGCCGATGAATCAGAAGCGGGAGGCAACGTCATGATGAACCGTCGTGAATTCTGCAAAAAGGCGATGATAGTGGTTGGCGGAATAGCGTTACCGCTTACCGCCCTGGAGGTCTTCAACCCCAAGAGCCTGCAGGCTGAGAAAGAGGGCACGGGCAAGGTGCGCTGGGCGTTCCTCGTTGATACCCAAAAATGCGTGGGGTGCGGATTCTGCGTCAAGGCCTGCAAGATTGAGAACGAGATACCCTATGATGCGAACGTGACCCGCACGTGGGTCGAACGTTACGTGGTAACCAGGGACGGTACAACGCACATCGATTCGCCCAAGGGGGCGCGGGATGGCTTTACAACCATGAAGATCGATCAAAATAAGGAGGGTCTGCTGGATATATCATCAACGGACATAGAGAAGGCCTTCTTTGTCCCCAAGCTCTGCAACCAGTGCGACAACCCCCCCTGCGTCCAGGTCTGTCCGGTCGGCGCAACCTACCAAACCGGGGACGGGGTGGTGCTGGTTGACCGCAACTGGTGCATCGGGTGTGGCTACTGCATCATGGGGTGCCCGTACAGTGTCCGGTTTTTCCATCCCGTGTACCACGTGGCGGAGAAGTGCAACTTCTGTTACCACCGCATTTCCCAGGGAATGAAGACGGCCTGCGTGGACGCCTGTCCGTTCGGGGCGCGCAGGATCGGCAACCTGCGCGATCCGGATGATCCGGTGACCAAGATTATCATGACGGAACGGGTGAACGTCCTGAAGGAAGAGTACGGCACCAAGCCGCAGGTGTTCTACCTTGGATTCTCGAAGGAGGTGAAATAGCCATGGTACACGGTGAAGCCTGGACAATAAAAGAGTTCTTCGTCTATCCCAACGAGTATATCTACTGGTCCATCCAGATCGTCATGTATCCCTACATGACCGGCCTTGTGGCGGGCGCCTTCGTTCTTTCGTCGCTGTACCATGTTTTCGGGGTCAAGCAGTTGAAGGAGATCGCCCGCTTTGCCCTGGTGTTCTCGCTGGCCCTGCTTCCCGTGGCCATGATGCCCCTGTTGCTCCATCTGCAGCAACCGCTCAGGGGGATCAATGTCCTGATGACCCCACACTTCACCTCGGCGATTGCGGCCTTCGGCATCGTCTTCACCACCTACGGCATGATCGTCGCTTCCGAAATATGGTTTGTCTACCGCCGGTTCATCGTCGAGAGCGTTCTGACTCTGCGCGGGAAACAGGAGAGAAGCGCAGTGGATACGCTGCGGCTTGCCATATATATGGTGCTTGCCATGGGGGCCATGGATCTCAGTGCAGAGGCCTTGCACAGGGACGAGCGGGCCGTGGGTGTTCTGGCCGGTATCGGCATCCCGGTCGCATGTTTTCTCCATGGGTACGCGGGCTTTATCTTCGGTTCGGTCAAGGCCAATGCCCTCTGGATGACCCCGCTCATGCCGGTTATCTTCATCTGCTCCGCCGTTGTGTCGGGCATTGCCCTGTGCATGATCACCTATATCGTCACCGTGGAGATCCGTAACTTGATCCTGATCTGGAAACGGAAGGACAATCCGTGGCAGCCCGCCACGGATGATCTCAAAAGCGCCGAGGTTCAGGTCGTCACCATAACAGCCAAGTACCTGGTCATGTTCATGGTCCTGGCCATTACGCTGGAGCTTTTGGACCTGATTTTTCGCGGCTATACGGCGGTCAGGTCGTGGGACATCCTGCGGAGCGTCATCTACGAAAGGGACTTCACAAAGATCTTCATCCTCCAGTACGGGCTGGGCAACCTGGTTCCCTTTATCCTGTTCCTAACACCGCGCCTGACGGTCCGCAGGGCTGCGCTCGGTTCTCTTCTGGTGCTGCTGGGGGTTTTCATGATGCGCTGGAACGTTGTCATCGGGGGGCAGGCGTTTTCGGCCTCGCTCGCCGGCTTTATGGATTACCGCCTCCCCATCTGGCCCAACAGCCTGGAAACCTTCAAAGAGGGATTATTCGGAGCATTGACCGTTATCACCACGCCGTTTGTTCTCTTCTTTCTGGTGACGAGGGTCCTGCCGGTTTTCGGGGTGAAGGATTCGCACTGAGCGCACGGCGCCATCAACCATTTATGGGGGGCGCACTGCGCCCCCCTTGTGATGAAAGAGACTGGTTGTTATTGCGCGCCATTCAAAAAAGCGAGGATCATGGACGTTTAAGGGGACGTTGTTAAGTTGTTGGACGTTTAAGGGACGTTTAAGGGGACGTTGTTAAGTTGTTG
>PLYK01000026.1 GCA_003151775.1 Geobacter sp. | reverse complement strand
ATTGGCGAAACAGAAGTACGGCCTCGCCAAAGATGCACTCCCGGCCGGGGCTGAGACTATCGCGTTCAGCGCCGAGACGCGGCTTTCCGGGATCAACACCGATGGAAAACAATACCGCAAGGGCGCCTCCGACTCGGCCATCGCCTTTGTCCAGAAGTTGGGAGGGAAAAAGCTCCCCAGCGATCTGAATGAGGTCGTGGACAAGATTGCCCGGGGCGGGGCGACACCGCTGGTGGTCAGCCGCGACAGCGAGATTTTCGGCGTCATCAACCTGAAGGATATCGTCAAGAGCGGCATCCAGGAGCGTTTCCTGCAACTCCGCAGCATGGGGATCAAGACCGTCATGATCNNCCCCGGCCCTGGCCCAGGCCGACGTTGCCGTGGCCATGAACACCGGCACCCAGCCGGCCCGTGAAGCGGCCAACATCATCGACCTGGACAGCAATCCCACCAAGCTGCTGGATATCGTCGAGGTGGGCAAGCAGATCCTGATGACCAGGGGGAACCTGACCACCTTCAGCATCTCCAACGACGTGGCCAAGTACTTTGCCATCATCCCGGCCATGATGCTCTCCATCTATCCCCAGCTCGGGGTACTGAACGTGATGCACCTGGCCAGCCCTTACAGCGCCATCCTGTCGGCGGTCATCTTCAACGCCATCATCATCCCGATGCTGGTGCCGCTGGCCCTGAAAGGGACCAAATTCCGTCCCATGCCGGCCGAGAAGCTCCTGATCCACAACCTGCTGATCTACGGGGTAGGGGGGATCATCGCGCCGTTTATCGGGATCAAGGCCATCGATATGGTGGTGGGGCTGATAGTGTAAACAATAAAATACCACCCCCTGTCCCCCTCCTGATTCAGGAGGGGGTGCCCGACAGGGCGGGGGTGGTTACAAAAAGGAGAAAGACCCATGAAAGACATACGCCCAGCCATCCTGATGCTGATACTGTTTACCGTCATCTGCGGCGGCATCTACCCGGCAGTGGTCACCGGCATCGCATATGCCGTATTCCCCAACCAAGCCAAGGGAAGCTTCATAACCGGCAAAAGCGGCAAGGAGCTCGGCTCCAGCCTGATCGGACAGCCCTTCGCCGATCCCAAATACTTCTGGCCGCGCCCATCCGCAGCCACCGACTTCGGCTACAACCCGATGGGCTCTGGCGGCTCCAACTCCGGTCCCACCAATCCCGATTACCTGAAGACGGTCGGCGACCGGGTAAAGGCGCTGCGCGACAGCGGCGTTGCCGGTGCTATCCCGGCCGACCTGGTGCAGGCCTCGGCCAGCGGTCTCGATCCGCACATCACCCCCGCATCGGCCATGCTCCAAGTAGCACGTGTGGCCAAGGCGCGTAACGTATCTGAAGTCGAGGTGATAAAGGCCGTGGCACAAGCTACCGAAGGGCGCCAGTTGGGATTCCTGGGTGCTCCACGGGTAAATGTCCTTACCTTGAACCTGAATCTGGATGGCCTGAAGTAGACAAGCTCCGAACCATGCGGTGAACTTCGTTTTATGAGGCGCATAGCGCCAAAAGTCAGCATTAAAAACATAAACTCAAAAGGAGAGAAAAGATGAAACTCGGAAGAATTCCATCTGCGCCGTGGGGAGGACTAATCGGTGAGAAGTTTGTCAACGTGCTGGAAGTAAATCTTGAGCTGCGCAAGCTTTATGGTGCGCCATCATAAACAAACCGGGCTCATGCCGGATCAATGGATCGGCGCCCACTAAAGGAGAGAGGACCAAAATGAAACAGCTTGAAGGAATAGTATATACGAGAGATGTGGAAAATCTGTCAAAGGCTCTCGAAGCACTTGGATTTATTGTTCAGGAGGTTGTTTACGATGGCCGCCGGGCAATAAATTCCGGCATCCTTAAAGGTATTGCCTATATTTACAACCTGATTAATCGAGTAAAAATACGAATCGTCATAAACGACGATCTGGTCGGCACCCTCATGGAGACACTGCGCAGTTTCGGCGACTGCAGTTTCGACATTCTTCCCGGTGAACGAATCTGCTTTGCCTGAATGATCACTGCAAGCTGAAAATCAAGGGAAGGTGATCAGAATGGAAAACTTTCCGCTGAACGGCGTGTATGAGGTGGGTAACGAGCTGCTGGACGACCAGCACAAGGTAATATTGAACTACATGGCAAAGGTCTATACGTATCTTTTAGCCGACAAAAAGGGAGATGACCTGTTCGGGTTGATAAACAGGCTCGATACCGGTTGCAAGCTTCATTTTCTGGACGAAGAAAAGTTCATGGAAGAGATGGAACTCCCTGAAATCGATGAGCACAAGGCCCAGCATGCGCTGTTCGTTATGCATCTGGAGAATTTCATGGGCAGGTACGAAGAGTCGGAGATCGTAAAGAACATTGACGAACTTGTGTTCCTTAAAGCGTGGTTCATGGAGCACATCGAGGTATTTGACAAGCGGTACGCCGAGTTCAAGAAACGCTTCGATGAGATGGTGCATGAATCCATCCAGCAAGCTGCACTCAGGAACAGCACTACGAAATAATAGGGTATGAAACCAAATACGGTTTCAATTAACACCGATCAAAACCAATAATGAAAAGGAGAAGGAAAATGAAGTTTGTAAAAATTTTGGCAGCAGCAGGTTTAACAGTGGCAATGGCCTACGGCACGGCTATGGCGATCCCTTCAGAGCAGATCGCGATACCTTCGACAGATGCAAAAGGTTTCAAGGAAGTAACCCTCAACGTAATCAGCACGCAACGTTTCTCGACGAAAGCAGACGCGGGCGCCAGCTCGTACGATGCCGGCGTTCTCGTCGGCGTGCTCCCGTTCGAATCCCTCAAGCTGGAAATCGGCTTCGATTATCTAACCAGCAACCTTCAGTTTGATACCCACGCTGATAATCATCCCTTCTACTTCAACGCCAAGCTGGCCACCCCCGAGGACCTCGGATTCAAGGGGATGCCGGCCTTTGCCGTCGGGGTTTACAACTTGGGCACCTACGACAAGCCGGAGTTGGCTGCCCCAGGCCTTGGCAACTCCACCCGCCAAGACCTTGCTTACGGCCTTGTTGCCAAAACCCTTCCCGTAATCGGGCGTCTCTCCGCCGGCGGCTATGTCGGCGCCAAGCGGGCTCTGGCCAATGGCAGCAACACGATCAATACCAATCAGAACTCCGGCGTCATGGTTTCCTGGGACCGCGGCATCACCGAGATCTCCGACAAGCTCTGGCTCGGGATCGACTACATGAGCGGCAACAACGCCAACGGCGAACTCGGCATCGGCGGGTCGTGGGCTTTCACCAAGCAGGTCACCCTCCTGGCCGGTGTTCAGACATTCAACCCCGGCTACAAACTGTCGGCTGGGGATCAGGGCTTTATCCCGGGCGGGAAACCGGCTTTCACCACCCAGCTCTTTATCAATCTTCCCTAGCTGTTCCCCCATGCAATTCGGGGGTGGACAACCACCCCCAAATTTATATGGAGCGTCCATAGTCTGTTTTCGCCGAGCGCTCAAACGCTCGGCAAGAGGAATTATCATGAAACTGGAAATGTGTCTGCTGGTTGTCATGCTATTTATTCTGGCGGGTCTGATATCCATCTCAGCGATGTCGTAATGCAAAGTAATCCGCCTCTGCTATAATTTCAAAGACTCAGAAACCGTTCAGAAATGGGCGGTTTTTTAAAATTGCGAAGTTACTGGACTTACTTCCCATGGCATATCAACCACCCACCTGACAGCTCTCTTCTGAAAGCGCCTTGATACATTCTTGACGCTCTTCCACTCCATTTTGACACCCATTTTATGTCTCACCTGTTAACTTGGACCATGGAAATCGGTTTGGCCAACTGGGGGGCACTATGAAAATTTACCTGTTCAACTCGGAAACAGGTGTTTACCTGGGGGAAGACTTTGCCGACGAGGCGCCCATGGAGCCGGGAACTTTCGTGGTGCCACCGGACGCAACGACAACAGCGCCGCCCACGGTCGAACGCGGCCAGGTGTTGGTTTTCAATCCCGTAGAGCAATGCTGGGGCATTCGGCAACGCCTGGGAACATGGATTAAATTTCCGTTACAGGAGAGACGATGACCACGAACGGTGACGAACGCCCCTCTCCCGAGGCGATGCTCAAGCTGGCCCGGGCCGAGGAGGCCGCGGCCGAGAAGAGCCGGGGCAAGCTCAAGGTCTTCCTAGGCTATGCGGCAGGGGTGGGCAAGACATACGCCATGCTGGAGGCGGCCCGCAAACGTAAGTTTGATGGCCGCGACGTGGTAGTAGGGTATGTGGAGTCCCACGGCAGGTCGGAAACCGATGCCCTGTTGGAAGGGCTTGAGATCATCCCCCGGAAGGAGATCGCCTACCAGGGGGTAATGCTGCCGGAGATGGACCTGGACGCGGTTCTGGCCCGCAAACCGCAGATCGCCCTGGTGGACGAACTGGCCCACAGCAATGCCCCCGGCTCGCGCCACGAGAAACGCTGGCATGATGTGGAGGAACTGCTGGACGCCGGCATCGATGTCTATACCACGGTCAACATCCAGCACTTCGAGAGCCTGAACGACGTGGTGGCCCGGATCACCGGCGTGGTGGTGCGCGAAACCCTTCCCGACCGCCTGCTGGACATGGCCTTCGAGATCAAGTTGGTGGACATTCCGCCCGAGGATCTGCTTCAGCGCCTGAACGAAGGGAAGATCTACATCCCCGATCAGGCGGCCAAGGCCATGGAGAAATTCTTCAAGCCGGGCAACCTGATGGCCCTGCGGGAGATGTCACTGCGCCGCACCGCCGCCCGTGTGGATGACCAGATGCGGGCCTACATGGAGACCAAGACCATCGCCGGACCCTGGCCGGCCGCCGAGAGGGTGATGGTCTGCGTCAGCGGCAGCCCCTACAGCGAGATGCTGGTCCGGTCCACCTGCCGCCTGGCAGAGGATTTGCGAGCTCCATGGTTCACGGTGTATATCGAGACGCCGAGCAGCAGCAGGCATGTGCGGGACAACCGGGAGCGTGTCTGGCGCGAGCTGCGCCTGGCAGAGAGCCTCGGGGCCCAGGTTGCCTCCATCACGGCCGCCTCGGTTCCCGATGCCACCATCGACTACGCGGTAAAACACAACGTGACCAAGATTGTGGTGGGCAAGCCGACAAGGATTCGCTGGCAAAAGCTGCTGCGCCTGCACATCGTGGATCAGATCATCAGCCGTTGCGGCACGATCGACGTGGTAGTGATCAGCTACGGCCGGGAAGAGGCTACCAAGCGCGTAAAGCCGGTGAAAAGCCGCCAGCCCTTCGAATTCAAGGGGTATGCCGCCGGCTTGATGCTCGTTGCCGCGACAACCGCGCTCTGCTCGTTCCTCACCCCGTTCCTCGATCCGACCAACATCATCATGATCTACCTGCTTGCAGTGGTGCTGGCCGCCGTGCGCCTAGGCAGCAAACCGGCCATACTGACCGCCTTCGTGGGGGTGCTGGCCTTTGATTTCTTCTTCGTGCCGCCCCGGTTCAGCTTTGCCGTGAGCGATACCCAGTACATCATCACCTTTATCGCCCTGTTCTCCGTGGGCGTGGTCATCAGCACCCTGGTGACGAGGGCCAGGGAACGGGCCGATGTTATGAGGGTACGCGAACTGCAGACCGCGAGCCTCTACTATCTCAGTCGTGACCTGGCCGCGGCGGTTGATACCGGCACCCTTATGAAGGCCGTTGTCAGGAACGTGGAGGAAGCCCTGAACGCCAGGGTCGGGCTGTTCCTGCCCGAAGGGGAGCGGCTTGACGTCGTGGCGGCCAGCGAAGGGATGTCGCTGGACATGAAGGAGCAGGCCGTGGCCGACTGGGCCTTCCGCAACCACCACCCGGCCGGGCGCGGGACCGACACCCTCGTATCGGCCGAATTGATCTGCATCCCCCTCCAGACCCCGGCCAGTGTGCTGGGGGTCATGGGGGTGCGCATGGAGAACGACCTGGACTACCGCTCCCCCGAGAGCCGCCGCCTGCTGGACGCCTTTGCCACCCAGGCGGCCATGGCCATGGAACGGGTGCAGCTCTCGCGCCAGGCAGAGCAGGCCCAGATCCTCCAGGCCCGGGAAAACCTGGAGCGCGCCCTACTGAACTCCATATCCCACGACCTGCGCAGCCCGCTGGCCTCGGTTACCGGGGTGCTCTCCAGTCTCCTGGAGGAAGGGACCCATCTGGACGAACGCGCCCGCCGCGAGCTGCTGGTTACCGCCTTCGGCGAGGCCGAGCGTCTGAACCGCTTTGTCGGCAACCTGCTGGACATGACCCGCATCGAGGCCGGCGCGGTCAGACTGAACCTGGAACCATGCGACGTGCAGGACCTGGTGGGGTGCGCCCTGGCGGCCCTGGAGCCGCGTATCAACACCAGAGATGTTTCATTCAGGATGCTTCCCATTATGCCGCTGGTTCCGATGGACCTGGTGCTGATGACCCAGGTGCTGGTGAACCTCATAGACAATGCCTTGAAGTACTCCCCGCCCGGCAGCCAGATCGAGATTGCCGCCAGGACAGAGGCTCCGTGGCTGGTGCTGGAGGTTGCGGACCGCGGCCCCGGTGTCCCGGAGCAGGACCAGGCACGGGTCTTCGACAAATTCTACCGCATCCCGGTTCCCGAGGGGGCAGGTGGGACCGGGCTGGGGCTCTCCATCTGCAAGGGGATGGTAGAGGCGCACGACGGCAGGATCAGGGCAGAGAACCGTGTTGGGGGAGGGCTGAAGATAGAGATAAGGCTGCCATTGGCAAAACCGGAGAGGTGAGACCATGCCTTTAAGCGATATGAACTCGGAATGCACCATTGTGAACCGGCC
>PLYK01000081.1:498-6203 GCA_003151775.1 Geobacter sp. | reverse complement strand
ATAGCGCCTTGATTTGGAATTGGTAACGCGGGTAATTTCATCTGGCACGGGCAGGGCCTCTCATAGGGGGCGCTGCTCGTTGCATTATCAAGGACACTATTTTGGCAAACGGCGACAAACGCGATTACTACGAGGTGCTGGGGGTCCACCGCAACGCCTCCGAGGTCGAGATCAAGAAGGCCTTCCGCAAGCTGGCCATCCAGCATCATCCCGACAAGAACCCCGATGACAAGACCTCCGAAGACAAGTTCAAGGAGGTGACCGAGGCCTACGAAGTGCTTTCCGATGCCCAGAAACGCGCCCAGTATGACCAGTTCGGCCATGCCGGCGTCTCGGGGGCCGGTTTCAGCGGGGGCGGGTTCGGGGCCGGCACCCCCTTCGGCGACATCTTCAGCGACATCTTCGGCGATATCTTCGGGGGCGGAGCCGGGCGCGGACGCGCTCAGGGGAGACGCGGCGACGACCTGCTCTACAACATGGAGATCAGTTTCGAAGAGGCCGCCTTCGGGACCGAGCAGAAGATCGAGGTCCCCTTTGCCAAACGGTGCGGGACCTGCAACGGTTCAGGTTCGAAACCGGGCACCGAGCCAAGGGTTTGCCCCGCCTGCCGCGGAGCGGGCCAGGTCCGGTATCAGCAGGGTTTTTTCAGCGTCAGCAAGACCTGCGGCCAGTGCAACGGTGAAGGCAAGGTGGTGGAAAATCCCTGCCCCGCCTGCCGCGGCAAGGGAAGCGTCAAGGATACCAAGGCCCTCTCGGTCAAGGTTCCCGGCGGGGTGGAGACCGGGTCACGCCTCAAGATGACCGGTGAAGGGGGCCAGGGCAAAGGGGGCCCCAACGGCGACCTCTATGTGGCCATTAGCGTCAAGGTACACCCCCTCTTCCAGCGTGAAGACAACAACGTCGTCTGCGAGATCCCGATCAGTTTTATCCAAGCTTCGCTGGGATGCGAACTTGAGGTGCCGACCCTGGACGGCAAGGTAGCCATGAAGATCCCTGACGGCACCCAGTCCGGGAAGGTCTACCGTCTGCGGGGCAAGGGTATTCCCTCGCTGCAGGGCTACGGCCGTGGCGACCAGTTGGTGATCATCAGGGTAGAGACTCCCACCAACCTCAACAAGAAACAAAAGGAACTGCTGGAGGAGTTCGCCAAGATCAGCGGCGAGGATGTCCACCCCATGAAAAAGGGGTTCCTGGACAAGGTGATGGATATCCTGAGCTAAGGAGGCTAGCAACAATAACATGAANNAACTTATTATTGCTAGCCTCCTAACGGCCAACTCCGCACGGGAGTATACGGGATGCCCCCTTCAAATTGGCTTGCCGGGCATTCTGTTTTGCATTATTATTCCATGAATTTGAAGGGAACGGAGCACATTCATGGACAAAGAGCAACTTGCGGAAAAGGCGACCGAGGCACTGCGCCCCTTTGAAACTGCCAACCTGATGAATACGATTCAGCATCTTACCCTGAAGCAGATATTCTCCCACCCGGCGGTTTTGATCATTGTCACGGCCGTGTTTTTTTTCGGCGTCGTCAAACGTTCAAAGACCGTCCTTTTGACATTGTTCACCCTGATCGGCTTAATCGTCATCGCACGTTTCGCCATGCCGGCGCCGGGCGAAGAATTGTCTATGAAGGCCATGCTCCCGTTCATAGGCGGGGGGTTGGTTATCGGTTGCGTGATCATCTATTTCTCGCTCATCAAGTCCGACTAACTCCAGGAAAAGGGACGTTATTTCATGAAAATCGACAAGCGCGACTGGCTGTTTATCGNNGGCATATTCTTCGCCATTTCCGGCAAAGAGAAGACCAAAATCGTTCCCTTTGACGACATACACAAACCGTTTTACGAAACCTTCGCCAAAACCGGCAACAAAAAAGAAGCGGAAAAGGGGTGTGAAAGCTGTCACAACGAGAAAGGGGTCCCCTTTCCTCCCAATCACCCTCCCAAGAACCGCTNNGCCGGCATTCGATCGGCCCGTTGAAGAGCACATAGCGGCGCGCGGCCTTTAACCCTATGTATTTTGCCAGTTCCAGGTTGCCGGTCAGGACGAAGCCGGTCCATCCCCTACAGCGCTTTTTCATGACATCGCCGATCTGGCAATAGAGTTCCCTCAACTCCTCTTCCTCACCCAAACGCCTGCCATAGGGGGGGTTGATGATCACAACGCCCTTATCTCCTTCCGGCTTGAAGGCTTCCAGGGCGGCATGAAAAAAGTGAAGCTGCCCCTCGAATCCGGCCATTGCGGCATTGCGGGCCGCAAGAACCAATGCCCGGCTGTCGCGGTCATACCCGGTGATCAGGGAGGCGGGGAGCCGCCTGATGCCGCTCTCCGCCTCCCTGAGCAACCTTTTCCACACCCTTTCGTCGAAGTCCTGCCAACGCTGAAACCCAAAAGAACGCTTCAGTCCCGGCGGCACACGAGCAGCCAGCAGGGCCGCCTCTACGGGGATCGTGCCCGACCCGCACATGGGGTCCGCCAGGGGGAGGGAACCATCCCAGCCGGTCAGGGCGACCACGGCGGCCGCCAGGGTCTCGCGCAGGGGGGCCTCAGTGCGTTCCAGCCGGTAACCGCGACGGTCAAGAGCGTCTCCCGAACTGTCCAGACTGACGGTACAGACGTTCCTGGACAAATGGACATTAATGCGCACGTCGGGCGACGCCGTATCGACATTGGGGCGGCTGCCGCATGTTTCACGGATCCGGTCGACAATGGCATCTTTGGTTTTGAGGGCCACAAAGCCCGAATGAGTCAGGCTGGAGTCGCGCAGGCTGCAGTCCACCGCCAAGGTCATGGCGGGAGTAATCATATCCGCCCAGGCGATGGCATGCACGCCGGCATAGAGTTCCTCGGGGGTCGTGCAGGGGAACACGGCGAGTTGCACCAGCACGCGGCTGGCGGTGCGCAGCCAGAGGTTGGCCCGNNAGGATATGATTCTTTTCACTCATGGTGTGCCGCTGTCTCCCGCTCCCAAATTGCCGCCAACAGGCGCCGCGTCTCCTCGGGGGTTCCGCTGTTATCGATCACGATCCTGCCATGGCGTTCCTTCTCGGCCAGGGGTATTTGGCTGGCGATGATCCGCCCGGCCTCTTCCCGGCCGATGCCGTCGCGCGCCATGAGCCGTTCGAGCTGGATATCGGGACGCACCGTCACCACCCAGATCTCGTCAACCCGGCCGGTGTCGCCCGCTTCGATCAGGAGCGGCGACATGTATACCACTGTTCGCCGGCCGGCGGCAGCGGCATGGGCGATACGTTCCTCCGCCAGACGCCGGATCTCGGGGTGCACAACCTGCTCAAGAAGCCTCCGCTTCTCCGCGTCCCCGAAGACGATGCTTCCCATAAGCTTACGGTCGAGCGCTCCCTCCGCGTTTATCACCCCATGTCCGAACAGCGCGGCAAGTCGTGCCAGGCAGGGACTCCCCGGCCTGACCGCCTCCCTGGCCAACTGATCGGCATCGATGACCGGCACGCCGCGTTCTTCGAAGAAGCGGGCCACGCTGCTCTTGCCGGTGGCGACCCCGCCGGTCAAGCCGATGATGCGGATGCCGGACGGCCTCATCTCAACCCCTCAAGCTCAAGACATACTATGTTCAGGGATACGCGTTTCATTGCTTCTCCCTCGAAGACACATTCTAACAGAGCATCCGCCAAAATGACAGATTTTTGGCTTGAGTTGGCCGTTCGAATAGTGTAATTTGATTGAATAATGTCCGTGACCGGACAGGAATGGTGCGGGCGGTTAGCTCAGTTGGNNGTTCGAATCCCATGCCGCCCGCCAATTTAATTTCAAGATTTTTTGATTACACAATTAAAGGCATCCGGCCATGTTCCGGGTGCCTTTTTTATAAATAGAAGGGAATCAGGCAGCTTTGGCAATTGACTCCGGAGAGATAACCCCCCGGCATCGGGAACGCAACTCATCCTCGCCGGCCTTCCAGAAGGCACGTTGTTCTGTTGGTGACGTATCTTTGAGCTGTTCGTAGATTTTATCAGCGGCAGCCCGCTTCATGGCGACACAATCAAAATTTTTGATCTTCATCTTCGATTACCTCCAGAGGTGAGTAGATCATCGCGCAGCCCTTTTGCCTTAGATGCTTTTACGTTAGCACAGTGCCAGGGTGATGCAAGTTCGCGGTTCAAACGTTTACACGGCCTGGGCGAAGATGAACATTTTGATTTGGGTTATGATTTTTTTCTCTAGTAATGTGGTTGCATATTTGCTACCATCCTGATATGAAAGTTGTCATTGATACCAACGTTTTTATTGGCGCATGCCTTGGGCAAGGTGCCTGTCGTGCTGTTATTGCCGCATGCCTGGAAGAAAAACTGATCCCATTGATGGGGGTCGCATTACTTGCTGAGTATGAAGATGTTTTGAGTAGGACCAAGCTGTTTGTTCGCAGCCGTCTTGACGCTTCCGAACGAGATGAATTATTGGATATATTTCTCGCCACCTGCCGTTGGACGCGGATATATTATGGATGNNCGCCCAAATCTCCAGGATGAAGGTGATAATCATCTGGTTGAGCTTGCTGTTGCAGGGGGAGCGGATTATATCGTAACAAAAAACCTCCGCGACGTGGCCCGCATGGAGTTGCTATTTCCCAACCTGAAAGTCGTCTTCCCGGAAACGCTATTAAAGGAGATAAAGTTATGAGTGCATTGACACTTCGTTTAGCTGATGAAAAATATCAACGGCTTAAAGATATGGCACATATGAGGGGACAGAGCGTGAACAGACTGTTGGATGAAGTAACCACACTTCTTCTGGCAGAATTTGACGCGGAAACACGCTTCACGCTTCGGGCCAAGAGAGGTTCAGGTAAGAAGGAACGTGGTTTGGAATTGCTGGCTAAAGCTGGACACGATAACGAGTCAAATAATTGAGGGATGGGAAGATCAGCGAATCAGTGTTAATTTTTTAACACTCTGAAATTGCGTTGAAATTTGTGTTTTAGTCATGTATTAGTCATGCAGAAGATGAGGAAGGGGATTGAGGGGGAGTTTTATATACTGTCCCCGGAATTACCCAGTCCCCGGAATTACCCAGGATAAGCGGCACATCCTGGCTATCATGGAGGAATTTAATGGCAAAAGGAAGTTTTGACGCAACCGGCCTGTTGGCTCCGCTCATGGTGCGGCTACCCTTGGGGTTGATCTTCATGGCCCATGGCTCCCAGAAACTGCTGGGGCTGTTCGGCGGGCAGGGGCTGACCGCCACCTTCAAGACCTTTGAACTGAAATTGGGAATCCCGCCGATCTTCACCCTGTTGGCGATCATCGCCGAATTCGGCGGCGGTTTCGGCGTATTGACCGGCTTCCTCACCCGCTTTTCGGCGGCCGGCATAGCGGCGGTCATGATGGTGGGCATCTACAAGATCCACTGGGCGAACGGCTTTTTTCTGAACACCTACGGCATAGCGGGCCGCGGAAACGGCATCGAATTCTGCATCGCCCTCTTGGGGATGGCGCTCTATCTGGTTATCGCCGGTGGTGGCCGCTGGTGCCTCGACCGCCTGGTATTCAGATCATAGGGACGGACTAGTGTCCCGTGCACCCGGAGAGTATCAAGGTAAACCAAAGATGGGCAAGGTTAACCAAAGGCGGGCCAAGCCCGCCTTTCGATTGATAAAGGAGCAGACGTGGAAATGCATAATCAGCAGGAAGTCGATAAGCGCCGCACCTTTGCCATCATCAGCC
>PLYK01000081.1:0-417 GCA_003151775.1 Geobacter sp. | reverse complement strand
ACCTGCTGGACACCCCCGGCCACAACGACTTCTCAGAGGATACCTACCGGGTCTTGACCGCCGTTGATTCGGTTTTGATGGTGATCGATTCGGTCAAGGGGGTCGAGAGCCAGACCAAAAAGCTTCTGGAGGTCTGCCGCCTGCGCCATACCCCGATCATGACCTTCANNAAACGCTTCCGCGGAACCTACCACCTCCATACCAAGGAACTGATCTTTTTTGACCCCGATGCGGCCAACGGCACAGGCCGGATACTGACGGCCGCCGGCCTGGGCGACCCGCAGTTGGATGAACTTTTGGGAAGCCAGGTGGATGAACTGCGCCATAATGTGGAACTCCTGGAAGGGGCGGCCCACCCCTTCGACAAAGAGGCCTATCTGGCCGGCCGGCAGACGCCGGTCTTTTTCGGCAGCGCCA
>PLYK01000031.1 GCA_003151775.1 Geobacter sp. | reverse complement strand
GACTTCTGTCCCGGCATAACATGGGACTCTTTGGAACCCAGAGGATCTAATGGCCAAAAGGGGCTTAAGTTGACTTCCTATACTGAAAAAAACGCAAAAGGGAAAAACCAGGAAAGTCGTATGGAACTAGGATGAATAGGATGAACGCCGATAGATTCTAACCCCGATTAAATTTTGGTTTTGACGTTATCTGCGTTCATCCTATTCATCGGCGGTTACATAAAGATTTTTTCGAAATTTTTTGTGTTCCAAGGTACTTGATTTCATCCTTGATTTGGAATCGGCATTACATGATGAGCTGGGCAAAATCGGCCACCGCCGTGATCCTTGCCGGGCCGCGCCCGACGAAATCCCCATCGATCTGGATCGGCTTTGCACCCCGCAATTCAATCTCTGTGGCGGATAGCCAAGTAATGGCCGTATCCGGCATCCGGCGGCCCAGGAGGAGGTTGCGGGCAATCGCCAGATACCCCCTCCTATGGCTGCCCGTCACGCAGGCGATCTCAAAGCCGCGGCGAAACAGGTCGCCGTTGGGCGCAAACCTGAACGAGCCGCCATAGCGCGAGGCATTGCAGACCACCACCGTATGGCAGAGGCAGCGTTTGCCGTCAGCGACGAGCTCCTGCATGTCCCAATCCCACTCAAGGGCCGCCCTGAACGCAGACAGGGCATAGGCGCCCTGCTTCAGCACCCGTTTCTCCCCCGTCCTGACGCCGCCCACCACGGCCCCGTCCACCCCGCTGCCCGCCATCAGGGCAAAATAACGGCGGCTTGCTTCAAGCTCCAGGAGCCCGACCGACAGCGGCCCGGTTCTTCCCGCGCATATCCGGGCAATGCCGTCGTCAATAGACGTTATCCCCAACTCCGCCGCCAGTACATTGGACGTGCCCAGCGGCAGCACCGCCAGGGTTGCCGGGCCGGGACCGATCCCGTTGATGACGGCATTGAACGTGCCGTCCCCGGCGGCAACGATGATGAAGGGATGCTCCCGCACCCTGCGGATGGCCTGACAGCAGGTAAGCGCCTCGGCGGGATTCCTGACCGGGTGGATGACGGGGAACAGGCCGGAACGCTTGAGGCTGTCGACTACCCGCGCAATGCGTCTGCGGCTGAAACTGCCGGAATCGGGATTTATGATCAGGAATGGGCTGGAGTACATGGGGTCCGGATGTTTCGCCGCCGCCATGGTGCGGCGGACGGCTTACCTTTGGGAGAGTGGGCATCCCCAAGGGTGGTATCCTGATCGGATGCCCCCCATGGGCGCCCTTCATGATATCAAAATCGCAGGTTATATCCAGACTTTAAATCAACGGGTCTATAACCCAAATAAAGGTTGGGGCCAATTCCCCCCTTTGACAAAGGGGGAAGACAAGCAATACCTTTGCTTCAGCACGATCCCGCGCTGATCCGGCTGCCGGCAACCACGTCATGGGGGGTGTCGGGCAGGCCCATGGGGCGGTGGCAGGCGCCGCAGTAGGCGCCGGTGTGCAGCCGCGCCCAGAGCACGAGGTTTTCCGTGTCGCACCAGTCGCAACACCAGTAGTAATAGTCTTCGTCGATACGAATCGTCATGGCGGCCCTCCTTTGGATGTGGCAAAGAGATCTTTTATGATGTAACTTACTGTACGATTGTTACAGACAGATGGAGACAACATTAAATGTACGCAATTTTCGCGGCAAGCCCACAAAGTCGCGCCTGAGAGTAGGGGCTTGCATAACGTTGCCCAAGGGGGGTACAATGCATTATGGGTACAAGAAAGGAAAGGGGGGAGAGATAATGCAAGCGAAGCAATATGATAAGGTCTGCAATTGGACCGAGCGCCGGGAAGAACACGTTCCCCTCCGCAACCTGAATAACGGGCAGATAGGATACTCGTTCGGCTGCACCTATGAGGGTGAGACCGTTCAGGTTCGGCTCGAAAACGGGGAGTTGGATTCGTGGGAGCGCAAGGATTGCGCCGAGGAAACTACGCACTGAACGAATGGGAATATAAACCGAACCTCATGATAAAAGGCCTGCCGGAACGCAGGCCCTTTTTTTGTGGCTGGAACCTGCACGGACGATAAGCTTCTGGGAGCCAAATGCCGACGCTTGCTTGACATGTATATACACAGATGTTATTTTGTATATACAGGAGGTGTTTATGGGAAACGCTATGACATCAATCAGGCTGGATACTCAACTCGCCGATGAAGCTGCCCGAATTTTGGGGGTAAAAAGCCGGACAGAGGCAGTACACGCAGCATTAAGGGAGATTGTCGCCTTAGAACGGTTCAAGGCCCTGATGACAAAAAATGCCGGCAAGCTGTCTTTTGAGGGCCACGGTGACAAGTAATCTGGTCATCTTTGATACCT
Organism: Geobacter sp.; assembly: GCA_003151775.1. Classification (GTDB taxonomy): domain Bacteria; phylum Desulfobacterota; class Desulfuromonadia; order Geobacterales; family Pseudopelobacteraceae; genus Oryzomonas. The sequence continues at coordinate 15,111 of PLYK01000031.1, read as the reverse complement.
CGATATTTATTGATCACCTGCGGACTGGATGCTATCAAGAACGGATAGGCACGATCACTGGGTTGATCAGGACGTCTTCCGTGGTGCTCGCAGAATTATGGCGTGGGGCTACAAAGCTGAACGAGCAATCGTTTCTGAAGTCTCTTGAAAAAAATCATCCGGTTTTGACCCCGACAGAGAAGAACTGGCTGGAATCAGGTCAACTGCTTAGCAAGATGCGCATAGACCATGGATACTCGCCTGAGAAGCTTCGTGACCTTCATTTTGATCTACTAATTGCTCTGACTGCCCGTTCCTTCGGGGCTCGACTTATTACTTCCAATCGTGAAGACTTTGAGCTGATAAAAAAATACCGGGATTTCAATTTGGAAGTTTGGTCAATTTAAATGAGAAATTTGTCATGTACGGGATTGCAGAGGGTTATAGTCCCGAGTATCATGGTGCAACTGGCAGCGACAGTCGCCTGCTTGGAGATGATGTATTCGTGGAGTCGGTCCTGAGGCAAGCGGAACAGCGCAAAGTCAGCGTTGTACCTGTAGCCAAACTTCTTGCGGCGGTATGCACGTCATATAACCTGACAGGTAGCGAAATCACCGGCGGAAGCCGGTTGGCGTCAGAGGCCCGAAGCATGTCGGCCTGGATTGCCCGGCTGCACTTCGCCATGCAGGACTACCAGCACATCCAAATCCGAACCCTCCGCCGCATCCCCCCTCGCCTGGGAGCCAACAGCAGCAACCGGTCAAGACGTGGACCGTAAAACTCCTTCAGCCGGTTACTGAGATCGTGTCTTAAAGCATGTGCCATAGCCATTAGTCTGCCTCATACCAAGTTGCATTCAAGTTGACATTTTGAAGACCTTTGAGGTTTTAAAAACCTCAAAGGTCTGGCCTGAAATATGTGCCATCTTGAATGCAAAAGCGAATCAGTTTTCAAGAAAATGCAGAGGGGCCTGCGCTTAAATTTCCTGAATTTATGGCACTGTTATCTGAAAATGTCAACGGGTTCAAATCATTATCGGAAGTCCTCTGAAATAGAAACCGTGACAGCTTTATTTTCTTTCACTGTAACCATCGCCAATTACAAGAGCCTTTTGCTCGATAAGCTCGCTTGTTCGGTATTTCTTCCACTCACCAGCCAAATCGCTCTCCTTACCTAAACATCATCACACAATCTGCCCAGGATACAGGTCAGGAAACAGGTAGCTTGCCACATGTGTCGGAAAATCGAGCCTGACGGCGCCTTTAGGTGAATCCGAAACCAAAAGCCCTTCATCCAGCAGTTGCCCCAACACCAGCCGGCCGGTGCGCTCGGCCATGCCGGAAACCCGGATAATGTCGCCACGAGACACCTGACCGCGCAATAGCGCCTCTTGGAGCATATAGGATGCCTCCGGCTTGAGCGTCGGGAACTCGGCCTTTGGAGCCGGTATGAGCTTCGCTCCGCGCATGCCGACATAGCCCTGTATCCGGTCGAGCAGGCCATCCAGCCTGAGCAGGCCGTGCATAAAATCTATCTGGTCAAGGCAAGTGTCGAGGAAAAACCGGCAAAACTTAACCAAACCCTCATTGCTGAGGTTGCCGCGGCCGTCTAAATCATTGCGCCGCGGTGCATCGGCCCAGCTCAGGGCGGCCATGTACTCGTCACGGCGCCGTGCAAGACCTCGACTGACATTCCAGAGGCCATAGCCATGCAGCGGCAGACGGCGGAAGCAGGCATCGGTATAGAGGCGGGTTACACGGCCGTTGCCGTCGAGAAACGGGTGAATCCACATCAGACGGTGATGCGATGCCGCCGCCACAATGAGCGGAGCAATGCCGTGATGCTTGGCCGGCGAATAAGCATCTGCGAATCGCTTCAGGAATGCCGGCAGTTCTTCAGATACCGGTCCGACATGATATCCGACTTCCACTTCGCGATGACGGGGCTCACCGGGTATAACCTCCAGTACATCGCCGGTCTTTTCGTCCCTGACTCGCCTTAAATCAATCGGCAGTTGCTCGTAGAAGATACGATGGAGCCAGACTATGAACTCGTCGGCGGCAACGTCAAGCCCAGGCTCACCTTGAAGACGAGTTTCCAACCGGCGCTGGCAGTTGATATGGGCAAGACTTTCATTTTGCAGGTCACGCTTTGCCGGGTCGCTGGAATAGTCAGCCCGCATGGCACGCTCAATGTCGATGGGGTGGGTGCTGTGTCCTTCGATAAGGTTGGAATAGTAGCTGTTGATNNGCCGACCTGCTGACGACCTCGCGGGCCAGGTCTTCAAGTTCCGTTGCCCCCGATGGGAGCAACGGCTCCATATGTGCTGGTTCATGATACATTTTGCCGATGTCCTTGCCGGTTATTTATCGCTTATAACCGTATAACATCATTTGTAATATTATTACATATTTTTTAGTCTTCTGAAGTTTTTTGCCGATGTATTTGCCGATATTAGCGCCGGTTGCTTCCAACCGTTGCAACTACCCGGTGAACCCCAGCCCGGCAAGGTTCCTGATACCTTATTCATAAGCCCTCAGTGATGATTCCGGGAGGTCAGGGGGATGCGGACAAAGATCTCCCTGCACTCAAGCGTGCCATCTGCCGGAGCGCCCGGTAGCATCCCCTGGGCGTGCAGTCGAAGGTCAGCACCGGGCGGCCGAGGCGCCTTTGCAACTCCTCCAGCGACACGCCATCCAGGAACAGCCCCTCACCCTCCTTTAACATCACGTCCGGCACCAGGAGCCCCGCGCCGAGCTCCTTCCCCTCCAGGGCGGCCATGATGTCGTTGCCCGACAAAAGGCCGCTGACCGTCACGCTTTCGCCGAACAGGCGGTTTTCCACCGCTACCGGCACGATCTCCGCCCCGGTCCGCTCCCCCAACTGTGCCAGAAATGCCCCCACGAACCCTACGGCCGAGGCGCCGGTCACGACCGTGACCCGCACGCCCCCCACCGGCCGGGCCGTCCGGAGCACCTGCGCGGCGTCCCGAAGGAAAAGCGGCACCATGCCGACCCCGTTCTCGATCTGGGGCAGGTCGCCGTACTCCCGAAGGGGCGGAAAAGGGAGATCGGCCTTGAGGTAAAATTCGTCGGCCAGGAAGAGGAACGGCTCGACCAGGCGCTTCTTCAGGGCCTTGGCCCGCGGCCCCCAGGTGGCGACGAACGCCCGCGCATAGCCGGCATCCACCGGCTTGAGCTGCGGCAGGCGCCCGCGGTGGCGGGTCAGGCCCAGAGGCACCACGGCCAGGGATCGCACCGCAGGGTAGAGACCCGCCAGGTCGTTGACGGTCCGCTCCAGCTCAGGACCGTCGTTGAGGCCCGGACAGAGCACCACTTGGGTGTGCATGCCGATGCGGCCGGCGGCCAGGTCCCGCAACTGGCCTAGGATGGGGGGGATGCCCTGCCGGCCCAGCAACTGTTCCCGCAGTGCGGGATTGGTGGCATGAACGGAAATATACAGCGGCGAGAGGCGCTGGTCGATGATGCGGGCCAGTTCGGCAGCCTTCAGGTTGGCCAGGGTGACGTAATTGCCGTTGAGGAAGGAGAGACGGTAGTCCTCGTCCTTGACGTAGAGCGGCTTGCGCAGCCCCGTGGGGAGCTGGTGGACAAAGCAGAAAATGCAGTTGTTGCGGCACCGGGCCGGCTCCGGGGCCGGAAAGGTCAGTCCCAGCGGCTCTCCAGGCTCCCGCTCGATCTCCAGATCCCAGAACTCGCCGTCCGGTTTGGCGACCTCCAGCAGCAGTTCGTCGTCGGCTGCGGTGTGGTAACTATAATCGATGATGTCCCGCAGGGGATGGTGGTTGACGGCTAAGAGCCGGTCCCCCGGCTCCACCCCCATCTCCTCGCCGATGGAACCGTGCGCGACCGCTTCAACGATAAGCCCGTTCATCAGGCCCCCCGGTAGAAGTCTGACTCACGGCACCAGGCGGCCAGGGAGCGCAGGAATACCACAAAAGGGTTGAGCACGTAGGCCAGGGCAAAGGCGATGAACAGTTGCAGGAATACGGTGGATGAAAAATAGAGGATGACCGCCGCCAGGGCCACGAGCAGCAAGGCGGTCGCGAGAAGGATCTTTGCGCTTTTGTTCATGGGGACCTGCATGATGCCGCCTCCGGGGCCGAGACGCACCGGAGGCGGTTGCGGGTTATTGATGCAGCCGGAAAGCTCCGTCAGCTGAGGTGATGGTGGAGATGGCGTGCTTGTAGATCAGGATGTCGCCGTTGGAGTCCAGCAGCACGGAGAAGTTGTCGAACGACTTGATGTGTCCTTCCAGCTTATCGCCCGACATCATGGTCACGACCACGCGGATACGCTCCTTGCGGGCCTGATTGAGATACTGGTCCTGAATGTTGAAGGGTGCTTTTGCCATGAGGGGCGTTCCTCCCGTTATTCAAAAAATTCAATAGCATGCTGTAAAATAATACCAAACTTTCCGGGATATTCAAACCATAATATATCCGGGTCGGCATTGAACCACGTCAATTGGCGTTTGGCATACCGTCGCGTGTCCCGTTTCATGAGCTGCACGGCCTCTTCCAGGCTCAATTCGCCAGCCAGGTACGCGGCCGCCTCCTTGTAACCGATGGCCCGCATGGCCTTCAACTGACGGCCGTACCCCTGCGCCAAAAGCCCCTGCACCTCATCAGGCAGCCCCTCCGCCAGCATCCGTTCGACCCGCGCCTCGATACGTGCGTACAGCTCTTTGCGGTCGATGCTGATACCGATCTGGAGCGTGTCGTAACGCCGGGCCCTGAAGGCATGTTCCTGCTGATGGCGGGAAAGAGGGACCCCGGTCAGGCGGTGCACCTCCAGGGCGCGGATGATGCGTACCAGGTTGTTGGGGTGCATGCGAGCCGCCAGTTCCGGGTCCACCTGCCGCAATCGCTCCAGCATGGCCTCGTTGCCAAGCTGCGCAGCCTCTTCCTGCAACGCCTTTCTGACAACGCCCGCGCCGCTGGGAGAGTCCACCAGCCCCTTCAGCAGGGCGCGGATGTAAAGCCCGGTGCCGCCCACCACAATGACCCGCTTGCCGCGGCCGGTAATGGCATGGATAGCCTCGTCGGCCGCCCCGGCAAAATCGGCGGCGGAGAAAAGCCGGTCCGGCTCCGCCACGTCGATCAGGTGGTGCGGCACGCCGGCGCGCTGCACCGGCGTCGGTTTGGCGGTGCCGATGTCCATGCCGCGATAGACCTGCATGGAGTCGGCGTTGACGATCTCGGCATCCAGTTCCAGTGCCAGGCGCAGGGCCAGATCGCTCTTGCCCGAGGCGGTCGGGCCGACGACGACCAGTATCTTGGACCCGTTGTGAGAATTCATGGTCACATACCCGCGGCATCGAGCCGCAGCGTCCCAATCGCCGCCTGCCGGCAGGGAATCAGGTCCGCTTGAAGATCTTTTCCAACTCCGCCAGGGTGATGGTGTGGGATACCGGCCGGCCGTGGGGGCAACTGGCGGCGAAGTCGGTCTCGTCCATGGCCCGCAACAGCTCAATGATCTGGCGGCTGTCCAGGGGGTGAAAGCCCCGCACCACCGAGTGGCAGGCGATGCGGGCCAGCATGCCGTCGATGCTGCCGCCGAAGGCGGCGCTGGTGCCCAGCGCGGCAAGCTCGGCCACGATGTCCCGCACCAGGCGTATGCCGTCTTTGCCCGCCGCCACCTGCGGCAGGGCGAAGGCTATGATGGTAGCGCCGCCGAACGGCTCCAGTTCGAAGCCGATCCGGGCAAGGTCGTCGCGGAAACGCGCCACCAGGGCCGCCTCGCCGAAGGAAAGCTCCAGCGTCTCGGGAAAGAGCAGGCGCTGCGATTCCACCCCGCCGTCCAGGAACTGCCGCCGCAGGCGCTGGTAGGCGACCCTCTCGCTGGCGGCGTGCTGGTCGATAATCACCAGTTCGGCGCCGGACTGGCAGAGGATGTACTCGCCGTGGAACTGGCCGATGATCGCCAGTGCAGAAAAATAGCCCGTGGATTCCGCCGGCGCGGGGTCGGGCCGGAACGGTTCAGCAGGCTCCCGGACCACAGAGGCTGTTGAGGGTTGAGGGATGAGGGATGAGGGAGCGTCGGCGGCAGGCTTCACAGCACCCTTGCTGTCAGCGGAAACGTAGCTTGCGGGATGGGACGTGCGCGCCGGTCGTCCCGGAAGCGCCAGGGAGGCCTGGGCCGCGGCTGCGATCCGCTCCCGGTAGGCCTGGCCGGTGGGCGGCGTGGCCGTTGCCGCGGGCGCCGGCTCCCGGTTGTGCGTCAGCCAGGGCGACCGGCGCAGCACCTCCTCCAGAGCGGCCTGGAGGGCGTCGTGCACGGAGGCTTGGCGGCGAAAGCGCACCTCGTGCTTGGTGGGATGGACGTTGACGTCCACCTCGCCGGGCGGCAGCTCGATGAACAGGGCCAGAACCGGATAACGGCCACGGTCGATCACGCCGCGGTATGCCTGCATGATGGCGTGCTGCACGACCTTGTCCCGGACGAAACGGCCGTTTACGTAGGTGAACATGGCCGAGGTGGCGGAACGGACAACGCCGGGGCCGGAGATGAAGCCGGTGACGGTGATGCCCCCCTCTTTACCTGCAACCTCGTGGAGGCCTGCGGCTGCGTTCCTGCCCACGGCCTGGGCGATGCGCCGGCGCAGATCGCTACGCTGCACGCGCAGCAGTTCCCGGCCGTCGCTGACCAGGCTGAAGGCAACGTCGGGCCTGGAAACCGCCATGCGGGCCACGGCGTCCCCCACGTGTCCCGTCTCGGTTTCGGCGCTCTTCAGGAACTTGAGGCGCGCCGGGGTGTTGAAGAAAAGCTGTTCCACCGTGATGACCGTGCCGGGGGCCATGCCGCAGGCCTTCACGTCCCGGACCCGTCCCCCCTCCACAATGATCTCGGTCCCCTCCATTCTGTCGGCTTCACGGGTCGCCAGCCGGAAGCGGGAGACCGAGGCGATGGAGGGGAGCGCCTCGCCGCGGAACCCCAAGGTCAGGATGCCGTCAAGGTCGCTGTCGGTTCTGATCTTGCTGGTGGCGTGGCGTTCGAGGGAAAGCAGGGCGTCCTCCCGGGACATGCCGTGGCCGTTGTCCGTGATGCGGANNTTTCCGGAAGGATGGCGATGCGCTGGGACACGTGGGGACTCCGTGGATATGCCAAGGCCCGTCCGCCCTCGCATACGGAAGTTGAACGGGCCCTGGCGGCTATTATGCCGAAAAAATGCACTTGGGGCATTTCATCGGCGGCTCCTTGCAATCTTTACATCATGTCCCAAATATACTGTAAAATTGCGCTGATGGCAATAGATGCGGTTTCTGTCCGCAGAATCCTGTTTCCCAGAGAAACCGGCAGGTATCCCTGCTTGATGAACTGTTGCACCTCAAGGGGATCGAACCCTCCCTCCGGCCCGACGGCCACGATGACGGAAGCGGGACGGCCCAGATCGGCAAGCGCCGACTTCAGGCTCTGTTTCCGCTCACCTTCCCACAGCAGCAGACGGAGTTCCTGTGCAGTGGACCCGGCAGCCTCGGCAGCCGACGGAGACCACGAGACCGCAGGGACCGAACACCGGTTGCATTGCCGGGCCGCTTCGGCAGCTATCCGCTGCCAGCGTTCCAGCTTGGCTGCGAGCTGGTCCTCGCGCACGCGGGCCACGGAACGGCGGCCGCAAAACAGACTGAAATCGTGAACCCCCAGTTCCGTCCCCTTCTGTAGGATCAGATCTATTTTCTCCCCCTTGGGCAGGGCCTGGCAGATGGTGATCCGTGCCCCGTGATCCCCCGTTGCGGGCGCAGGCCTGCGCGCTTCGATCCTGACGGCGACCCATTCCCGGGACACTTGGTCGATAATCCCCTGATGTTCTATGCCAGCCTCATCCACCAGGGTCACGCCGTCGCCGGTGCCGAGCCTCAGCACCCGCACCATGTGGTTGAAGAGATCGCCATTAAAGGACGCATAGCCGTCGCGGATATTCCGGGACGATATCATGAAGCGCCGGCTGCTCATGCCGCTGTAGCGTCCTTGCTGTAGAGCATGGCCACCCACTCTCCCTGGCGTGCCGTTTCCAGGTAGACCAGGGGCTCTCCGGCGAATCCGCTACGCACAAAGGCCTCCTTCCCGGCCAGGATGCCGGACAGGATCAGCACGCCTTCACAGGCCAGCTGCGCCGTGAGTTGCGGGGCCAGCCGGACAAGTTCCTCGGCCAGGATGTTGGCCAGGATGACGTCGAAGGGGCCGTCCAAGGTTTCCAGGGGGGTCGTGCTGCACTCGATCCGCTCCGCCAGGCCGTTGATCGCCAGGTTCTCCCGCGCCACCTCCACCGCCTCGGGATCGATGTCCACGGCGCAGACGCGGCCCGCGCCCAGACGCGCCGCAGCCATGGCCAGGATGCCGGAACCGGTTCCCAGGTCCAGCACCGAGAGGGGAGGCGCAGCAGGGCGGCTGGAGAGGACTGTTTCCAACTGTTCAAGGCAGAGCCGGGTCGTCTCGTGCCCGCCGGTGCCGAAGGCCATACCCGGGTCCAGGCTCAGGACGATATCATCCGGTCCGGCCTCAGCCTGCTCCCAGGACGGCACGATCAGAAGCCGCCGGCCGATGCGGAGCGGCTTGAAATTGGCCTTCCAGCTCGTGCTCCAATCCTCGCTTTTCACCGTCGTAACGGACGGTTGCGCAATGGACAGGCCCGGATTGACGGCAGCCAGATCTTTCAGAAAAGCCGAGATCTCCGCCAGGCGGGCAACCATATCATCGGCGGCGCTAAAGTAGGCCTTGACGGTCGTGAGCGGGCTGTGCGCGATTTCGGAAAGGGAGAAGGCGTCCACGTTCAGGTTTTCGACGCAGACGCCGGCGCCCGAGACGCCTGCCAGATACTCCGCCAGAATGTCAGCCAGTTCGTTGGGCAGCTCACAGGCCACCTCCAGCCAAGTATCATCCATATCAGACAGGGACTCCCCGATTATAAGAATATTATAACGTTATTCCGGAAGGTTAGCAGAACACCGGGCCATTGGCAATAAAAATCCGGCAGATGTTCCGGGCGATGGGCTCACCTGCCTGCAACCGAGAGAATACTTGACGGCGTTTCCGGCATCACCTAAAGTACAGGGTCAGGCGTTGCATACCCTTTCGCAATAGGAGCACCTCCCAGATGGATAACGTTGCCGCAATACTCCTTGCCGCCGGCAAGGGAACCCGCATGAAATCGGGCCTGGTAAAGGTCCTGCACCCGGCGGCCGGCCGGCCGATGATCGATTACCCCGTAACGGCGGCCCGGACCGTGGGGGCGAAACCGGTGGTTCTGGTGGTCGGCCACCAGGCCGAGGCGGTGCAGGGACGTTTCCGCGCTGCCGAGGATATTCGCTGCGTGCTCCAGAAAGAACAGCTCGGCACCGGTCATGCCGTGGCCTGTGCCCGTGATGCACTGGCCGGCTTCAGCGGCACGGTGCTGATCCTCTGCGGGGACACCCCCCTGTTGCGGGCAGAGACCCTGAAGAGGCTGATCGATTTCCACAGGGCCCAGACGGCAGCGGTGACCGTCCTGACCGCCATGATGGATGATCCCTGCGGCTATGGCCGGGTCGTGCGCGATAACAGCGGAAAGGTGCTGCGGATCGTCGAGCAGAAGGACGCCGATCCCAAGGAGAGGGCAATTCGCGAGGTCAACAGCGGCATCTACTGCATGGATGCGGCCTTCCTGTTCGACAACATCGACAGCGTGGGGAGCGACAATGCCCAGCAGGAGTTCTACCTGACCGAACTGGTGGCCGTGGCTGCCGGGAAAGGGCTTGCCTGCCTGGCCCAGTGCAGCGGCGACGCCGAGGAGATCATGGGGGTCAACGACTTAAGCCAGCTGGCCGAGGCGTCGCGCTGCCTGCGCCGGCGCATCAACCGCGAACTGATGCTGTCCGGCGTGACCATTGTCGATCCCGACCAGACCTACATCGACCAGGGCGTCGCCATCGGCGCCGATTCGACCGTTCACCCCAACTGCCGCATCAGCGGTACAACAATCATAGGCAGCGGCTGCGTGATCGACGGCAACGTCAGCATCTCCGACTGCCGCATCGCCGACAACTGCCATATCAAGGCCGGATCGGTCCTGGAAGGGTCCGAACTGCTGGAAGCAGTGGCAGTCGGCCCCATGGCACACCTGCGCCCCGGAACGGTACTGCACGCCCACGTCAAGATCGGCAATTTCGTGGAAACCAAGAAGATCGTCATGGGGGAAGGCTCCAAGGCCTCCCACCTGACCTACCTGGGCGATGCCGAGATCGGCCGTGACGTCAACATCGGCTGCGGCACCATCACCTGCAATTATGACGGGGAGAACAAGCACCGCACGGTCATCGGGGACCGGGTATTCATCGGCAGCGACGTCCAACTCGTGGCCCCGGTCACCGTGGGACGCAACTCCCTGGTGGCGGCCGGAACGACCGTCACCATCGACGTGCCGCCCGACTCGCTGGCAATCTCCCGCGTACCGCAGGTAAACAAGGACGGCTGGCGGCTGAAGAAAAAATAGGCTCAAACGGGTTTCACGGGGAGACAAATGACGGGATCGCTTCACAATGTAAAGGCCGGAAGCACCATCCTCATCATTGAGGACGACATCGACTTTGCCGAACTGACATCGGCCACCCTCAAGGAGCACGGCTTCAACGCCATCGGGGCGACAAACGGTCTGGAGGCCATGGAACTGCTCTCCGCCATGATCCCTTCTCTGATCATCCTCGACTATTCCCTGCCGGACATGACCGGCGTCGCCATCCTGGAGCAGATCGCCGACCGCGGGCTTTCCGTTCCGTTCATCATGGTGACCGGCCGGGATGACGCCATGCTGGCGGTTCAGATGATGAAGACCGGCGCCTGCGACTATCTGCTGAAAGACACAAGCTTCCTGGATCGCCTGCCGGCGGCGGTCCTGCGCACCCTCCACGATGCCGAAACCCGCGAGCGGCTGCATCGCGCCGAAGTGTCCCTGCGCCAGAGCGAGACCCGCCTGGCGCGAGCCCAGAAGATCGCCCGCATGGGAAGTTGGGAGTGGAACCCCCGGACCGGGGAGATCTACTGGTCCGACGAGTTGTACCGCATCTTCGGATTTTCCCCCGGTGAGCCCCAAAAGGTCGAGATGGACTGGTTCATCGACCTCATCAACGATGCGGACCGCCCGGCCTTCAAAAAGGCCGTCAACGGCGCGGCGCGGCAGTGCCAGCCGTTCAGTCTGATCTACCGCATCAAATCGTGCAATGGGGACGAACTGGTCGTCAACAGCCAGGCCGAGGTGGAATGCGACAGCGATGGAAAGGCGCAGCTCGTCTCAGGCACGACCCTCGACATCACGGCCCGCATCAGGGCTGAGAACGAGATCCAGCAGTTGATCAACTATGACACCCTGACCAATCTTCCCAACCGCACCCTGCTCCATGATCGTCTCAGGCACGCCATCGCCCAGGCGTCGCGGGATCGCCAGATGGTCGGCGTTCTGATCCTCGACCTGGACCGGTTCAAAGGGATCAACGAGACCCTCGGCCACCTTGCCGGCGACAACCTGCTCAAGACCATCGCCAAACGCCTCAAGGCCTGCGTCCGCGAGACCGATACCCTGGCCCGCATCGGCGGCGACGAGTTCTGCGTCGTGCTGACGGGCGTCTCCAACGAAGAGAACATCACCGCCGTTACCAAGAAGATCCTGGGGTTGATCTCCGAGCCGATCTACATCGACGACCATGAGATCTACACCTCCGGCAGCATCGGCATCGCCGTCTACCCCATGGACGGCGAGGACGGCCACACCCTGCTCAAACACGCCGACCAGGCCATGTACCAGGCCAAGGAGCGGGACGGCAACAACTTCCAGTTTTTCTCCAGCGAGATGAACATCAAGGTTCTGGAGCGGATGATGCTGGAGAACTCCATGCGCAAGGCCCTCGAGCGCGAGGACCTCTTCCTGTTGTACCAGCCCCAGGTCGATACCCGCACCGGCGAGATCATCGGGATGGAGGCGCTTCTGCGCTGGAATCACCCCGACATGGGGGTGATCGTCCCGGACAAGTTCATCTATCTGGCGGAAGAGACCGGCCTCATCATCCCGATCGGGGAATGGGTCCTGCGGACCGCCTGTTTCCAGGCCAAGAGCTGGCAACAGCAGGGGTTTCCGCCGATGCGCATGGCGGTCAACCTGTCGGCAAAGCAGTTCGGCCAGAAGGATCTGAACGAGACCATCGCCGCCATCCTGCTGGAAAGCGGGCTCGATCCCGACTGGCTGGAATTGGAGATCACCGAAAGCACCATCATGAAGAACCCGGACAGCAACACCCGCATGCTGCACAAACTCAAGGACATGGGCATCAGCCTGGCCATCGACGATTTCGGAACCGGCTACTCCTCCCTCTCCTACCTGAAGCATTTACCCGTCAACCGGCTCAAGATCGACCGCATGTTCGTGCGGGACATCATCAACAACCCTGACGATGCCGCCATTGTCGAGATCATCATCTCCATGGCCCACACCCTAAAGCTCAGCGTTACCGCCGAAGGAGTCGAAACGCGTCCCTTGATGGAATTCCTCGCTTCCCGCAACTGCGCCGAGATGCAGGGCTACCTGTTCTCCCGGCCGGTCAGCGCCGATGAGATCACCACCATCCTCCAGAACGGACTGAAATACTGACCCATGGCCCACTCCAGCATAATCGTCAAAGGCGCCTGCGAACACAACCTCAAATGCATCGATGTTGAAATCCCGCGGGACCAACTCGTCGTCATCACCGGCATCTCCGGCTCGGGCAAGTCCACCCTGGCCTTCGATACCATCTACGCCGAAGGGCAGCGCCGCTACGTGGAATCCCTCTCGTCCTACGCCCGCCAGTTCCTGGAGCAGATGGAAAAACCGGATGTGGAGTCCATCGAAGGACTCTCCCCGGCCATCTCCATCGAACAGAAAACCACCANNGCGCCTTTTGTTCGCCCGGGTCGGCCATCCTCACTGCACCTCGTGCGGCAAGGAGATCACCTCCCAGACCGTCTCCCAGATGGTGGACCAGATCATGGCCCTGCCCGCCGCCACCAGGCTGACTCTGCTGGCGCCCATGATCCGCGGCCGCAAGGGGGAGTACAAGAAGGAACTCAACCAGTTGCGCAAGGAGGGGTTCACCCGGGTCGTCATTGACGGGACGCTGCGGGAGTTGTCCGAAGAGTTCGAGCTGGACAAGAAGAAGAAGCATGACATCGACATCGTCATCGACCGTATCGTGGTCAAGGAGGGGATTCAGCGCCGTCTTGCCGACTCCCTGGAGACCGCCCTGCACCATGCTGAGGGGGTGGTGAAGGTTGAGACCGCGCTACGGGCCACGGATGAACCGGACGAGGATGGCGGCAAGAAGCCTCCCAAGCCGGTAACCCACATCTTTTCCGAGAAGCTGGCCTGCGTGGATTGCGGCGTCTCCTACCAGGAGGTCACACCGCGGCTGTTCTCCTTCAACAACCCCCACGGCGCCTGCCCGGACTGCACCGGCCTGGGCACACGCATGTACTTCGACGCCGAACTGGTGATCCCCAACCCGGAACTCTCCCTGCGGGAAGGGGCCATCGCGCCCTGGGAGAAACGGCTCTCGGGTTGGTTCCACCTGATCCTGGAGGCGTTGGCCAAGGCCTATAAATTCGACATCCGCGCCCCCTTCAGGGAGCTGCCCGAACAGGTCCGTGACGTGATCCTGAGCGGTTCCGGGGGCAAAAAGATCGAATTTTGGTGGGAAGAGGACGGAGGACGGCGCCATACCTACCAGAAGGAGTTCGAGGGGGTACTGAACAACCTGGAGCGACGCTGGCGCGAGACCGAATCGGACGCCTCCCGGGAAGAGTTGGAAAAGTATATGAACGTCATGCCCTGTCCCACCTGTCATGGAGCGCGCCTGAGGCCCGAGGCGCTGCACGTCCTGATGGGCGGCCGCACCATCCGCGACGTCACCGCCCTCTCCATCCGCGACTGCCTGACCTTTTTCGAAGGATTGGAACTCTCCGACAAGGAGAAGGAGATCGCCCGTCGCATCCTCAAGGAGCTCCGCGAGCGCCTGTCGTTTCTGGTCAACGTGGGGCTGGACTACCTCTCCCTGGACCGTACCTCCGGCACCCTCTCCGGCGGCGAGGGGCAGCGCATCCGCCTGGCCACCCAGATCGGATCGTCATTGGTGGGCGTGCTCTACATCCTGGATGAGCCCTCCATCGGCCTGCACCAGCGGGACAATGCGCGCCTTCTGGACACCCTCAAGAGGCTGCGCGACCTGGGCAACACCGTGCTGGTGGTGGAACACGACGAGGAGACCATCCTGGAGGCCGACCACCTGATCGACATGGGACCGGGGGCCGGCGTGCATGGCGGGGAGGTGGTGGCCCAGGGCACGCCTGCCGAGGTCATGAAAAACCCGGCATCCCTGACCGGCCGCTACCTGTCCGGCGAACTGTCCATCCCGGTTCCCAAAAAACGCCTCAAGGGTTCCAAGCAACTCAGGATCATCGGCGCCTCCGAGAATAACCTGAAGAACGTGGACGTGGATATCCCGCTGGGCATCATGACCTGCGTGACCGGCGTCTCGGGATCGGGGAAATCGACCCTGGTGATCGACACCCTGTACAAGGTGCTCAGCCAGCGGCTCTACAAAAGCCGTGAAAAAGCCGGCGCCGTGAAGGACATCCGCGGCCTGGAGCACCTGGACAAGGTCATCAACATTGATCAGTCGCCCATCGGCCGAACCCCGCGGAGCAACCCGGCCACCTACACCGGCGTGTTCGGCGACATCCGCGACCTGTTCTCCAACCTGCCCGAATCCAGGATGCGCGGCTACAAGCCGGGCCGATACTCCTTCAACGTCAAGGGGGGGCGCTGCGAGGCCTGCTCCGGGGACGGTATCATCAAAATCGAGATGCACTTCCTGCCGGACGTTTACGTGGAGTGCGAGGTCTGCAAGGGGGCGCGCTACAACCGTGAGACCCTGGAGGTGCTCTACAAGGGCAAATCCATCGCCGAGGTCCTGGACATGACCGTTTCCCAGACCCTGGAGTTCATGGGCGCCATCCCGCGCATCAAAAACAAGCTCAAGACCCTGGAAGAGGTCGGCCTGGGCTACATCAAGCTGGGGCAGTCGGCCACGACCCTCTCGGGCGGCGAGGCCCA
>PLYK01000121.1 GCA_003151775.1 Geobacter sp. | reverse complement strand
CGCAGATGTTCCATCTGCTGCGCCGCCAGCTCAAGCAACCCTTCCGCAAGCCCCTGATCGTCTTTACGCCCAAGAGCCTGCTGCGTCACCCAAGCTGCGTTTCCTCGCTCGAAGAGTTGCAGCGGGGCGGCTTCAGGGAGGTGATCCCCGACAGCGCCGGCACCTTTGGCGTGACCCGGGCGCTTCTCTGCAGCGGCAAGATCTATTATGAACTGCTCGAAGAATACGCCCGGCTGGAGCGAAGCGATATTGCCGTCATCAGGATCGAACAGCTCTACCCGCTCCGCAAGGACCTGATCGCAGAGCTCGTCAAGGCATACCCGCCTGGTGTGCGCTTCTCCTTTGTTCAGGAGGAGCCGGAGAATATGGGGGCATGGCCCCATCTGCGCCACTATCTTGCCGAGGTAGCGGAATCCATACGTTACGTGGGACGCCCGGAAGATAGCTGCCCTGCCGTCGGCTCCCATCGAATCCATGTCGAAGAACAAAGCGCCATCATCCGCGCAGCATTCGCCGACTGAACATAACAATCAACTATCAGGGGATTTTATGCCAAATTTGTTATTCATATCCGACAACCCCAAGGTAGAGCAGGTCAGGGATCTGCTCCAGCCGATGCTCAAGCTTGAAATCAACGTGACGGCAGACCTGGAACGCATCATGGAGGATGTCCTCAACCATCATCCGTCCGTCATCTGCATCCAGGAGCAGATGGCAGGGACAACGGCCGAGGAGATTGCCGGGCAGATCCGGTCCATACCGGAAAACGGAGCGCCCCTGCTTGTCCTTTTGCGCGAGGGAAACGACGCCACCGTGCCGCCTGAACAGCTCTTCAAACAGGTCATCGACCTGAACCTGCCCGTGGAACGGCTTGCCAAGAGCATTCTCCGCGCAGTTCTCCGGCCTGCCTTCAAACTCCGCTGGAGTGAGATCTACATCTCTCATGAACAGGATGGGCCGGCGGTTCCCCTCCAGGAAGAGACGGAATCTGACGGGGTACCCGCCGCGCCGGCCAAAGACCAGGTCCCGGCCGAACTGTTGCAGGCGTTTGAACATAACTACCGCTCACGGCGCCGCGGCAGATGGATGAAATATGCCGCAGTCTCCCTGACGGCATGCCTGGCGGTGTTCGCTTGGCACCAGGCCTCCAGAAGACACGACCAGGGCGGCGCCATCTCCAAGACACTTCCTGCGCGGACGGCGGAGCAACGGCCGGTAGCTGCCCCGGTTCCGCCTGCCAAAAAGAGTACCCCTACCCCGGCCCCCTCTTCCGCTGCAATCGTCCGGAATGCCCCGCCGGCCCCGCGCAAGCCTGCCGCCGGTGCGGCCACGGCCACGGTGTCCAAGCTGCCGTCGTTTATCCCCAAAAAAGGCCGGGACAGCGCTTACTCCCGGCAGAAACCGGGCTGGGAACGTTATACCGACGCAAACCACGAGTTCCGCATCCTCAGGTCGGACAAACGCATCAAGACCGTCCAGGTGTTGGCTTCCACACCAGACACCATCAGCGAGGATTTTTTGAAATCGGTCCTGGGTGAAATTTCAGGAAAAAACACCTATCAGGAAACCTCGCAAGAGGAGAAGCAAGGCTTTTTGGTCAAGCGGGGCAGCGCAGGGCCCGGCGTCAAAATCCTGATCTATACCCAAAAATCCCGGATTCGAGCCTTTGTGGTCTCCATAAGTTGAAAACACAGCACGATGTCCAAAGATATGCTAAACTTAATCATACCCCAGGAGCCTGAAATCTATGAACAAGATCGCAGCAATTGCCGTGTTGTGCCTCATCTCGCTACCAGCCGCCATGTGGGCCGCCTCCTCCGCTTCCCTTCCCAAGTCTTACCATTCCTGGCAAAAAAGCGTCCGTAAGGTCGTGATCGACAAAAGCTCGCTGTTTTACGGAATTCATTACATCTACGCCGACAAGAAGGCCATGAATGGCTATAAGGCAGGCAACAGGTTTGCCGAAGGGAGTTCGATCATCATCGAACAATTCAACATCAAAGAAGGCTCCGGCTCTCCTGCCGAGGGTTCCAGGAACATGGTCGTATTGATGCGCAAGGATAAACGCATGAAAGCGACCGGTGGCTGGCTGTTCGCCGGATTCGGCGCTGACGGAGCCCCAAGCGGTCTTGACCCCGTGAGCATCTGCTTCGGCTGCCACCAGAAGGACTCCGCCCAAAAGGATTACGTAATCTCCACCATCAACGATTTCAATAAGTAAAATTAAATGGGTCAGAACAATGAAAAATTCTTCCTGGGCCGGCAACCGATCCTCAATCGCAGGCAGGAGATCATCGGCTATGAGCTGCTCTTCCGCGCCACCACCGTAAATCGCGCGGAATTCGACAGCTACTCCCAGGCCTGCACCAACGTCATCACCAATGCCCTGACGGCCTTCGGCCTTCAGGAGGTTCTGGGAGGAAAATTCGGTTTCATCAACATCTACCTCGGCCTGTTTCACTCGGAATTGCTCGAATTGCTCCCGATCGGACTATCGGTTCTCGAACTGCTGGAAACCATCAAACTGGACAACCACGTTGCAAAACGGTGCCGAGAGCTGAGGAAACTTGGCTTCAAGCTGGCCCTGGACGACCACGTGTACAGCCCCGAACATCACGAGTTTTACTCTATCGTCGATTACGTCAAGATCGATATCCTCGATACCGGTGCAAAAGAGCTTCCGGAGATCGTCCGAAAGTTGCGACAATGGCCGGTAAAGCTATTGGCCGAAAAGGTTGAGACCTTCGAACAGTTCGAAATGTGCGCCGGCCTGGGCTTCGATTACTTTCAGGGATATTTTTTCGCACGACCGGTCGTTCTCAACAAAAAACGGCTCGATGTTTCAGGCAGGGCCATGCTGATGTTGCTCCAGCAGCTTACCCTGGACGCCCCTCTCGAAGAGATCGAACAAACCTTCAAGGAAAACCCGAGTCTCTCCTACAACCTCCTGCGGTTGGTCAACTCGGTAGCCCTCGACATGCGCGAAAAGATCAAAACCCTCCGGCATGCCATCCTTATGCTGGGGACCGCCCACCTGCGGCGCTGGATCCAATTGTCCCTGTTTTCCGGCAACGACACGCGGGGTATCGATAATCCTCTCCTGGAGATGGCAGCGGTGCGGGGTCGCCTGATGGAAACGCTGGTACTCCAGAAACTGCGCCAATCTACTTCCTCCGAACAATCGGAGGAAGCTTTTATGACCGGCATCCTTTCGCTTCTTGATGTACTATTTGAAACCCCCATGGACGAAATCATCTCGAACCTCAATCTTAACGAGGAGATATGTGCCGCCCTTCTCAACCGGTCAGGACGGCTGGGCGAACTGCTCTCTCTTGCCGAGAAGCTGGAACTGACCGATTTTGATGCCGTCACGCCGCTGCTCGATCGGTGCGACATAACTCTCGATGAGTTGTTGGCGGCGCAAATTGAGGCATTTAACTGGCGTTCCGGTGTCCTGACCCACTGACGGGTTGTCTGATACGCCGATAACGCAGCACCATGGTGCAGCCGGGGGAAAACCCGCTCCTTTCCGTCCTTGACACCCCTCGTCTTTTGCGGTAGCCTAGCATGTCCTGCCATAGGATATGCCTGATATACCACTCGAAAGTCCTTGCAAGGTCACATCGGAATGAAAATCACAGCAATCATCCCCGCCCGTTACGCATCCACCCGCTTTCCGGGGAAGGCCCTGGCCGATATCGGGGGCAGACCGATGATTCAGCATGTCTACGAACGGGCGTGCAAGGCATCCCTGGTTTCGCGGGTTATCGTGGCAACAGACGACACGCGCATCGCCGACGCCATACGCCTGATCGGCGGCGAGGCGGTCATGACCTCCACCAGCCATGAAACGGGCACCGACCGCCTGGCCGAGGTGGCAGGCGGCCTGGATACGGATATCATCGTCAATGTGCAGGGTGACG
>PLYK01000126.1:2937-3770 GCA_003151775.1 Geobacter sp. | reverse complement strand
GCTCGATGGCGATCGAGATGACCGGTTCGGGAAATTCGATGGATTCAAGGATGACCTGTTTATCCTCATTGCAGAGGGTGTCGCCGGTGGTTGTGTATTTCAGGCCGACGGCGGCGGCAATGTCGCCGGCGTAGACCTCCTTGATCTCTTCGCGCTTGTTGGCGTGCATCTTCAGGATGCGGCCGAGGCGCTCCTTTTTCCCCTTGGTGGAGTTGTAGATATACGATCCGGCTGTCACCACGCCGGAGTAAACACGGAAGAAGGTCAACTGGCCGACAAAGGGGTCGGTCATGATCTTGAAGCCCAAGGCGGCGAACGGCTCGCTGTCCGAGGCCTTGCGCTCAACCTCTGCGCCGCTGTCCACATCAATGCCCTTGATGGCCGGTATATCCATCGGAGAAGGCATGTAGTCCTTTACGGCATCCAGCAGGTTCTGAACCCCCTTGTTCTTGAAGGCGGAGCCGCAGATGACCGGGCAGATCTGGATATTGATGGTGCAGGAACGGATAGCGGCCTTGATCTCGGCCTCGCTCAACTGCTCACCACTAAGATACTTCTCCATGAGGACGTCGTCGTGGCTGGAGATCTCCTCGATCATCTTTTCACGGTATTCCTTGGCCTCTCCGAGCAGATCGGCCGGGATCTCTTCCTCGTGGAATTTTGCTCCCAGGGCCTCTTCTTCCCAGATAACGGCCTTCATCGTGACCAGATCGATGATGCCCTTGTAATGCTCCTCTTTGCCGACCGGAAGCTGGATAGGGAGCGGGTTGGCCTTGAGGCGGTCCTTGATCATCTGCACGCCGCGGAAGAAATCCGCACCGACGCGGTCCATC
>PLYK01000126.1:0-2925 GCA_003151775.1 Geobacter sp. | reverse complement strand
TCCAGTCCATGGTGGCGGTGCCTTCGTGCACCTCGCCGATCTTGTGCGAAACACCGGTATAGTAAAGGATACGCTCGGTTGTCGTCGTCTTGCCGGCGTCGATATGAGCCATGATCCCGATATTTCTATATTGTTCAAGCGGTGATAAGCGGGGCACGCAATCCTCCAGAAAAATGATACAGTCCGATAATTACCAGCGATAGTGGGCAAAAGCGCGATTGGCCTCGGCCATCTTGTGAACATCCTCACGCTTTTTGACGGCTGCACCCCTGTTGTTATATGCATCAAGGATCTCGCCGGCCAGCTTGTCCTTCATCGTTTTCTCGCTACGGGCGGTCGAATACTTGATCAGCCAGCGCATGGCCAGGGACATGCGGCGGTCCGGACGCACCTCGATCGGAACCTGGTAGGTGGAACCGCCAACACGGCGCGACTTGACCTCGAGCATCGGCTTGATGTTTTCGAGACTTTTCTTGAGCACCTTGATGGCCTCGTCATTGGCCCGCTGGGCAACCAGCTCAAGCGCGCCATACAGAATAGACTCGGCAACGCTCTTCTTGCCCGCCAGCATCAACGTATTGATAAGCTTGGCAACTACCTTGTCGTTGTATTTAGGGTCCGGCAGAATGACTCTCTTAGGAACTTCTCTTCTTCTTGGCATATCTATCCCCTCAACAAATCAGGTCAAATATCTATTTCGGCCGCTTTGCCCCATACTTGGAGCGACTCTTTTTACGATCCTTCACCCCGACCGAATCAAGAGTACCGCGCACGATGTGATAGCGAACACCAGGAAGGTCCTTGACCCTGCCGCCGCGAATCAGGACAACGGAGTGTTCCTGAAGGTTATGGCCGACACCCGGAATATAGGACGTGACCTCAATCCCATTGGTCAGGCGTACCCTGGCAACCTTACGAAGAGCCGAGTTCGGCTTCTTGGGGGTTGTCGTATAAACCCTCGTACAGACACCGCGCTTCTGCGGACAACTCTTCAGCGCAGGCGCCGTTGATTTGTCCTTCTTCTTTTCCCTGCCCTCACGAATCAACTGATTAATCGTTGGCATAGTTGAATTGTTCTCCCGGCACAAAAATATCCAAACACCCTCATCGCCCCTTAAGAGAAGCGAATTGCGAAATTAACAAATTTCAAAAGCGGCTGTCAAGCCAATTATCCCTGTTTTCAAAAAACAGGACCGCTACACATGGCTCTAGTAGCCTGCGCAGCCGACAAGCAAAAAATCAAAATGGTTTTGGTTTCGAGCCGCCGATTCAACGCGCGCGACAATAAGCTGAAAGGGAATGGAATAGGTGTAGGGCCGGAATCTTACCGGCAGCTCCATTCATGGCTATTGCGCTGAACCTTGTTACACATGCGATCTCAAATGGTCCGTATATCTACTACACCACGGCGCATCTGTCAACAAAAAAAGATACGTATATATTTTTTCAGGGTTGGGCTTTGGAGGCTCAAACCGACACACGCCCCCGCAGCCCACAAAACTACCATTATAACGACAGGTTATGCGGCTTCCTGTTCATCATCAACCGTGTCGATGGCCTGCTCTTCCGGCTGCGCAGCAACCTGGGGCTGGGGCTGGGCCTGGGCCTCTGCCTGCAAGCGCAGGTGGCGGTACCGCGCAAGGCCGGTCCCGGCGGGGATGAGACGCCCCATGATAACGTTTTCCTTCAGGCCGCGCAGGTAGTCAACCTTGCCCTCTATGGCAGCCTGGGTCAGCACCTTGGTTGTTTCCTGGAACGATGCCGCTGATATAAACGACTCGGTTGAAAGCGATGCCTTGGTTATGCCCAACAAAAGCGGTTCGGCAATGGCCGGACGCTTGCCCTCCGCCAGGACCTTTTCATTCTCTTCCTCAAAGATCCACCGTTCTACCTGGTCGTCCACCAGCAGATTGGCGTCGCCCACCTCTTTGATGCGCACCCGCCGCAACATCTGGCGCACAATGGTCTCGATATGCTTGTCGTTGATCTTGACGCCCTGGAGACGGTAGACCTCCTGGACCTCGTCAACCAGGTACTTGGCCAACTCCTTGACCCCGAGCACGCGCAGAATATCGTGCGGGTTTGAGGAGCCGTCCATGAGCGCCTCACCGGCGCGCACATGGTCTCCCTCATGGACGCTGATATGTTTACCCTTGGGTATCAAGTATTCTTTCGGTTCGCCCAGTTCCGGCGTGACGACGACCTTGCGCTTGCCCTTGGCATCCTTGCCGAAGGTGACCCGTCCGTCGATTTCGGAGATGACCGCGAAATCCTTGGGTTTGCGCGCTTCGAACAGTTCGGCGACGCGCGGCAGACCGCCGGTGATGTCACGCGTTTTGCTGCCTTCGCGCGGGATCCGCGCCAGCACGTCGCCTGCTGCGACCTGCACACCGTTGTCGACCGAGAGGATCGAGTCAGGCGACAGGAAGTAGCGCGCATCGGTGCCGTTCTCCAGCCGCGCGACCTCGCCTTTGGCGTCCTTCAATTGCAACCGCGGCCGCAAATCGGCAGCCTTGGCGCCGGACTTGTAGTCGACGACAACCTTCGAGGTCAGGCCGGTGACTTCGTCCATCCGCTCGACCAACGTCACGCCCTCGATCAGATCGAGATATTCGATCTTACCGGCGCGCTCCGTGATGATCGGCAGCGTGTAGGGATCCCATTCGGCCAGCTTCTGCATGCGTGTGACGGTCTGGCCTTCCTCAACCAGCACCCGGGCGCCATAGGGCACCCGGAAGCGCGCGCGTTCGCGATCCTTGTCGTCGACCAGCAGGATTTCGCAGTTCCGGCTCATGATGACCGGCGCGCCCTGGCTGTTCATGACGACGTTACGGTTTTTGAACGTAACGGTGCCGTCATGGCTGGCTTCGACGCTGGACTGCTCGGCACCGCGTTGCGCGGCGCCGCCGATATGGAAGGTGCGCA
>PLYK01000052.1 GCA_003151775.1 Geobacter sp. | reverse complement strand
GCGGGAGGGGGCTGGGGGGTGGGGGAAGTCACTTCAAGCACTCCAGCCTGATAACTTGCAGGACTCCCTCAACAGTTTCAATTACATCGTTGTTCCAAAATCGTAATACGGTAAATCCGTTGGCTCGCAAACAGTTGTCTCGTTGCATGTCGTACTGTTCATTTCTCAGTTCTATCGCATATTCCTGAAGGCAATGACGTGGTTTCATTGCGCCTTCCCCCACCCCCTAGCCCCCTCCCGCAAGGGGCGGGGGGACTTTTTAGAACCTTTGAAAATGTCCAAACTCCAGTTCCCCCCTGACAAGGGGGGATCTAGGGGGGTTAGACATGATGTTACATGGTACTAAAGGTATGGTGAAAAGAGCCGTGCGCAATTATCCCTGAGCCTGGTTGGCAGGGAGCGCCCGTCGAGTTCCTCCTGCGTCACCTCGTGGGACGCCTCGAAGGCTTGTTCGAAGTGCCGATTGAGTCCGGCGGCGAACTCTTCCTCGAAGACGCTCAGGTTGAGTTCGAAATTGAGGCGAAGGCTGCGGGGGTCGAGATTGGCCGAACCGACCAGCGACCAGACGTCATCCACCAGAAACAGCTTGGTATGGACGAACGGCGGCGGCTGGTAGAATATTCTGATGCCGTTGGCCAGAAGTTCCCATAAAAGCCCCCGGGTGGCCCAATGGACAAACGGCAGGTTGTTGAGGCCGGGCAGGATGATGCGCACGTCCACGCCGCGCAGGGCGGTGGTGATCAGGGATGCAATCATCGGGCGGTCGGGGATGAAGTAGGGGGTCATGATGCGCACGGACCTTCTGGCGCAAGAAAGCGCCCCCATTACGATGTGCTCAAGTTTGCGGAATTCCTTGTCCGGTCCGTCGCTTATGGATCGGGCAAGCGCGTCGCCCCGGGGTTCGAGGGCCGGGAAAAAGGAGGGCATATCCAACCGCTCGCCGGTCACGAAATACCAGTCTTCCAGAAAGGTCCTTTGCAGGTCGGCCACGACCGGCCCTTGAACGGAAAAGTGCATGTCGTGGATGGCGGTCGCCACGTCGGTAGAGGAGGGTTGGTGGCGGCTGCGGATATTCATGCCGCCTGTGAATGCCTCGCGTCCGTCGATGATCAGCAGTTTGCGATGGTTGCGCAGGTTGATGTAGGCGCCGTGTCTCAGGGGGAGATAGCGGACCAGGCGCACCTTTGTGCCTGCCAGTGCCGTGCGGGGTGAGCGGCGGCTGTATTTTTCCCCCAGGGCATCGATAATGATCCTGACCTCGACGCCCCGCCGTGCCGCGTCACTGAGTTGCGTGACGAATTCTGCGCCTATGCCGTCCGCGTCGAAGATGTAGCTGCTCAGATTGATGCTCCCTTCTGCCCGTCTGATGGCCGCCAGCATGGCCGGATAGGCATCTTCCCCGTTAACCAGGGGCGTTACGCGGTTCCCCCCCCGGAGCCTGGTCTGAACCACCCGGTCCCCAAGTACGCGCAGATCGGCCAGATGAGCCGCGGCCTGCGGAAGTGTTGCCGCCGCACCGCATGGCTCGTCGAAGGGGTGCAGTTCGCTTCCGCTGAGCCTGCGGCCGCTTTCCTGCCAGCTCCGCACCCGGCGGGAGATGCGGTTGATCCCCAGGCACCAGTATAGGAACGGGCCGAGCAATGGCAGCGTCAGGCTTATGCTCATCCAGCCCAGGGCCGAGCGGGAATCCCGTTTGTGGAGCAGGGCATGACCGGCTGTGGCCAACGAGAGCAGGCAGGCGCAGAGGACAAACATGATGATGAAGATGTGATCCATGGAGAGGTTTATGCGGGATCGATGAGGATATCGTCTCCACTGATTTGGACGGGAAAGGTTTTCAGGGTGAACTCGGGATGGTCCGTGCACCTGCCGTTGGCCAGACTGAAGCGATAACCGTGGCGCGGGCAGGCGATATAGCCATCCTTGACAATGGCCGCGGTCAGGGGGGTCCCTTGGTGGGGGCATTCGTTCTCGCAGGCGAAGACAGCCCCTTTAATATTGACCAGCAGGATCTCCCGGCCGGACACGGAGACAACCTTTTTGCCGAAGTTGGGAACCTCGTCGATCTTTGCCACTGGAATCACAGGAACACCTCCGTATAAAAGACAGTTTATCAGCCTACCTGGAAAAAGCAAGGGAAGTCAAATGGCTTCAGCTTCTGCGCAAAATGAGAGCACGGTGCCGGGAAAATATAAGTAATGGAATCATTGTGTGTTAAGCAAAAAAAATAACCATTGGACAAAAAAACTGATTAATAAATAGGCAAGAGAGGGGCTATTCACCGCGTAAATGAGGCCGGTTTAGCGTTAATATGTTACAACCATATGACATAAATGAAAAAAATAATATGGCACACTCTGTGCTAACTCTTCGGCAAGCGAGGTGAAGAGCCTGCAATAAAATTTTCCCATGAACATATCTACTCTACAGAACGTGCACGATGAAACCACTGCCGCTTTCATCCGATCACCGTTCAAAATCAACGATGAAAAGGAGAGGAAAGATGAAGCTTGGTAAAGTATTGGCAGCAACAATGGCAGTAATGGCCCTTGCCTGTGGCACGGCTATGGCGATCCCATCAGAGCAAATTGCGATACCTTCGACAGATGCAAAAGGTTTCAAGGAAGTAACCCTCAACGTGATCAGCACGCAACGTTTCTCGACGAAACCGGACGCGGGCGCCAGCTCATATGACGCCGGTGTTCTTGTCGGCGTGCTCCCTTTCGAATCCCTCAAGTTGGAAGTCGGCTTCGATTACCTCACAACCAATCTTCAGAATGATAACTTCGCCGATAACCATCCCTTCTACTTCAATGCCAAGCTGGCCACCCCTGAGGACCTCGGATTCAAGGGGATGCCCGCATTTGCCGTTGGCGCCTATAATCTCGGCACCTACGACAAGCCGGAAGTCGGCTTGTCCACCCGCCAAAACCTTGTCTACGGTCTTGTCGCCAGAACCCTTCCCGTAATCGGCAGGCTCTCCGCCGGCGGCTATGTCGGCGCCAAGCGGGCTCTGGCCAATGGCAGCAACTCGATCAATACCGATCAGAATTCCGGCGTCATGGTTTCCTGGGACCGCGGCATCACCGAGATTTCCGACAAGCTCTGGCTCGGGATCGACTACATGAGCGGCAACAACGCCAACGGCGAACTCGGCATCGGCGGGTCGTGGGCTTTCTCCAAGCAGGTCACCCTCCTGGTCGGTGTTCAGACATTCAACCCCGGCTACAAGGTATCTGCAGGCGATCGTAATGGTGGCACAGGTCCTGAAATCCCCGGCGGGAAACCGGCCTTCACCACCCAGCTCTTTGTCAATCTTCCCTAGCTGCCTCTCCTTTAATGGGGGCGGACAACGCCCCCGACTTTTAAAGGAGTGAGCCCATACAAAGGTAGAAACGAAGCTTTCCCCGATACTTTTTTCTTCCGGCGGCGACGAAGCCCCTGGAACGATTACGACAAACAACAATAATAAATAAGGAAAGGGTCAATGGTGCCTCTTTCAGGCAGCACAATGAAAGGAGTTCACCATGGCAAACGAACAAAAACCCTCCAGAGGAACACTCGGCCTGACCGGCCTNNCCCATGGCCGGATGCGCCATGTGGTTCGGCATCTTCTTTGCTCTCTTGCTCTGCCTCGCAACGGCGTACAGCTATGCCGAGCTGTCGAAAATCTATCCAGGGCCCGGTTCCTCGTACCTGTATGCGGAGCAGGCATTCCTCTCCAAGACCCAAGCCTTCAAGTTCGCCCGTATTGCCAAATTTTTTACCGGCTGGGCCAGCCACCTGTACTAC
>PLYK01000075.1 GCA_003151775.1 Geobacter sp. | reverse complement strand
CCCGCCGGTCAGTGGTAATAATTATGGATTATGGATTTGAGTCAACTCGTGGGTTCAAGCCCATCTTGACAGCGACGGCTCGTGAGATAAACTGGAACAAACTGCAATAATCATGGGATCGGAGAGGGTAAGTTCATGAGATCAAATATTATGAGTAGTGAATATATTGAAATCAAAGATAAAATTTATCTCCACATTTGCGATTGGGGTGAGGGCAATCCTATCGTATTCATACCCGGATGGCCATTAGGTCATGAAATGTTCGAGTATCAGCTCACCCAGTTACCGCAGCATGGCTACCGCTGTATTGGAATCAGCATGCGTGGTTTCGGTAAGTCCTCAAAACCCTGGGGAGAATATAGCTATGATGTTTTTGCCGATGACCTTCAATCTGTTCTTCACTCGATGGTTCTGGATAATGTCACTCTGGTAGGTTTTTCCATGGGGGGCGCTATAGCCCTTCGCTATATGGCACGACATAATGGAGACCGAATAGCCAATCTGGCACTCTGCGGAGCAGCAGTGCCATGTTTCACATCAAGACCAGGTTTTCCTTACGGTTTTGAACCGGGAGCCGTGGATAGCCTTATTAAATTGTGTTATTCGGATAGAGCCAAGCTTAATGCCGATTTCGGAAATATTTTTTTCAAAAACAGTACTGCTGCCAGCCCTGAACTTTTGGACTGGTTCCGATCACTGGGTATGGAAGCGTCGCCTCAGGCTACGGCTGCGTGTCTTGCAACTCTTCGGGATTCAGACCTGCGTGAAGACATGCGATCCGTAAATGTCCCCACCGTGATATTTCATGGTTTGCATGACCAGATTTGTCAGTTTGAACTTGCTGAAACAATGGCAGGTTCGTCTAAGGCGCTGCTTATTGGTGAAGAAGAAAGGGTTGCCAGGGCAGAGGCAATGACGGTTGAGGCAAAAGCGAAGGTTACAGGGGCACAAACAATGGCGGCAGGGACTGAACCCGCTGCCGGTGGAATAAAAGGTGCAAAGTTAATTCGTTTTGAAAACAGTGGACATGCCCTGTTTTATGAGGAGAAAGACAAATTCAATGCAGAACTGAGAAAGTTTATTGAAAAGAAATCCTCCAATGGAAAAGATTTTTTCCCGTTATGAGGGGGAACCCCAACGCTTGTGCAACCAAGTGCAAAGTAGAATTTCCAACTGGTTATAACTATTCGTTTTATTGAGGTTATTATGCTCCGGCTTACAAACAAATAGTCATCTGTCTAGAAGCAAAATAATCAATCAAGTAGATGAATGAATAGATCTGGAAAATTCGATCTAAAATTCTATAACTATCTGACAGTCGGGGTTACTTTCCGTGTCTTCTTTCAATCGCATTAAGCACGTACGGATAGATGTTGTCCGCGATGATACGGTAGCCTGCGGCGGTAGGATGGATGCCGTCCTGTTGGTTTAGGGACTGATCTCCTGTGACGCCGGCTAAAAAGAAGGGCATCAGGATTACCCGGTTTTTTCTCGAAAGGTCGCTGTAGACTGCGGAAAAGGCGCCGGTGTACTCTTTTCCGAGATTTGCCAGCATCTTCATGCCGGCCAGTATTACGACGACGTCGTTCTTCTCAAGGATATGCAACATCTCCTCGATATTCTTCCTCATCAACTGCGGATCGGTGCCGCGCAGCCCGTCGTTGGCGCCGGTTTCCAGGATCACGATGTCCGGCTTGAGCTTCAGCACCCAACTGATGCGGGAGAGGGCGCCGCTGCTCGTTTCACCGCTGATCCCGGCGTTGAGGACTTGCCAGCGATACCCTCCCTGGCGCAGTTTTCTCTCCAACTGGGCGGGGTAGGCATCGTTTTCGTTGACGCCAAGCCCTTCGGTGAGACTGTCCCCCATCGCGACGATGGTGCCAAGGGATTTGGCTTCGACGTGTTGTGCCGGCTGGGCCGGGTGCTCGCCGCGCCGTTCGCAGCCGGCACAGAGACAGGAGATGGCGACCGCCGTTTGGGCTATAGTTGTCAACAGGTTATTCATGACTCCTCCGTTTTGGCCTGAAAAACAATTTTGAGCCCTATTCGTCTCCCAGGGCCCGCAAAAAAGGCGCCGGTCTCTGGAACAGGATGGGGAGCGCCGCGCCGACCCCGGCGCCAAGCACCAGCAGCGTGGTCTCTACCACCAGCAGCAGACTCTCCCCCGCGAAGGGGCGATAGCTCAGGGCGAACACCTTCCAGCACAGGAAAAAGCTTGCGGATTGCGCGATGATCAGGGCGAAGAGGGCGCTTGCCGCGCCGAGAATGAGGCTCTCCACTCCGAACACCGCGAGGATGAAGCGCCTGCGGCCGCCGAGGATGGTGAAGTAGACCGCCTCCTGGATGCGCGCGTAACGCGTGGCGAAGGTGGAGCTTACTATGATGAGGACGCCGGCCGCGATGCTGAAGGAGGTGAAAAATCGCACGATCATCGAGAGCTTCGCCATGATGCGGCCAAAGACGGAGGCGGTCTCGGTGAGATCGATGACGCTCAAGTTGGGAAAGCGCGCCACCATCCGGTTCTGCAGCCCGGCGATCTCTTTCTTATCGACGCGTAGCGCGCAAAAAAACGTCTGAGGCGCATCGGCAAGCTCCTTTTGCTGGAAGACAAAGTAGAAGTAAGGCTGCAAGGGCGCTTCGGTGCGGGTGCGAATGCTCGCTATCCTCGCGGTTATCGGGAGCCCCTGGATGCGGAAGGTGATACGGTCCCCGAGCCGCATCGGCTCCATCTTGAGAACCGTGTCGAGCACCGAGACCTGGGGCTCGCTCCAGTCCGCCCGAAAGAGGCGCTCCCCCTTGAGGATGCGCTCGTCGGGGAGTAGGCCATCCCGGTAGGTGAGGTTGAACTCGCGGGCCAGATTATCACCGCGCTTTTGCCGCTCCATCTCCCGGTCGATGGCGCTGCCGTTCACCGCCACCACGCTGCCGCGCACGATCGGGTAATAGCTCGCTTCCTTGCCGAGCGTCCTTTTAAACTCAGCTTTTTGCCCCGGCTGGATGTCGATGAAAAAGAGGTTCGGCGCATCGGAAGGGAAGGAGCGTACAAAGGAGGCGTCGAGATTCATTTCGACGAGCCTGATGGCGAAGATGACCGCGAGCGCGGCGGTCAGCGTTACCATGATGGCCCTGGTGGCGTTGCGCGGGCGAAAGAGGCCCCGGATGGCCTGGCGCAGCAGCAGGTCTTGGGCGCGCCACTTCATAAGCCGCTTGAGCAGCAGGGTAGCCCCGAGAAAGGTGACCAGCACCAGGAGCGCCACGCCGAGCATGAAGTAGCCGGCGGTTGCCGGCTCGCGGATCTTGAGGAGGATGAGAGCCGCGAAAAAGATGGCGCCGCCGGCGGCGATGGCCATCGTGGAGCGCCGCTGCGGCGCATCCGGCTCCGCCTTGCCGAAGATGAGCGCCGGCCTGATGCTTCGTAGCCGCGAGAGGGGCAGCGCCGTGAATATGAGCACCGTGACGAGTCCGGTGACGGCTCCTTCGACGATGGCGCCGGCCGAGACGGTGAGTTCGACGCGGGCGGGGATGAGCCCGCGGAAGAGGATCGGAAGGAAATCCTGCAACGCCAGGCTGAGCGCCAGCCCGATCACCGTGCCGGCCACCCCGAGCACGAGCGCCAGCGCGAGATAGTGGCCGATGATAAAACGGCTCTTACTGCCGAGCGCCTTGATGATGGCGATGGTCTCCTGCTGTTCCAGAAGCAGCGCGCTCAGGGTGCTCTGGATGCCGATCCCGGCCAATAGCAGAGTAAAGATGCCGATCAGGTCGAGAAAGAAAAGGAGGTTGTCGAAAAAACGCTTCACCCGTGAGTCTGCGTTCCGGTAGGTATTGATCTGCACCGCGTCGTTTGGCGAGGCTGCGCGCAGCTTGGCGACGGTCTCGGCAAGACGCTTCTCCTGGCGCACCTTGACGAGAGCCACATACTCGACGCGGCTCCCCTTTCCCAGGAGTTCCAGCGAGGCTAGGCCGGCGGCCGCGATGAAGATGCGGGGGCCGAGGGCGAAGAAATTCACCGGCCGGTCGGGCTCGGCCAGGACCACGTCGCGGATGGTGAGCCGGGCGCTCCCCACCAGCAGCGTGTCGCCCAGCGTAAGATGCAGGCGGTCCAGCACCCCCTGCTCGACGATTGCGGCGCCGGGGGTAAGCAGCGCGGCGAAGGGACGCTTCGAGGCGAGTTCCACCGTGCCGTAGAAGGGGTATCCCGGCTCGACCACCTTGAGGTTAGCCAAAAGGGAGGCGTTCCCGCTTGCCGAGCGCACCACCGAGTAGAATTCGTAGAACCTGGCGCTCTCGATCGTCTTTTGTCGGGTGAGCAGTTCCAACTGCGAGGTGAGTGTAGGGGGGAGCGCCTCGTGGGAGCGCACGATGATGTCGCCGGCGTGCAGCGCCCGGGCGTCCCGCAAGAGCGATTTCTGCACGCTACGGCTGAAGCTTCCCAGGGAGACCAGCGTCACCATGGAGAGGATGACGCAGAGCACGAAGAGATAGGACTGCCGTTTTGAGCAGGCGATCTGGCTGCGCACGAAGCGGACATTGACCATGTCAGATGTTCCCGGCAATCCTGCCGTCGCGCAGGGTGACGACGCGGTCGGCGAGGCTCGCGATCTCCACGCTGTGGGTTACCAGCAACAGGGTGGTGCGCCGCTCGCGGCGCAGCTCCAGGAGAAGCTTGAGCACCGCGTCGCCGTTGGCGGAGTCGAGGTTGCCGGTCGGCTCGTCGGCAAAGACGAGGCGCGGCTCGTTGATGAGGGCGCGGCAGATGGCGCAACGCTGCTTTTCGCCGCCGGAAAGCTGGTGTGGCAGGCTCGAGGCGCGCTGGCTCAGTCCCACCCGATCCAGGAGCGCCTGCGCCTTAGCTTCCGCGTGGCGGTCGCCGTAGAGCTCGGCTGGGAACATGACGTTTTCCAGCACAGAAAGGGAGGGGACCAGGTGGAATGCCTGGAACACGAACCCGAAGCTTTTGTTGCGAAGCGGCGCCAGATCGTCCTCGGACAGCTCGGTGATGTCCTTCCCCTCCATCACGATGCGCCCCAGATCGGGGCGGTCCAGCCCGGAAAGGATGGTGAGAAGCGTGGACTTGCCGCTGCCGCTGGCGCCCCTGACCACCAGGAATTCACCCGCGGCGACCGTGAGGCACACATCGTCCAGCACCGTGATCGGCCGGCCGTCGATGGAATAGCTCTTGGAAACGTTTCGTGCTTCGAGAATTGGCATGGGAACCCCGGCGCGCAAAGGACGAGAGTCGGTAACGGTCGCGCCAGAATGTTACCACAAAAAGCTCAGGCACCCACATATTTTGAATTTGGCTAGAGCGGAAGTCGCACGCACTTCAGGTCTGTTCAGAATCAAGATCGGCTCGCGGACGCATAACAGGGGGTTCCTATTCCGAAGTTTATAGTCTGACTTAGTTAGTTTCCATCCGGAAACTCCGGATGAAAAACTATTTGGAGAGCAATCCGAATTCTCCTTATCAGATTTCAACCCATCTCATCTATCATTCATCCACGTGTGATGACTTTTCTCAGTTTCTCCTGTCATTTTCCTGGCTTGCGTTACAATAGACCGCAGCTTTTGCGGGTGCATCCCTGCTATTCTTTCTAACCCATATTGTTCTGCGGCAGCAACCTTGGCAATAGTGTCATAGCCAGACTCAACCAAGCGCCTTGATAGGACACTTCCTATTCCATTCAGTTTTTGCAGCTCTTTTGATTGATCCTTCATAGCATCCTCCTGGATTTGTTTAGTAGTGGCTTTGGAGAAGTAAGAATGTTTGGTGTCAACAAAGTCCACTATGAAATTATATCGCAACTAATGTGCCAGAGGTTACTATTGGTTTTTGCGAAGGCAACTATCTGATTATATGAATGAATATGGATATGGAGAACACGGGATACAAGAGAGATAGTCAGCGGAATCCGTCATATATGGCACTTACGTCAAACATGACGGATTCCGCTGGCGGGTGTGCAATCGGCTTCAGTCCGATTCCCTGTTCGGCGATAACGTCAACCTCAACGCCATTGCTGTCGCGCCAGTAGTACAGGTCAGGTCGCTCTCCCCGGTTAAGCCGATTACAATATGTTATGCAATATGTCAAAATGTTTTACAATTGACATAATTGTGGAATTGATTGACAGCAGCCGGTGAATGTACTATTTTCAGTACTTGTATTATCAATGGTTTGTACCGGTTTTACCGGAAAATTTCGCAGGAAGGATGGAACAACGGCATGAAGGTCTATTACGACAAGGATTGTAACGTAGCGCTTCTGAAAAAGAAAAAAGTCGCCATCATCGGCTATGGCAGCCAGGGTCACGCCCACGCCAACAACCTGAAGGAGAGCGGTGTGGATGTCATCGTCGGCGAGCTCATGGGTGGCGAAAATGCCGCCAAGGCGGAAAAAGCCGGGTTCAAGGTCTTCGATGCAGGGACCGCGGCCAGCAAGGCCGACATTGTGGTGATTCTCCTCCCGGATGAGCTCCAGGGGACAATCTACAGGGCGGAAATCGCTCCGAAACTGAAGAAGGGGACCTACCTGATGTTCGCCCACGGGTTCAACATCCACTACGCCCAGATCGTTCCCCCCGCTGATGTGAACGTTTTCATGACCGCTCCCAAGGGGCCCGGCCACCTGGTGCGTCACGAATTTATCAAGGGGGCTGGTGTGCCTTGTCTGATTGCCGTTCACCAGGATCCGGCCGGCAACACCAAGGATATTGCCCTTGCCTATGCGGCTGGCGTCGGCGGTGGCCGGGCGGGGATCATCGAAACAACCTTCAAGGATGAGACCGAGACCGATCTGTTCGGTGAGCAGGCAGTGCTCTGCGGCGGCTGCGTCGAGCTGGTCAAGGCCGGCTTCGAGACCCTGGTGGAAGCGGGTTATGCCCCTGAGATGGCCTACTTCGAGTGCATGCACGAACTGAAGCTGATCGTCGACCTCATGTATGAGGGGGGCGTCGCCAACATGAACTACTCCATCTCCAACAACGCCGAATATGGCGAGTATGTCACCGGGCCCAAGGTGATCAACGAGCAGAGCCGCGCTGCGATGAAGGAAGCCCTGGAAAACATCCAGAACGGCTCCTATGCCAAGCGGTTCCTCATCGAGGGGATGACCAAGTATCCGGAGATGACCGCCTACCGCCGTCTCAACGCGGCCCATCCCGTCGAGGTGGTCGGTGAAAAGCTGCGCAGCATGATGCCTTGGATCGGCAAGAACAAGATCGTTGACAAAACCAAAAACTAGATCCACTCTGCGCAGACACCCCTTGCCCGTTGGGAGAGGGGTGTCTGCGCATTCAGGCGGGCTGCATGAATAAATCGATTCCTTTTGCCAGAGAAGGTTATCCCTTCATCGCTTCCTCCGCCGGACTGACGTTTCTGCTGACCCTTTTCGCCTGGAAACTCTGTTCCCTTGTGCTGGCCGTTCCCGCTGCGCTATCGTGCGTGTTGACCCTCTTCATCCTCTACTTCTTCCGCGATCCCGAGCGGACGCCGCCTGGCGACATGTGGGCCGTGGTGGCTCCGGCCGACGGGAAGGTGATTGTGGCGGAGTGCGTCCCGGATACGCCGCTCGGAGTCCCGGCGCTCAAGATCAGCATCTTCATGTCGGTCTTCAATGTGCATGTCAACCGGGTCCCTTTTGACGGCACGGTGGTCGATTCCTTTTATCATCGCGGCAAGTTCTTCGACGCCCGCCACGGCCGGGCCTCCTTTGAAAACGAGCGCAGCGGCCTGGTCCTGGAAACCGGTGACGGCCTGCGGCTGGCTTTTGTGCAGATTGCCGGCCTGATTGCGCGGCGGATCGTCTGCTACGCCCGGACCGGGGACACGCTGCAACGGGGGGAGCGCTACGGACTGATCCGTTTCGGATCGAGGGTTGATGTGTATCTGCCTTTTGACGTGAAACCGCTGGTAAAGGTTGGAGATGTGACCGTTGCGGGCGAGACCGTGCTGGGCAGTCTCGG
Organism: Geobacter sp.; assembly: GCA_003151775.1. Lineage (GTDB taxonomy): Bacteria > Desulfobacterota > Desulfuromonadia > Geobacterales > Pseudopelobacteraceae > Oryzomonas. The sequence continues at coordinate 9,577 of PLYK01000075.1, read as the reverse complement.
CTAGGCGGAGAAAGCGTGGCATGAATCCTGATCTGAGTGAAAAACAGGTTGAAAGGGCCGAAAACATCAAAAAAGGGATCTATATACTTCCCAACCTGTTTACGACTGGGAGCCTGTTTGCCGGTTTCTACAGCATGGTGGCAAGCCTCAACGGCAACTTCGACATTGCTGCGCTCTGGATCTTCGCCTCTGCCGTTTTCGACGGTCTGGACGGCAAGGTGGCCCGCCTGACAGGAACTACCAGCAAGTTCGGCGTTGAGTATGACTCTCTTGCCGACCTGGTGTCGTTCGGGGTGACGCCGGGGTTGATGATGTACGCGTGGGCGCTGAAACCGTTCGGGCGGCTCGGCTGGCTGGCGGCATTCCTGTTTGTGGTCTGTGGGGCCCTGCGCCTGGCTCGTTTCAACGTTCAGGTAAATACGGTGGAGAGCAAGCGTTTCGTGGGGTTGCCCATCCCGGCGGCAGCCAGCATGGTGGCCGCCACCGTCCTTTTGTTCCACCATTTCGGGTGGTCAAGCTCTTACAAACGGCTGGCAATCATCGTCTTGATCTATCTTTTGGCCTTCCTGATGGTATCGAGTTTCCGTTATTACTCATTCAAGGACCCGGCCCTGATAAAGCGCCAGCCCTTCGGATTTCTGCTTTTGGCCGTGGTGCTGCTGATCATCGCGGCTGCCGAACCGGCGGTAATGACCTTTGCCATTATGCTCTGTTATGTCGTATCCGGGCCGTTGGGATTTATTGTCAGCTGGCCGCGCCGCCGCCGTTTGGAAAAAGCGGTGCACAAGGGGCATGGAGCGGTGGCGGGACACTAGACAGGGTTCAGGGGATGTCGTGCAGGCGGGTCTTGATGCAATCTTATTCAACCCCTCCAACCCCCCTTTGACCCCGTAGGCGTCTCCATGCACCAGCAAGATCCGTTTGCCTTCACACTCCCTAAAATTGTCGATCCAGGTGGCCTTAAATGATTAAAAAAATCGTTGTGATCCTCCTCGCCGCTATGGTGGCCCTCGGGATGCTCTTTGCCGTCTCGATGCTGATTGCCAGGATGATCATGGGCACGGCGGAAACAAAATTGACGGACAAGGAAGGTATCGGCCTGGTGGAGGTTCGGGGGATGATCCTCGACTCCAAGGATNNCCAAGAAGAAGGAGATCAAGGCAGTGGTGCTGCGGGTAGATTCACCCGGGGGGGTGGTGGCGCCGTCCCAGGAGATCTACGACGAGGTCAGAAAGTTTGCCGCCAAAAAGAAGATCATCGTTTCCATGGGCAGCCTGGCTGCTTCGGGAGGCTACTACATCTCTGCTCCGGCCACGCTGATCTACGCCAATCCCGGCACCATCACCGCCAGTATCGGCGTGATCCTCAAGCTATCCAACATCGAAGCGCTGATGGACAAGATCGGCATCAAGTCCTACACCCTCAAGACCGGCAGGTTCAAGGATTCCGGTTCACCGTTGCGGGAGCTTTCAAAGGAAGACCGGGCCATGCTGCAGGCGGTCATCGACAACACCCATGAACAATTTGTCCGGGCGGTGGCAGCCGGGCGCAAGCTGCCGGTCGAGGAGGTCCGCAAGATCGCCGACGGCCGCATCCTCTCCGGTGAGCAGGCCATGGGCATGAAGCTGGTGGACAGGCTGGGAACGCTTCAGGACGCCATAGAGGAGGCTGGCCGTCTGGTGGGCATCAAAGGCGAACCGGAGGTCATTTCGCCCCCCAAGAAAAAGATCGACTACTGGGATGTGCTGGTTGACGGAATGGAAGAGAAATTCAGCGGCACCCTGAGGAGCGCCGCCGGCGGGATGCGGCTCATGTACGAGGCGGAGTAAGGACGTGAATGGTGAATGGTTGAAACATGTGAATCGTGAATGGTGAATAGTGAATAGTGAATAGTGAATGTTAAAGGCTGAAAGGCGAAAAAAGCGCTTTTTCCTTTCACGTTTCACTATTCACCATTCACGCTTTAGACAGCCGGTCGTGGGCGGCGAGAATGATCTTTTCGGTCGTGGCCCAGTCGATACAGGCATCGGTGATGGAAACGCCGTATTCCAACTGGCTGGGATCGGCAGGGATCTTCTGGCTGCCGGCCTCAAGATTGCTTTCGATCATGACGCCGGAGATGGAGTTGTTTCCGTCCATAACCTGTTGAATGACGTTTTCCAGCACCTCGGGCTGTTTTTGGTAGTCCTTGTTGGAATTGCCGTGACTGCTGTCCACCATGATGGTGGGTGCAAGCCCGTTTTTTTTCAGACTCTCTTCGGTGGCGGCAATATCTTCCGAGGTGTAGTTGACCTTGCGGAAACCACCCCGCAGAACAATGTGGACATCAGGGTTGCCGCTGGTCTGGATGATGGAGATACGCCCCTCGCGGTTGATGCCGAGGAAGCTGTGAGGATGCTGGACCGCCTTCATGGCGTCTATGGCGATCTGCAGATTGCCGTCGGTGCCGTTTTTGAATCCGACCGGGAACGAGAGGCCGCTCGACATCTCGCGGTGGGTCTGGGACTCGGTTGTCCGAGCCCCGATGGCGCCCCAACTGATCATGTCTGCCACGTATTCGGGCGTAATCGGGTCCAGCATCTCGTTGGCCACCGGCACCTTGAGCGACGTGATTTTCAGGAGCAGACCGCGGGCGATGCCGAGCCCTTTGGAGATCAGATGGCTGTTGTTCATGTCCGGGTCATTGATAAGCCCTTTCCACCCGATGGTGGTGCGGGGCTTCTCGAAGTAGGTCCTCATGACCAGGAACATCTGGTCTTCAACCTTGCGAGACAGCACTGCCAGGCGTTTGGCATACTCGATGGCGGCCAGGGGGTCGTGGACCGAACAGGGGCCGACCACCACCATCAGTCGCCGGTCACGGCGATGAATGATCTCCTTGATACATTCGCGGCTGGCGTTGACGAACTCACGATCATGGTCGGAGAGCGGAAAGACTTGGCGCAAGTCGGCGGGAGCAATGATAGGCGTAATGGCGGTGATCTTGAGGTTGTTGGTTTTTATCATGATTGGGTTTATGCCCTGTTCCAATAGATTTGCCTGCGGTTTTATGCAAAATAGAACGATTAGCGCCGGTTTGTCAATTGGTTGTTTACATCGCTTTTGCGCCAGGTTTGGCATTCACCCACGGGAGAGCCCGCCATGTTTTCAAGTGACGTCGTCATTCAATTCAGTGATGAGTTGGTTTTAGGGAACAGCGCCCTGAAGCGGGCGGTTTTCGTAGACCGCGACGGCACCATCAACGTGGAGAAGGAGTACATCTACCGCGTGGATGATTTCGAGTTCATTCCGGGAGCGCCGCAGGCGCTCAGGCTGCTCAACGAAGCCGGTTTTCTGGTGGTGGTCGTCACGAACCAGTCCGGTGTCGCCCGGGGCTATTATACCGAGGAGGATGTGGGCATCCTGCACCGCTACATTGCTGCCGAACTTGCCAAAACCGGTAGCCGGGTGGATGCGTGGTATTACTGTCCCCACCACCCATCGGGACGTGGCAGTTACTCTCTGCCCTGCCGTTGCCGAAAGCCCCTGCCGGGCATGCTTCTGGAGGCGGCCCTGCGCCACGATATCGACCTTTCGGAATCGGTCATGATCGGCGACAAGCTGACTGACGTGGAGGCCGGGCAAGCGGCCGGCTGTCGCACGATCCTGGTGCGCACCGGCTTTGGCGCCGCTGACGAGGCCCGCGTTTCACCGGGGACTGTGGTGTGTGACGACCTGCTGGCCGGGGTCCTCTCCCTGGTTCGCCCGCGTGAAGGGGTTTGACAGGGAGCCGCTTTGCATGTAATAAATAAAATTCATGTAAATTTACCGGTAAAAGGATATTCCCCATGACCCACGGCATCACCAAAGGCATCATCCTGGCCGGCGGCGCGGGCAGCCGCCTGTTTCCTCTGACCCTGGTGGCCAGCAAGCAGCTTCAGCCGGTCTACGACAAGCCGATGATCTACTATCCCCTGGCGACCCTTATGACGGCCGGTATCAGGGATGTCCTGCTGATTTCCACGCCGCATGACCTGCCCCGTTTCGAGAAGCTTCTGGGAGACGGCTCACGCTGGGGTATCAACCTCACCTACAAGGCGCAACCCGAGCCAAAGGGAATCGCCCAGGCCTTCCTGGTCGGAGAGGAATTCATCGACCGCAAACCGGTATGTCTGATCCTGGGCGACAACATCTTTTACGGCAGGATGAACCTGGATCGTGTCGTTGGCGAGTTCCAGGGAGGGGCACGCATCTTCGGCTATCAGGTGCACGATCCGGAGCGTTACGGCGTTGTGGAATTCGATGCAGCAGGCAGGGTGCTCAGCATCGAGGAAAAGCCAAAGCAGCCCAAATCCCATTACGCGGTTCCCGGCCTCTACCTGTATGATCACCAGGTGGTGGAAACGGCCAGGTCCATTGCCCCGTCGCCGCGCGGCGAGCTTGAGATCANNCGCGGCATTGCCTGGCTGGACACCGGCACCCACAAGAGCCTTCTGGAGGCCAGTATCTTCATCGAGACCATCGAGACGCGCCAGGGGCTCAAGATCGCCTGCCTGGAAGAGATCGCCTTGCGGCGCGGTTTCATCGATTGCGCACGTATGAAGCAGGTCATTGACGATACCCCTAATTCCACCTACCGCGACTATCTTATGCGGGTTTATGACGAAAACGAACTATGCGGTGGGAATTAAAGGTCTGCCGGGTTTAAAGCGGGAGGCGGAGGTCAGGCGCTCCGTCGCCACACCTTCTTCGAGTTGACAGGTATGAATTTCTTCAGAAAATACACCCTTTTAATTCTGACGGTTGCCGGGATCCTCGCGGCCCTGATCTTCTATTCGCTTAACATCCCCCATAATCGCGATGCCAATGTGATAGAGCGTTGGGTCATAACCGTTTTTGCACCGATCATGAAGCCGTTTTCTCAATTGAGCGTCTTTGGCGAGGGTGTGTGGGACAACTATCTCGTCCTGGTGAACGTCCGTCGGGAGAATCTGCATCTGCGGGAAGATGTCAAGGCGCTCAACAGCCGGGTCATTGCGGCGGAAGAGGTTTGCCAGGCAAACAGACGCCTGACCCGGCTTCTGGATGTGAAAAATACGATCAAGGAGCCCACTCTTACCGCCACCGTGATCGGTGAGGACTTAAGCCCATGGTATGGGACCCTGGTCATTGACCGCGGAAGCTCAAGCGGGATCGCCGAGGGTATGGGTGTGGTGGCGGCTGACGGGATTGTGGGACAGGTCGTCAAGGTTGCACACACCAGTTCCCGGGTGCTGCTGTTGACCGATCATTCCAGCGGCATTGCCGCCACCATCCAGCGGTCCCGAGCCAGGGGGGTGGTAAAGGGCAAGGGGGATGGGCTCTGTCAACTTGAGTTCACCACACGGGAAGAGGATGTCAAAGTGGGTGACATGGTGGTTTCATCCGGCATCGGCGGCGTGTTCCTGAAGGGGTTGCCGATCGGCGAGGTGACCATGGTCAAGCGTAGTGAATACGGTATTTTCCAGACCGTGACCATTCACCCGTCCGTGAACATCGCCCACCTTGAGGATGTGCTGGTGGTGCTGAGGAACAGCAATGACTAAGTGGGGCGCAACAGTGATCGCCATCGTAGCGGCTGTGGTGCTTCAGTCATCGGTACTGCCGATCTATATCGCTTCACCCTTCAAGCCGGACCTGTTGCTTGTTTTCGCGGTCTTCCTGGCGTTACGCGTTTCATTCATGGCCGGAGCGTCCCTGTCCTTTGTACTAGGTCTTGTCAAGGACGTTTTCAGCGGGCTCTACCTGGGACTCAACGCCCTTAGTTTTCTTCTTATTTTCATGGTCGTCAAACACATCTCCGACCGGCTCTATACCGGGAGTGCCCCGCTTTTCGTCATAGCCGTCAGCATTGCCACTCTGAGTTGCGCCTTAATCAATATGCTCTTGCTGGTCATGTTTACCGCATCGCCCGGCATTGCATACTCCATGAGCGCCGGATTGGTGCCCCATCTACTCGTGAATGCCTTTGTCGCATCGTTTGTCCCCCTTATTCCCGGTTTCGACCGTCTGTTGGAAACACCATGACAGAACAACGCTTTGTCCGCGAGATCACGGAATCAAAGAGGAGGATTCTGATCCTCTCCTTTGTGGTGGCGGGTATATTCTTCCTGTTGCTCTTGCGCCTGTGGCACCTGCAGATCCTTAGCGTCGATGATTACCGCAACATGTCGGAAAACAACCGTCTGCGTTTCGTTCCGGTGGCCGCATCCCGCGGCGCCATCCTGGACCGCAACGGTACGGTGCTGGTAAGCAACCAGCCCTCATTCAGCCTGGCGGTTGTACCGCAAGAGGTCACGAACAGGGACGAATTACTCGACCGGCTCGCAAAGCTGCTCGGCCTGGATCGTGCCGAAGTGAATGAGCGCTGGGAAAAAGGGAAGGGGCGTGCCAGGTATTACCCGATCATTCTGGCGTCGAACATCAGCCGCGACCAAGTGGAGATTGTGGAGGAAAACCATCTGCGCCTTCAGGGGGTCGAGATCGAGATGAAACCGGTTCGGGAGTATGTCAGCGGTGTCTTGGCGGCCCATCTGTTGGGCTATATCGGTGAGATATCCGAGGAAGAACTGAGCGCAAAGGGGTTCGAAAATTTTAATCCCGGAGATTATCTCGGTAAGAACGGCATTGAGCGGAGCTGGGAAATGGAACTGCACGGCACCGACGGCGGCCGGCAGTTGGAGGTGGATGCGCGTGGCCGGGTCTTGCGGACTATTTCCGAGTCATACCCAACGGTTGGCAACAGCGTTGTGCTGACCATCGATGCGAACCTGCAAAAAGAAGCGGAAAAGGCCTTTGGAGACCAGGCCGGCGCGGTTGTCGCCATGGATGTGAACACCGGGGAGGTCCTGGCGTTTGTCAGCAAACCCGGCTTCGACCCCGCCCTGTTCAGTGGGAAGATGCCTGCGGATACCTGGAAGGAATACCTGGAGGATAAACGGCATCCCTTGGAAAATAAGGCGCTGACCGGCCAGTATCCTCCCGGCTCGACCTTCAAGATCATAACCGCCCTGGCAGGCCTGGAAGACGGCAAGATAGACGAGAAGACCACCGTAAACTGCGGCGGCTCCTACAAACTGGGGAACTCGATCTTCAACTGTTGGAAAAGACATGGACACGGCGTCACCAATCTGAAGAAAGCGTTGCGCGAGTCATGCGACGTCTATTTTTATCAACTGGGCGAACGTCTGGGGGTGGATCGCATCGCCGCCATGGCGAAACGGTTCATGCTCGGCGCGCCCATGGGCATCGGCCTGGCACACGAGAAGGGGGGTATGATCCCAACCGCTGAATGGAAGCTGAAGCGATTCGCACAACGCTGGTTTCACGGCGAGACCCTGTCGGTCGCCATCGGCCAGGGATACGTGTTGATGACACCGATCCAACTGGCCTCCATGATCGCCACGGTCGCCAACGAGGGGACAGTGTACCGTCCCTTTCTGGTGAAGCGCATCATCGATGCCGACGGTAAACCGCTCAAGGAGTTCAAGCCGGAATCGATGGGCACGACCGGTATCTCGGCGGATAAATTCAGACTGGTCAAACAGGGGCTGTTCGCAGTGGTGAACGAGCCGGGCGGGACCGGCGGCGCGGCGCGGCTCTATGATGTGCACGTGGCGGGTAAAACCGGTTCTTCGCAGGTGGTCAAGCTGCGTGACAGCAAGCAGGCGACCCCTTACCAATACCGGGATCACGCCCTGTTCGTAGCCTTTGCACCCTATGAAAAACCGGAGATCGCCGTGGCGGTTGTCGTGGAGCATGGCGAGCATGGCGGTTCGGCGGCCGGTCCGATTGCCGGACGCATCCTGCGGGCCTGGTTCGACGGCAAAAAACCGGCTAAAAAAGAATCGGCGGGCCTGAAGAAAAACGGGGATGAAGGCGATGCCGCCGAGTCGCCGGCGCCTCCTGTCAGGGATCAGAGCGGGAATGGGGACAATAGCGATGATTGATCGCCGCCTGTTGACGAATATCGACTGGATGTTGATCGGGTTTGTGGTCGCGATCAGCCTTTTGGGTATCATGAACATCTACAGCGCAACCACAACCTACAAGATCGTCGGCGCTCCCTATTACCTCAAACAGTTCAACTGGTTTTTGTTTGGGATGGTGGTTGTCACGGTGGTATGCAGTGTTGACTATCATTTCCTGGAGGATTTTTCCTACTGGTTGTACGGTTTTCTGATAGTCCTGCTCGTGGCGGTCCTGGTGGTTGGGCGCCGCTCCATGGGGGCGACACGGTGGCTGAGTCTCGGTTTTTTCACTATTCAACCATCGGAACTGATGAAAATCGTCATCATTGCCACCTTTGCCAAGTATTTTGCCGGCAGGCAGACGGTAAACGGCTTGAGCATCAGGGAAGTCCTCTTCCCGCTCGGCATTCTGGCGGTACCGGCGGTCCTGATCATGAAACAGCCCGACCTGGGAACCGCCGTTCTGGTCATCCTGATCGCCCTTTCCATCGCGATCTGTGTGGGGCTTAAGTGGTCAACGGTAGTGACCTTTGCCGTGGTTACGATCCCTGCCGTCTGGCTGGGCTGGACAAAGGTGCTTCGCCCCTACCAGAAGGACCGTATCCTCGATTTTTTCAACCCCGAACGCTCACGCCTGGGAAGCGGATACCACATCATCCAGAGCAAGATTGCCGTCGGTTCCGGCGGCGTCTTCGGCAAGGGGTTCGTAAAGGGCACCCAGTCGCAGTTGCGTTTTTTGCCTGAGCAGCATACGGACTTCGCCTTTTCGGTATTTGCCGAGGAGTGGGGTTTTATCGGCTGCCTGGTACTGATTATCCTCTATCTCTCCCTGGTGCTGTGGGGGCTCAACATCGCCCGGCGCTGCAATGACCGGTTCGGCAGCTTGCTTGCGGTGGGGGTGACGGCCATGCTGTTCTGGCACACGGTCATCAACATGGGTATGGTGATCGGTCTGTTTCCGGTGGTGGGAGTGCCGCTGCCGTTCTTTTCCTATGGCGGCACGTCCATGATCACATCCATGGTGGGGATCGGGATCTTGCAGAACATCAGTATGCGGCGGTTCATGTTCTGAACAGGGGTGCCAGTGTCACAAGGGGAAGACGGGTATGCCCTTGACGGCCTGTTGCCCCTTTTTATGAATGTCCCCGGAATTGTTAGCCAAGCGCGGTCAGTCCTTTGCGGTCAATAAGGTCGAGAAGCCGTTGCGCTGGGCCGCTTGGTTTCTTCTGTCCCTGTTCCCATTGCTGCACAGTTGTTTTTCCAGTGCCAAGAACGGCAGCAAAAACAGCCTGACTAACATGGTTAGCCGACCTAATACGCCGGATGTCTTCTGGCTGGAATGGCCGTTTAAGTGGCAAGCAAAGCGCATCTATCTTACGCATGGTGATTTCGTCCATGGTTCCAACCTTGAAAAGATCGTGTGCCATTTCGTTTGCAATGTCCAGTATTTCACTCATGACGTTGTACCTCCCATATCGAGCCGTTCGCCAACAGTTCGTTGACTTGTCCATCTGTCGCAGACAGGAAAGATTCAGCGGCAAGACTTAGGGACTCGCACCCCAAGGGGGACGTTGTTAAGTTGTTGACTA
>PLYK01000132.1 GCA_003151775.1 Geobacter sp. | reverse complement strand
TCGGCGTCCGCGTGCGCTACCTGCACTCGGACATCGACACCATCGAGCGCATGCAGATCCTGCGCGATCTCAGGCTGGGAGAATTCGACGTGCTGGTTGGCATCAACCTGCTGAGGGAGGGGCTGGACCTGCCGGAGGTTTCGCTGGTGGCCATCCTGGACGCCGACAAGGAAGGGTTCCTCCGTTCCGCCCGCTCCCTGATCCAGACCTGCGGGCGGGCCGCCCGCAATGTCGGCGGCCGGGTGCTGATGTACGCCGATACTGTGACCCGTTCCATTCAGGCCTGCCTCGACGAGACCGAGCGCCGCCGCGCCAGGCAACTGGCCTATAACCGGGAGTTCGGCATCACCCCCGAGACGGTCAAAAAGGGGATGCGCACGATCCTGGACTCCATCGAGGAGAAGGATTACTACACCCCGGCGGGCGGCGTGGCCGAGACGACAGAGGAGTACGTGGCGCCCAAGGAGATTCCCAAGCTGGTCAGGAAACTGCGCAAGGAGATGCTGGCGGCGGCCAAGACGCTTGATTTTGAAAGCGCCACCGTACTGCGGGACCGGATCAAGCGGCTGGAGGAGATGGAGTTGGCGCTGCGCTGACTTTATTTTGCTTCGACGATTAAATATGCAAATCCTGTGACTGTCAAGGGATGAAACAGGAAGAGGGCAGCGCCGATGCCGCCCTCTCATGATGTTTGTCAACCGCTCAAACGGTTACGACTTGTGGCAGGCCTTGCAGGAGGTCGGGCCCTTGCCCATTTCGGTGTGGCAACCCTTGCAGGTCTTGTGGGCCCAGTCCTTGCCGAAGCCTTCGATCTTGCCGCCGGCTGCGGTGGCATGACATTTCGTGCAGTCATTCAGCCTTTCCTGGTGGGCCTTGTGATTGAACGTGACGCCTTTTTTCAGTTGGATCACGTCGGCGGCAAAAGCTGTCCCGGCAAAAGCTACGATGGCAAGCATGGCGATTACGGTCTTTTTCATAGTCATCTCTCCTTGTTTGTTTTGTGCTGCTGAAATATTCGTTCCCATAATTCTATGGTACTTTTTTAAACTGTCTAGTACATTTCATGTGCCAAAAGGATAATTATGTATAATGCCTTGAAATCATTTGTGTTGCTAATAGCAGCACCGTCGCCGTCGGCCGACTCTCCACCTCATTTGAGGCAGAAGCTGGTCCTTTTGCGCCAGGCGCCCGCCCCCATGTGAAAAGCCTTGCCATGCGTTCGGGTTCATGTAAAATTCATGAAGCACGGAATCATACTGATGGAGGAGACGGAGATATGAGACAATTCCACAACAGGAGCGGCTTCACCCTTATCGAGATTATGGTGGTGATCGTAATCCTGGCGCTTTTGGCAGCGCTGGTCGGGCCCAAGATCATGGGCCGCACAGATGACGCCAAGATTCAGACCACCAAGACCCAGATCAGAAGCCTGGAGTCGGCGCTCAAACTGTATAAGCTCGACAACGGCGTCTACCCCACTACGGAGCAGGGTTTGAACTCGCTGGTGACAAAGCCGGCCGTGGGGGTCATTCCCAAGAACTATAAAGAGGGGGGCTACCTGGAGAGCAAAAACGTGCCCAAGGATGGCTGGGGCAATGACTTTCTCTATGTCTCGCCCGGCGAGCATGGGGATTACGACCTCTACTCCTATGGCGCCGACGGCGTCAAGGGGGGCGAAGGGAAGAACGCCGATATCAACAGTTGGGATCTGAAATAGGCCCCTTTTCTTATTTTTGAGTTGAGTTTTTGTTTTTCTGCGCTATAGTAGCTCGCTTAACTTATTATTTTAATTATGGATAAAAGTTTTTAGCCGGTTTAAAGCATGATTCACTATTATCTGTGAGGAGGCAGCACTATGACGCAGAAGTATGTTTATTTCTTTGGGAACGGCCAGGCCGAAGGCCGGGCGAATATGAAAAATCTGCTGGGGGGCAAGGGGGCCAATCTGGCCGAAATGACCAGTATAGGCCTTCCGGTCCCCCCCGGTTTTACCATCACCACCGAGGTATGCACCGAGTTTTACAAGAACAACCAGACGTATCCCGAATCGCTGGCCGCTACCGTGACCGAAAACCTCAAAAAGGTTGAGGCGCTGATGGACAGAAGATTCGGCGATCCCCAGAATCCCCTGCTTGTTTCCGTCCGCTCCGGCGCCCGCGCCTCCATGCCCGGCATGATGGACACCATCCTCAATCTCGGCCTCAACGATACCACCGTCCTGGGGATCATCGCCCAGAGCGGGGACGAACGATTCGCCTATGACGCATATCGCCGTTTCGTACAGATGTATTCCGACGTGGTCATGGGCATGGAGAAGGGTATCCTCGAACATCTGCTGGAGCAGAAGAAAGAACAACGGGGCGTCCACCTGGATACGGACCTGTCGGCCGCAGATTGGAAGGAGTTGGTCGGCGCGTTCAAGCTCAAGATCAGAGAGGAGTTGGGGAAGGAATTCCCCGAAGATCCCCATGAGCAGCTTTGGGGCGCCATCGGGGCCGTTTTCGGCTCGTGGATGAACCAGCGCGCCATTACCTACCGCAAGCTCAACAATATCCCAGCCGATTGGGGCACCGCCGTCAACGTCCAGTCCATGGTGTTCGGCAATATGGGCGATGATTGCGCAACCGGCGTGGCGTTTACCCGCGACCCCTCCACCGGCGAAAACTACTTCTTCGGCGAATTCCTGGTCAATGCCCAGGGAGAGGACGTTGTTGCGGGTATCCGCACCCCCCAGCCGATCAACCGCGTCAAGGACAAGGATGGCAAGCTCCCCTCCATGGAGGAGGTTCTGCCCGAATGCTACCATCAGTTGGCGGATATCCGCGGTATCCTGGAAAAGCATTACAAGGACATGCAGGACATCGAATTCACCATCGAGAAGGGCAAGCTCTTCATGCTGCAGACCCGCAACGGTAAACGCACCGCGCCGGCTGCCATCAAGATCGCCGTGGACATGGAGAAAGAAGGGCTGATCGACAAGAAGGAGGCGGTCCTGCGGGTCCAACCCTCCCAACTCGACCAACTCCTCCATCCCTCCCTCGACCCCGCCGCCGACAAGCAGGTCATCGCCAAGGGACTGCCGGCCTCTCCGGGCGCCGTTTCCGGCGAGGTGGTCTTCAGCGCCGATGAGGCCGAGGCCGAAGCCAAGCTGGGCAAGAAGGTCATCCTGGTGCGCATCGAAACCAGCCCCGAGGATATCCACGGCATGCACGCCTCCCAGGGGATCCTCACTGCCCGCGGCGGCATGACCTCCCACGCGGCGGTCGTGGCACGCGGCATGGGAAAATGCTGCGTGGCCGGCTGTGGCGAAATCAAGGTGGACTACGCCGGCGAAAGCTTTGCCGCCCGCAACGGCGTGGTGGTGAAGAAGGGGGATACGATCACCCTGGACGGTTCCTGCGGCGAAGTGATGCTGGGCGCCGTGCCGACGGTCGCCCCGGCCCTGACCGGCGACTTTGCCCAATTGATGACGTGGGTGGATACCTACCGTAAACTCAAGGTTCGCGCCAATGCCGATACGCCCCATGATTCCAGGGTGGCCCGTCAGTTTGGAGCGGAGGGGATCGGCCTGTGCCGCACCGAGCATATGTTTTTCGACGCCGAGCGTATCGCGGCCGTCCGGGAGATGATCCTCTCCGAGGATGTGGAGGGACGTGAAAAGGCCCTGGCAAAGATACTGCCCATGCAGAAGGGGGATTTCCTCGGTATTTTCCGCGAGATGAAGGGGCTGCCGGTAACCATCCGCCTGCTGGACCCCCCATTGCACGAGTTTCTGCCCCAGGAGGGAAAGGACCTTGAGGAGCTTTCAAAGACCATGAACGTGCCGGTAGGCACCCTCAGGCACAAGGTGGAGTTCCTGCACGAGTTCAATCCAATGCTCGGCCATCGCGGCTGCCGTCTGGGCATTACCTTTCCCGAGATATACGACATGCAGGTGCGGGCCATCATGGAGGCGGCCTGCGAACTGGTCAAAAACGAGGGGTTCGCCATAGTCCCGGAGATTATGATCCCCTTGATCGCTACGGTCAGGGAACTTCAGGTGCTCAAGCAGAATGCCGTGGCCATCTGCAATGAGGTCATCGCCCGGTATGACGTAAAAGTGGAATACCTGATCGGCACCATGATCGAGTTGCCCCGTGCGGCGCTGACCGCCGACGAGATCGCCGGCGAGGCGGAATTTTTCTCCTTCGGCACCAATGACCTGACCCAGACCACCTTTGGCCTTTCCCGCGACGATGCTGGTAAATTCCTGCCGTTCTACGTGGATCACGATATCCTGGCGGAAGATCCTTTCGTCTCGCTGGACCAGAACGGTGTCGGCCAACTGGTCAAAATGGCGGTGGAAAAAGGGCGCGCCACCCGTCCGGGCATCAAGCTGGGCATTTGCGGCGAGCACGGCGGCGACCCCTCTTCGGTTATCTTCTGCCACAATATCGGACTGGACTATGTCTCCTGTTCGCCCTTCCGGGTGCCCATTGCCCGGCTGGCGGCGGCCCACGCGGCCTTGTCCTCCTAGTGCCTTGTAACACTAACTATTTTGGGAAGTCCCCTCCCCCGCTGGGGGAGAGGACTATATGCGTTATTTCAAGTTTTACAAGGTAATAGCGCCCTCCCCGAAACAGGGCCTGAATGCGAGGGTCCCGCAGGATGTTAATGCCCGCGGGACCCTCGCATTTCTTTACCTGCGCTGTTGTAAATAAAGGTTTTAGAGGAAGGCGCCATGAAAAGAATCATTGCTGCAATTGTCATTACGGCTGTTATGCTACCCTGCTGCATGGCTTCCGCCCTCGCGGCAGACCTGGCGGAGATCCGGCAGCGAGGAGTGCTGCGCCATCTGGGCGTCCCCTATGCCAACTTTGTCAGCGGTTCCGGCGATGGTATGGATGTTGAACTGCTCAAGGGATTTGCCGCCAGTATCGGGGTGAGATACGAATATGTCCCTGCCGGCTGGGACACAATCGTCCAGGATCTTGCCGGCCACAAGGTCAAGGTGACAGGCAGCAAGGTTGAATTTTTGGAAGAAACGCCGGTCAAAGGGGATCTGATCGCCAACGGCTTTACCATCCTCCCCTGGCGGGAAAAGGTGTTCACGTTTTCAGCGCCGGTATTTCCCAGCCAGGTTTGGCTGGTAGCCCTGGCAGGATCGAAGGTCAGGCCGATAAAACCGACCGGCGCCCTAGATCGGGATATCTCCGGGACAAAGGCGCTGATGGAGGGCAAGAGCGTGTTGACCCTGGAAAAGACCTGCCTCGATCCATCGCTCTACAAGCTGTCTGAGACCGGCGCCGAGGTGATCTGTTTCAAGGGCAAACTGAACGAACTGGCGCCGGCGCTGCTGAAAAAAGAGGCGGAGATGACCATCCTCGACTTCCCCGATGCCTTGATAGCCTTGGGAAAATGGCCCGGAAGGTTCAAGGTTATTGGACCCGTCTCGAACAAACAACTGATGGGGGTCGCCTTTTCGAAGGATGCCGTGAACCTGTGCAGGGCCTTCAACCAGTTCCTGGAAAAGTCGAGAAAAGACGGCAGTTACCTGAAGATCGTAAAAAAATATTATCCGTCCTCTGTCCGCTATTTCCCGGAATTTTTTACAGGCAGTGATTACCGCGCGCAATGAACCTTTCACCGGCATCGATACCGCGTCGTTTTTTGCCCTACCTGCTGGGGGTAGCCCTGGTCGGCTACCTGGCATATCTGGTGATTGCCCAGTATGAGTCACAGCGGGAGCTACAGCGCTATACCTCCATCCGCATCATCCAGGGGACCGAGAAACGAGCCATTGCCGTCAGTTATTTTCTCCAGGAGCGCTTAAACGACATCCAAAGCATCGCCCGCTCGCGGGAACTTTCGTTGTATTTTGAAAACAGGGCGCTCGGCATGTCGATGGAGTACGGACTAGGCGCCAGTCTTGACGCGCTCCGCGAATTTGCCGCTTCCTACGAAAATAGAAGGATCATCGCCGATAAGCCGATTTTCAGCCGTATTCTGATTTTAGGACCAAAGGGAGAGGTCCTGTCCGGTACACCTCCTGCGGAGGGAAAGGGTGGCTGGCGGGCACAGTTGTCAACCTCTCCCGGTAAAAGCCGGATGTTTCTGGATAGCCATGACGGCTACAACGACCTTATCCTCGTTTCCCCGGTCGTCTTCAAGGAAACCCCGGCGGGATTCGTAATCGCCTGGGTCGACACAAGCCAGGTCTTTACGCGCTTTGTCGAAGAGGAAAGCCAGGAGGCGGGGCGAACCGATGCGCTCATCATGGACGGGTCATACCTTCAAAGCACCCAGCGGGTCGGCGGCGGTTTGCCTCCCGGGCTTCTGCCCGATCCCCGGGAATTGAAAGAGGGCGAGATTCATTCGTTCAGCATTGTAACGCCTGAAAAAGTCTCCCTGCACATGCGGGGTTCCCGAATCCCTATCCCGGATACGCCGCTTTCCCTGGCCTTTTTTTCCCCCGACACCTCCTACGGCAATGCCAATTCACCCCATGTTTTTCTATTTGTATCCGGTGCTCTGGGGGCTTTCATCCTGATCAGCGGGGCGTTCTCCATTCAGATTTTTACCCGCGCCAAGCTCCTGCAGGCCCGACTCGCGGAACAGGATATCCGGGAGCGGGAGGTGGCGGATCGGAATAGGCTCCTTGAGTCTGAGATAGCGACTCGCATTCAACTTCAGGATGAACTGCTGCGCGCAAAGGAACAGGCCGAAGCAGCCAACAGGGCCAAGAGCGAATTTCTGGCCAACATGAGCCATGAGATCCGGACACCCATGAATGGCGTCATCGGCATGAACGACATGCTGCTGAGAAGCAACCTGAACGACGAGCAGCGCGCCTATGCCGAGATCGTCCACAGCAGCGGCATGAGCCTTTTGGAACTCATCAACGATATCCTTGACTTTTCCAAGATTGAAGCCAGGAAGCTTCATTTGCTGAAACTGGATTTCAGCCTCCGTGACGCCATGGAGGAAACAACGGAGATGTTTGCCACGCAGGCTTATGAACAAGGGCTCGAACTGGTTTGCCTGATTGACCCCGAGGCGCCTTTGCTGCTGCGTGGCGACCCGGGCAGGCTGCGACAGATTGTCATCAACCTGGTGGGTAATGCCGTCAAGTTTACTGCCCGCGGCGAGGTGGTCATTCACGTTCAGTGCGACAGCAGAGACGGGCAGCACGTACAGCTGCGCGTCTCAGTTGCCGATACCGGCATCGGCATACCACAGCATCATCTGGCGGGCCTCTTCGACCAATTCACCCAGGTGGATGGATCGGCCTCGCGTAAATACGGCGGTACCGGGTTGGGGCTTGCCATCAGCAAGCAACTGGCGGGGCTGATGGGCGGCCATATCGGCGTCGAAAGCAGGGAGGGAGCCGGTTCTACCTTCTGGTTTACCGCCGGTCTGGAATTGCAGCAGGGGATGGGGACAACCGCGGGGGAGCCGTGCAATGGTCTCAGCGGGATAAGCGTTCTTGTGGCGGACGACAATCAGGCCTGCCGCAGGCAGATATGCAGTGCGTTGACATCATGGGGGTGTGTCTGCCTTGAAGCGCCGGACGGCCAATCCGCCCTGCTGGCGCTTCGTGCGGCAGCCCAATGCGGGAAACCGGTTCGGGTCGCCCTGCTGGACAGGAATATGCCGGACATGGATGGAGCGGAACTGGCACGGAACATCAGGGCAGATCATCACATCAGCGGCACGAGCCTGATCATGGTAACGCCGCTGACTCGACCGAGCGATGTAACGCACTTCGGCAAAAACGGCTTCGCAGGATATCTTTTTAAGCCGGTCCGCCAATCCCGTTTATATGAACGTCTGACCGAGATACTGAAAACGGCAGCGGCCGGCTAGTGTTGTGTTGCGGGGGTCGTTTCGCGATTACGGTTCTCCGAACACCAGGGCGCTGAAGATATGGATGTCGCACTCCTTCTGCCATGCGTTCTCGGGCAGACCGGCCTTGGTGCAGGTGTGTTTCAGGAAGGTCTCCCGATCCCAGCCGTATTCAATGGCCACCTGGGGGAGCAGTACGCCGCGGTAGCTGTTCTTGATAATATAGAGGCCGTGTTTCCCCACCTGGATCTGGTCAACCGATGTGATCTTTTCCAGCGGGGACAACACCGATATCTCAAGGTTGAAGTCATCCAGGTCCGGGCGCTTCATGGGGTAGAAGCGCGGGTCGCGGGTTGCGGCCGATACGGCCATCTCCTGGACCAGCCTGAAAAGCGGCTTGTCCGAGACGAAGTTGCCGATGCAGCCCCGCAGATGCTGTTTCTGCTTGATGGTCACGAAACAGCCGTTTTCGCAGGCAAGCCCCTTTGAGGTAGTCTCGACGGGAGGGATCAGGCCGTTGGCGACATAGGCAACGATGGTGTCGCGGGCGATCTTCAGCAATTCCTTTTGTTCCTTTTTGGTCAAGAGTTCCGCCATGCCGCCTCCTACCTATAATTTTTGCGCCGGAACAGGCCGGTCTTCAGGCAGACGATCCGGTCCAGAAACAGGACCCCGTCCAGGTGGTCCATCTCGTGTTGTATGGCCACCGCCTCGAAGCCGGTTGCAGTGAAGACCCGCTCGGCCCCCCCGGGTTCGTCATACCGGACCGTGATCTCCGTGGCCCGTTCCACATCCCCGGTATAGTCAGGCACGCTCATGCACCCTTCGCGCATGACGGCCGTCCCGCTCCGGGCCGTGATCTCCGGGTTGATCATGCACAGTTGGCCGTGGTTGTCATCCTTGCCGTGCCGGCTGGCCGATACATCCACCACGCAGACCCGCAGGGTCACGCCGATCTGGGGCGCCGCTACCCCCACCGATCCGGGGCCGTCGCGCATGGTGTCGAGCAGGTCCCGGACCAGGGTATGTAGTACGTTGTCGATGGCTTCTACCCGGTGGCAGACCTTTTTAAGCACCGGGTGCGGATACCGCAGAATGGGTTGAGTCGCCATATGTCAGAGGGCCACCGGCGTAACCACCCGCACGCCGATTTCCACGTTCAGCTCCTTTTTCAGGTTTCCCAGCAACGCCTCAAGCTCTTCGGGGGTTTGCCCCTCCGGCAGGGCCGCCTCCAGCATCATCACATAGACCGGCTCGTCGGGCGTGCCGATCAGCTTGGTATTCAGGTCCGTGATATTGACGCCGCGCTCCGCCAGCTCATGGGTCACGCGGTACACGATGCCCGGCTGGTCGGCTCCGTAGACGGAGATCAGGCAGATCTCTCCCTGGGTCTCCAGGCGGGCAATCTCGTCGGCATGCAGGGCGCGAACGGCCAGGGACATGCCGAGCCCGTCGCAGACCGGCTTTAGTTCGTCATGGAGGCGGCTCTTGCTGAACGGTTTTTCGTGGGATACGATCAGGATCACGGCAAACTCGCCGGCCAGCATGGTGCAACTGGAATCGGCTATATTGCAGCCGAGCCGGAAGAGCGCTTCGGCAATGCCGGACACGATGCCGGTACGGTCCTTGCCGACAACGGATACGGCATAATGCAGGATGTCAGGCTGCAACGTCATATACCCCCCACGGGATGCGGTCTTTCTTGAGGCTCTTGCAAAACTCTTGCAAATTGACTCCCCCTCCCTTCATGGGAGGGGGCTGGGGGGAGGGTGAAGCTGCAACACGCAGATTTCACGGCAAACTTCCCCCCCACCCTAACCCTCCCCCGCAAGGGGGGAGGGGACTTTTTGGACTTTTGCAAGAGACTTTCTCTTATCGTCATAGAGGATTTTCTCTACTCGTAAGATCGAAACTGAGTATAATATGTTATCCCGCACTTCTGGAAGGGAAATTTTCATGAGCCCCAACATTGTTCGCTCAGTCTGCCCCTATGACTGCCCCGACGCCTGCGGCATGCTGGTGGAGGTGGAAGATGGCCGCGCCGTGCGCGTTTCCGGCGACCCTGACCATCCCATGACCCGGGGTCTGCTCTGCCCAAAGATGAATCACTATGAGCGCACGGTCCACTCGCCGCGCCGCCTGAAGACCCCGCTGATGCGCACCGGCCCCAAGGGGGAGGGACGTTTCGAGCCTGTGTCCTGGGCAGAGGCGATCGAGCGCATCTGCTCCTGCTGGAAGGGGCTGATCGCAAGCTATGGGGGGGAATGCGTCCTCCCCTATTCCTACGCCGGCACCATGGGGCTGGTGCAGAGGAACAGCGGCCATCCCTTTTTCCACAAGCTGGGGGCATCGCGTCTGGAGCGGACCATCTGCTCTCCGGCCAAGGATGCGGGGTGGAAGGCGGTCATGGGGGATACCCCGGCCATGGAGCCGACGGAGATGGAGCAAAGCGACCTGGTGATCCTGTGGGGGATCAACGCCGTCGCCACCAGCATCCACGCCATGCGGGACGCCCAGGCCGCCCGGCGGCGCGGCGCCCGTTTGTGGGCCATCGACACCTATGGCACGCCGACCTGCGGGACGGCGGACGAGGCATTCATCGTGCGCCCCGGCGGCGACGGCGCCCTGGCCCTGGGGATGATGCACGTCATGGTCCGCGACGGGCTGGCGGATCGGGCCTTTATCCGGGATAACGTGCTCGGGTTCGAGGAGTTCGCCGGCAAGGTGCTGCCCGATTGCGCCCCGGAGCGGATGTCGGCGGCCTGCGGGCTGCCAGCAGGCGTCATCGAACGCCTGGCGCGGGAGTTTGTGGCTGCAAAGGCGCCCTTCGTCCGCCTGGGGAGCGGCCTGACCCGCTACGGCAACGGGGCCATGACCGTCCGCACCATCGCCTGCCTGCCCGCCCTCAGCGGGGCATGGCAGCGGCCCGGCGGCGGCGTCTTCCCCGGTGCCTCAACCGGGGGCGCATTTCCCCTGCACCGGGTCACGCGGGAGGACTTCATGGCGCGGCCGACCCGCCTGGTGAGCATGAATCAACTGGGGGCCGCGCTGACCGGGCTGGACGACCCGCCCGTCATGTCCCTGTACGTCTACCATTCCAACCCGGCCGCCGCGACGCCCGACCAGAACGCCGTCATAAAGGGCCTAGAGCGCAACGACCTGTTCACCGTGGTGCATGAGCGCTTTCTGACCGATACGGCCCGTTATGCCGACATCCTCCTGCCGGCCACCTCGTCCCTGGAGCAGCCCGATCTGTACCGATGTTACGGCGGTTACCACAGCCAGCGCTGCTCTGCGGCCATACCCCCGGTGGGGGAGGCCAAATCCAACTGGGAGGTGTTTTCGCTTTTGGCTAATGGCATGGGATGGGACGACCCCTTTTTTAGGCTGTCGGTCGACGACCTGGTGGGGCAGTTGCTCGATTTTGACACCCCCTGGCGGGATAGGGCGACGACCCAGCGCCTGCGGGATGGGGAACCGGTGCTGCTAACGCCCCCCTCGGAGCCCAAAGGCGACTGGAAGACCCCCTCCGGCAGGATCGAGATTCGCAACGACCGGGAGCCGGAACCCCTGCCGCGCCTGCTCCCCACCCATGCCGCGGGGGACGGCTTTCCCTTGCGCCTGCAGCCGGCAACCACGACCTTTGCCCTCAATTCCAGTTTTTACGAGCAGGAGGACCTTCGGAGTAAGCAGGGTGGGATGACGCTGATGATGCACCCGCAGGATGCGGCTGAGCGGGGTCTGGCTGACGGCCAGGGGGTGACGGCCTTAAACGGCCTCGGCGAGGTGGAATTCGTCCTGAGGGTTACGGAGCGGGTCCCGGCGGGGACGGTGGTAACGGAAGGGGTCTGGTGGCGGGAGTTTTGCCCCGGCGAGCGGGGCGTGAACGCCCTGACGTCGCAACGCCTGACGGATGGCGGGAGGGGGAGCACGTTGTACGATGTGGCGGTGGAGGTGCGGGGGCGGGGGGTCAGGCCTGCCGGCTGAAGCGATACCCCACCCCGCGCACGGTCTGGAAATGGACCGGTTTGCCGGGATCGGGCTCGAAGTACCTGCGCAGACGGACGATGAAGTTGTCCAGGGTTCTGGTCTCGGTGTCGCTGGTGTAGCCCCATACAGACTGGAGCAACTCGCCCCGCGGAATGATCTCGCCTTCCTTCTGGAAGAAGAGCGACAGGACCCGCACCTCCATCTCGGTCAGGTCGATTTCCCCCTGGGCGGTGCGGGCGCGGTAGGAGAGCAGAAACACCTCGTTGTAGCCGAAACGGTATCCCTCCTCCACCGGCTCGGGCCGATACCAGGACGAGCGCCGCAGCATCCCCTTGACCCGCAGCAGAAACTCCATCAGGTTGAACGGCTTTGTCAGGTAGTCGTCGGCTCCGTTCTCCAGCCCTTCCACCCGGTCGCTATCCTCGGAGCGGGCTGTCAGCATGAGGATCGGCACGCGCGGGTCCAGCTTGCGCACGGCACGGCAGACCTGAAAACCGTCCATGCCGGGGAGCATGACGTCCAGGATGATAAGTTCGAAATGCTCCACCTCCAGGGTGACCAGCGCCTTTTCGCCCGAGTCGAAATGGCTGACGCGGCACCCTTCCTCCTCAAGGTTGAAACAGATGCCGCGCGCCAGGTGGATCTCGTCCTCGACAAGCATGATATGGGGTTTGTCGTTTGTCATCATACGATTAACCTCAAGCAGCGGGGAGTTTGATGGTAAAGGTGCTTCCTTTGCCCAGCCCTTCGCTCGTTACACCGACCGTTCCGCCGTATCCCTTGACGACCGACTGAACGATATACAGCCCCAACCCGGTTCCCCGCACATGTTCGCCCGCCTGCCTGACGCGGTAGAACATCTCGAAGACCCTTTTCAGCTCCTTCTTTTCCAGCCCGCGCCCACAGTCCCTGACCGAGAGAACGAGCTGCGACCCTGTTCTGTCCAGGGTTACGGAGATATCGGGACTCTCCGGGGAATAGAGCCCGGCGTTTTCAAAAAGGTTGCGCAGCACCATGCCCATCTCTTCGGGATCGACGGAGGCCTTGAGCCCCGCTTCCGACTCCAGGGAGATGTTTCCCCCCTGGGGGAGCCTGCTCCGTTCCCGTTCCACCTGTTCTTCCAGAAGTGCGGAAACATCGGTCAGACGTCGCTCGGGCGGTCTGCGGCGCTGCTCCAGGCGCGCCGCCATGAGCAGGTTGTTGATCAGGTAGTGCAGGCGCTCCGTATCGGCCAGCATGGTGCCCACGAAGTTGTCCAGCTTTTCGCCCGACGGCCGCCGCAGACGGATGGTTTCAAGGTGAAGCTGGATGGAGGCCAGTGGCGATTTCAGTTCATGGGTTACCTGGGAGATGATGTTGCGCTGCTGGGCGTAAAGGTTCGACTGGCGGTTCCAATAGTGAAAGATGACGTACACGCCGACCAGGATGGCCACCAGCATGACCAGTCCTTCGGCCATGACCGGCCAGTTGTACCCGTGGCCCAGCAGTTCCGGCCGGTATTTCTCGGCCAGGTTGCTAAACTCGCGGTGCTTGCCGATAAACCAGTAAATCCAGCAGACCACCAGGGTGATCCAGACCACCTGGACGGCGATCAACGCCATCACCGGATTGAACAAGCGCCGGAGCAGTCGCATGTCAGTGAAACGCCACGAGCAGTTTTCTGATATTTAACTGCATCATCTCGAGGTAGGTGCTGCCCATCATGCCCGGATGTTCGTTTCCCATCACCCCCAGCGGCAAAATGGCGGCGTTGATCCTTTTGGCGATCTGCGTGAGCGGCCGGCTGGGGGGGCGGTGGTCGCGGAAGATGAGGTGAACCCCGGCAAGCCGGCCCCTGGCGATCATTCTCGACATCCGCTCCGCACTGATCTCTGCCTTTTCGTCGGGCGCGATCACCTCCACGGGCATCAGGCCGTAGCGGTTGAAGAAGAAGCTCCAGGCCCCGGTTTGGGCGATAAACGGCTTTGGAGGCATCTGTGCCAGCAGGGCGCCGGCTTCGTTATCCATCTTTGTCAGTTCAAAAAAGAAGCGGCGGGAGTTGCTTTTGAAATCCGCTGCCCTGGCGGGGCGCAGCTCGATCAGGGCCTGCAATACAGCGGGGGCGATGCGGTCGCGCACGATGCGGGGGTCCAGCCAGACATAGAGTTGTGGAACGGAAGAAACGGCGGCTCCCGGTTCGCGCGGTCCCGCGAAACGGCTCGCCACGGCAAGATCTTCCCTGCGGGCGGCGTTGATGACCACGACCCCCGGACCGGCAAAAGCGATAAGACGGTCGCTCCAGGGGTCGCCTCTCTCGCCGATACGGATGACCAGTTCCGTGCCCGTCATCCTTCCCAGGAAGCCTTCGCGAAAAACGTATTCGGAGGGGTACACGCCCGGAGCGAGAACGGTCGATACTACCACGTGCCGCCCCCCGATTTTGCGGACAATGTCACTCAATGGAGATACCGTGCCGACCACTCTGACCGGTTCCTCGGCCGAGGCGACGCAGGGAAGAACGGTGAGCCAGAGGATCACGACCGTGACCGTTCTGAACGATGTTGCCACCATCTGACTGCTCCTTATTAAGGCTTGCGTATAACCGAGTTATCCTGTTATAAACTCAGGCCGTCGCCAACGCAATTCATTAATAGCATCGCGGAGAATAAAATACATGCCCGATCCTGATGTAAAACGGGTTAACCGCACCCTGATGATATACCGCGTCGTCCAGGCACTGACTTGATATCGGCATTACAAGGGCAGCCCGTTAAAAAACGCCTCCATTCCCGTAAAAACCTCCTCCGAATCCCCCTTCACCACTGCCGTATCGGGCAGGGACCGCAGAAAGATCCTGCCGTAGTTCTTGGTGATTACCCGCCGGTCCAGGATCAACACAGCGCCGCGGTCATCCCTGCTGCGGATCAGGCGGCCAAACCCCTGGCGGAATTTTATCACCGCCTGTGGAACGGAGAATTCGCGGAAAGGATCGCCCCCGGCAGCCTGGATCTGCTCGGTGCGGGCCTGCTGTACCGGTTCGGTCGGCACCTGGAAGGGGAGCCGGGCGATGATGACCAGTCTGAGCGCCTCCCCCTTGACGTCCACCCCTTCCCAGAACGAATCGGTGCCGAACAGTACGGCGTTGTTCTCCTTGCGGAAGCGGGAGAGCAGGGCGTGGCGGCCGGTTTCGCCCTGTTTGAGAGCCACCAGCCCCTGTCTCGCCAGTTCCGGCGCCAGCGCGCCATGGACCCGGTTGAGCAGGTCGTAGGAGGTAAACAGGATAAAAGCCCCGCCTTTTGAGATGGACACGGCCCGCAGGATGCGCTCTTCCAGCGCTTGACGAAATCCGGGTGCGGTCGGTTCGGGCATATCCTCCGGGATGCCGGCGAAGACCTGGGAGGCGTAGTCGAATGGGGAAGCCAGACGCAGTTCCCTCAGGCGCTCAGGCCCCAGAAGACCAAAGCCGGTGCGCTTTTTCAGGTAGCCGAAATCGCCCCCCACGGTCAGGGTGGCAGAGGTGACGATGATGGTCTTGATCCGGTCCAGGATGGTTTCCTTGACCAGGCCCGAGATGTCCAGCGGCGCGGCGCACAGCCGGGCCTGCACGCCGCGGTGGCCGGAGCGGGCCTCGATCCAGCGGCAGTAACCTTCGGCATCGGAGATGAAAAACAAAAGGCCGTCGGCCATGGTCCGGAGACGACCCTCGATGCCGCCGGCATCCAGCAGTTGGTCGGCCAGTTTTTCCCGCAGTTTGTCAGGCAGGTCCTCGCTGCGGCGCAGCAGGCTGCGCAGCGCCGAGACGTAGTCGTTTACCGCGTCGGCCAGGGCATGGACCCGCTGGCGGCATTCCTGCCAGAAGGCGCCCTGTTCCACCACCGGCGTGATGCGCAGCTTGCGCTCCCTCCCCCCTTCATCCCCGGTTTCCCGCTCAACGGCCAGGGCCAGCCAGTCCATGCTCTGCTCGGTCAGGCCGGCCAGGTCGTGGGCCTTGGGAAGCAGGTGGCTCTCAAGCAGGGCCGACAGCTCGGTATAGAGTGCCTCCATGGTGTCCGGCATATCGCGGGCCAGACGGGCGGAGATGATTGTCAGGAGGCCGCTGCGGTTGGCCTTCTGGGGGACCAGCCGATGCAACTGGCGCAGGATGCCGCCGCGGGAGATGACCAGTGAGAGATGGCTGGTGGCCACATCCTCCAGGTGGTGCCCTTCGTCGAAGATCAGGCGGGTGAAGGGGGGCAGGATGGCGGTGGCGTCGTAGCCTGTCTCCTTGCGCAGCACGATGTCCGACAGCAGCAGGGCGTGGTTGACCACCAGCACCTTGGCGGCCGAGGCCTCACGCCGGGCCCGGTAGAAGAAGCAGCGGTTGAAATGCTTGCAGCGGGAGCGGCTGCATTGGTCCGCCTCGCAGCAGACCTCTTCCCAGGCGCCTTCCCGCGGCGTGAAGGCCAGGTCGCTGCGGCAGCCGTCCTGTGCGCTGCGGCTCCATTCGATGATGGCGGTCAACTCCGCCGCCGCCTCGTCCGGGAACAGGGAGGGCTCGGCCTCGGCATTTTCCAGCTTGCGCAGGCAGGCGTAGTTGCCGCGTCCCTTGACCAGCACTGCCTTGAATTCCACCTTTGAGGTGCGCGCCAGAAAGGGGAGGTCCTTACGGATCAACTGTTCCTGGAGGTTGATGGTGTTGGTGGAGACCACCACCCGTTGGTTGTTGCGTATCGCCCAGAGGATGGCCGGCACCAGGTAGGCGAGGGATTTGCCGGTGCCGGTGCCGGCTTCCACCAGAACCACGTGATCGTGGTTGAACGCCTCGGCCACGGCGAAGGCCATTCGTACCTGCTCGTCGCGCTGCTCGTACCCCTTGAGGCGGGCCATGATCCCGTCCGGCGCGAATGCCCGGGCGATCTCCTCCAACGAGAGCATTTCACCCTTTTTCTCGGTAAAGGGAGACACCACCTGGTAGCAACGGGTGCAGTCGTTGTTGATGATCGCGAAACCGATCCCCTGGTTGCCGGTCACCGAGGCGATGTCCATGTCGGCCCCGGAAGGGGTCAGGTCGCCGGAGGGGTGGTTGTGGATGACCACGTCGCCGCAGGCGGCGCGGGTGAGGATGGCGGGTACGGCCTGTTTGCCGCCGCGGGCAATGGCCTCTGTTTCGAAAACGATGCCGTCAACATTGGCCCGGCCTATGAAAAAGACCTCGTTGCCGGCGGCGGCCTCTATCTCGTGGCGCATCAGCAGCAACGCGTCGTCGCTAAAATACTTGTGCATTGTGATTATGGACTTCTTTCATACAGACAGTGTGCCGGCGGCAGGTCTTTTTCCAAGTTTAGTGTCCGTCCGGAAACCCCGGATGAGAAACGAACCCTTTCCGGACGGAAACTAAGTTTAGCAGTGCTGTCGGGGTGCGGCAAGGAAAAAGGGCGCCGTCCCGGTTGAAATGATTGCCTGAGTCCGGGCCTCCGTGATACAATATCAAGCAGTTTCAATAACGTACTGCAAGGAGCTTTGCATGTCCTTTCGCACCATCGAGTGGCGCGACAACGCCGTTATCATGATCGACCAGACCCGTCTGCCGGGAGAAGAGGTTTACAACACCTACGAGGATTTTAAATCCGTGGCCGAGGCCATCAAGGGGATGATCATCCGGGGGGCTCCCGCCATCGGCGTTGCGGCGGCTATGGGGATTGCCCTGGGAGCGCGGGGGATCATAGCCGACACCCATGAGTCATTCTTCCGTCAGTTGGAGAACGTCTGCGAGGTCATGGCCCGCACACGCCCAACGGCGGTCAACCTGTTCTGGGCCATCGACCGGATGAAGCGGGTGGCCGAGGCCAGCCGCAGCAAGACCCTCGATCAGATCCGCGAGGTACTCAAGAAGGAGGCCATCCGTATCGAAGAGGAGGACCTGACCATCTGCCGCAACATCGGCAAATGGGGGGCCACCCTGATCCCCCAGGGGGCCACGATCCTGACCCACTGTAACGCCGGAGGACTGGCGACCGCTGGCTACGGCACCGCCCTGGGGGTGATTCGCGCCGCCCACGAGGCGGGCAAGGCAATCAAGGTTTTTGCCGACGAAACCCGTCCCTGGCTGCAAGGGGC
Source organism: Geobacter sp. (assembly GCA_003151775.1). GTDB lineage: Bacteria > Desulfobacterota > Desulfuromonadia > Geobacterales > Pseudopelobacteraceae > Oryzomonas. The sequence goes on along the minus strand of PLYK01000132.1, from coordinate 46,354 downwards.
TCGTCTGACCGCCTGGGAACTGGTCAAGGAGGGGATTCCCGCCACCCTGATCTCCGATAACATGGCCGGTTTTTTCATGAACCGCGGCGAGATTACCTGCTGCGTGGTGGGGGCCGACCGGATCGCCGCCAACGGCGACACGGCCAACAAGATCGGCACCTATTCGGTGGCCGTGCTGGCCAAAGAAAACAATATCCCTTTCTATGTGGCCGCGCCGGTCTCAACCCTGGACCTCTCCCTGAGCGACGGCAGCCAGATCCCCATCGAGGAGCGCCATGCGTGCGAGGTAACCCATATCAAAGGGATTGCCATCGCCCCCACGGGGATCAGCGTACGCAACCCGGCCTTCGACGTTACGCCGGCCCGTTACATTACCGCCATCATTACCGAAAAGGGGATTGTCAGCGGCGACTACCTCTTTGGGCTCAGGAAGGCAGCAGGTATCTGATCCATGCACGGGGAACGGTTTTTCCGGGAATTCAACCGTATCATGGGCCTTTTCGACCATGGCGGCCGTACGCGGGAACTGGCCGCCTTCCTGGAGTCCCTCGGCTATCTCCACGGCGAACGCTCGGCTGAAAACGTCATCCTGATCGGCTCGTTCTTTTCCCTCGATTCCCTGTACCACATTGTTGCCGGCTCGCTATTGACCCCCGTGCCCGACTTGGCTCTCAACGCCTTTGAACGCCTGGCCGGGGTCATCCCGCCCGAAGACCTGGCAGAGGTTGCGCAACGCAGAAAGCGCCTGGGGCAGTTTATTCTGCTGTGCGGCTCTTCGCCGTTTCTGGTTAACCTGATCTACAAGGTCCCCGCCGCATTCCGCCGGCTGTTTCTGGAGAATGCCATCGATCTTGCCCGAAGGGAGGGCGAGATGCTGACCGTCCTGCGTTCCCAGGTGGATGATACGACCGATTTCACGGAATTGCTCCGGGTATTGCGCTGTTTCAAGCGGGTAGAGATACTGCGCATCGCCGCTCGCGATCTGAACGGCCTTGCATCGCTGGAGGAGGTGACCGGAGAACTTTCCAGCCTGGCGTCCGCATCGCTGCAGGTGGCCTACGAGGTCTGCCGCCGCTCCCTGGTCCGGGAATTCGGCCTGCCCCTGATGGAGAGCGAAGATGGGCCTCGCGAAGCGGAGATGACCGTGATCGGCATGGGCAAACTGGGCGGGAATGAGCTGAACTTCTCCTCGGACATCGACATCATCTACTTCTACGAGTCGGGCCGGGGCGAGACCAGCGGGATTGAGAACGGTCCCGGCGGCAGGAAGGGTGTTGTCTCGCTGCATGTTTTTTTCAACAAACTGGGCGAGATGATCAGCAAGGCCCTCTCCCTGGCTACCGGGGATGGTTTTGTCTTCCGGGTGGACGTGGGGCTGCGGCCGGAGGGCAAATCCGGCGATATGGCGGTTTCAGTGCGTTCGGCGGAGATCTACTACGAATCGTGGGGCCAGTCCTGGGAGCGTACGGCCATGCTCAAGGCGAGGCCCGTGGCCGGTTCCCTGGAACTGGGCAACCGGTTGCTGAAGATGCTCCAGCCGTTCGTCTACCGCAAATACCTCGATTACAACCTGATCGAGGATATGAAACTCATGAAGCAGAAGATCGATGCCTCCCTGGCCCGCTCCATGGAAGGGGAGGCCAACCTCAAGTTGGGACGGGGGGGCATACGCGAGATCGAGTTTTTCGTCCAGGCCCTGCAGTTGGTCTATGCCGGCAAGAACTCCAACCTGCGGGAGCGCAATTCGCTCAAAGCGCTGGATACCCTGCTGACGGCGCGCCTGATCACTGACGACGACCACCGCAAACTCTCCGGGGCCTACCGCTTTCTGCGGACGGTCGAGCATCGCATCCAGGTGGTTCAGGAGCGTCAGACCCACAACCTGCCCGCCAAAAAGGAAGAATTGCGGGCGCTGGCCAGGCGCTGTGGTTTCCTGCGCCCCAATGGCCCGGAGCGATTTCTGGAAACGCTGGAAGAACATCGCAGCAATGTTTCGGCCATCTACGGGAATCTGTTCCATTCCCGCGACGAGAAGCTCAAACAGGATGTGGACCCCCGTGTGCTCCTTTTCCTCGATACCAACGCCGATCCCGATCTGGTCAAGGACATGCTGGCTGAACGCCGTTTCGAGGACGTGGAGCGCGCCTACGAAAACCTGCAGTCGCTCCGGCGCGGCCCCGAAAGCGGCAACCTTACCGAGCGTGGCCGCCGTATCCTGGAAAAGATCGCTCCACTGCTTTTGCAGGAGATCTTTCTGTCGCCCGATCCCGATATGGCCCTTGCCAATCTGGAACGTTTTCTGCTCACCATCGGCACCCGTTCCTCCTACTATGCCCTGCTGGCCGAAAACCGCGAGACGCTCAAACTGCTGGTGTCCCTGTTCGGTATGTCCGAATTCCTCTCCAAGAGACTGATCAGCCATCCGGAGCTGTTGGACAGCTTGGTGGTCAGCAGTAATGCCTCCACGCTCAAGCCCAGGGCAATGATGGGCATGGAATTGGACAGCCTGCTGGAGCGAACCGACTATTTCGAGGATCAGTTGGACGTGCTGCGGCGTTACCGTAACGAAGAATTTCTGCGCATAGGGTTGAACGACATTCACGGCAAGCTGGGTCAGGGTGAGGCCACCGCCCAGTTGACCGTGCTGGGAGAGGCCTGCCTGGGGGCGGCTTACCATCTGGCGGTGCAGGAGTTGAAACGCTTCGGGCGCCCGATGTTCCGCTTCGAGGGGAGCGATGCCGAGGCATCGCTGGCGGTGATAGGCATGGGTAAACTGGGAGGAGGCGACCTCAACTACCATTCCGACCTGGACATTATCTTCGTCTATGACCGCCAGGGGGGCACAAACGGCGAGAAGCAGGTCACCAACCATGAATACTTTGCCAAGCTGGCCCAAAAGATCATCTCGATTTTGAGCATGCAGACCCGTGAGGGGTATGTCTACAAGATCGACACCCGCCTGCGGCCGTCGGGCAACGCAGGCCCGCTGGTTACCTCTCTTGATTCGTTCCTTGAGTATCACCGCAAGGAGGCGCAGATATGGGAACGTCAGGCGCTTACCAAGGCCCGGGTGGTGCTGGGGGATGAGAGGCTGGGCTTCCAACTGCACGACGTGATCCGTCATACGGTCTATGGCACCTCGATTGACGACAAAGGGCGTCACGAGATCCATCGGTTGCGGATGCGCATGGAGAACGAACTGGCGCGGGAAAAGAGCGGCAGATACAATATCAAGACCGGCCGGGGCGGGATCGTAGATGTGGAATTCGTTACCCAGTATCTTCAGCTCAAGTACGGTTGCAGCTATCCCGAGTTGCGAACCACCAGCACCATCGTGGCCCTCAAGGAGATCGGCGCCTTGGGGCTTTTGCCGGAAAACAACGCCGAGGCGCTGCTCTTAGGATTTACGTTTCTGCGCAGGCTGGAAAACCGCCTGCGCATCATCCACGACTACTCGGTAAACGACCTTGCCGGATCGAAAAGCTACATGAACAAACTGGCCCGGCACTTGGGCTATGATCCTGCGCTGAAGAACCCAGGCGCTGCGTTGATCACTGATTACGAAGAAACGACCGGCAGAATCCGCGACTGTTACGCCAGGATACTGGGGGAATCGGCGTGAGGGACTCGGAGTATATCAGTTAATTCCGAGTCCCTGATGAAAGGAGGGGAAAAACATGAAAATCCGCAAGAAGTTTCTCGACTACGAGTATGAAGAGGTGCTGGACGGCCGCACGCGCGAACTGATCCGCGTGGGGTGCGCCATCGCCGTGGGGTGCCCCACCTGACTGAAGAAGCACTTCGCGGCCGCGAAGTCCTATGGCGCCACGGACGCTGAACTCCGTGAGGCGATCGCCTACGGCGCGATCGCACCCGGCGGCAGGGCCAAGAATTTTGCCTTGGATATGCTGGCGGAGATTGAAGTTGAATAACGGAAAAGATATTCCAGGCACTGCCCGTCTTTCCGTTGAATCCAATTTTGCAGACGCTGTCTGCAAAATCTCAGTGTAAGGATATTACCAAGAAGGAAGAGATACTCGCCTACCTGTTGACATTAAGAACAATAAGAGTATAACTGCGCATTATTGCGATTGGTTTCAATATTTTCCATGATCGTGGCGCTAAAAACGCGGTGCAGTTAAGGGAGGATGAAGATGGTTTCACGCTGGTGGGGCCATTTTGAGTAGGGAGAAGGCCGCTCGTGTCAGCTTTGGGCTGATGGGGTGGTTTTTTTGTTTTGAGAAAACGTGCAAAATGACCGAAGCCGCTGGAATTGCATGGCTGGATGAGCTATTCTGAATATATGAACAGAACAACACTAAAATCATCATCGTTTCACGGGCCAACCCTGGCGCGGCTCTTTTCGACAACTGTCATAAAAGAGCTTGCCGCGACGGGCCGTTCGTCCATGGCGGCGGCCATTCTCAGGGAAGCTGCCTTCGTGCATGTTCTTGATCCGGCAATCCCCTTGCGGGAGTTCTTCGACCAGGTCTATGCGCTCATGTTCCGGTCGTACCGGAACGAATACATATACAAGAACGTCATCGCCCAGAAAATCCTGCTCGGGGTGCATTCGCTTACCACTACCTGCATGCTGACGGAGTTCCGCGCCGGGAACTGCAAAGCGGACACGGTGCTTCTCAATGGGACCAGCACAGTGTACGAAATCAAGTCCGCCTATGACAGCATGGAGCGCCTGTCCCGCCAGGTAGCTGCCTACCGGCAGGTCTTCGACAAGATTAACGTGATAACGTCCGCCTCGCAAGCGGAAAAGGTGGCAAGAGCGGTGGGAGAGGATATCGGCCTCTTGGTCCTCACCGACCGCAACACTATTCGTACCGTCCGCGTCCCTGTATCGTTGAAGCATGCGGCGCAACCAGCGGTGATCTTTGATTCCCTGAGAAGTAGTGAGTATGAACAGATTGTCAAAACGCATTTCGGCGCTGTACCGAATGTCTCCAATGCCCGCATGTATCAGGCCTGTCGTGAGCATTTCTGTTCCCTCTCTCCGGAAGCGGCACATGATTCCATGGTGAAGGTCTTGAAAAAACGGGGAAACAGCCGGCGGCTGCACGAATTCATCACGGCGGTCCCACCCTCACTGAAGGCGCTGTCGCTCTACTGCCGGTTGGGCTGTGCCGAGCAAGAGCGGTTTGTTGACGCATTGAATGCAGATATCGGAGATTGCCTTGCATTGACGTAGTTTCTACTGAGGAGGGTGCATGTATTATCCCTATTTTCGCGGGAAACAGTATGACCTGATCACCATCCGGGAGAATGCGGAACGGATGGCCCGCGCCAATATCATCCCCATCATAGAGCCGGTCAAACGTAACCTTTCCGGACTTTCCCGCACAATCGAAAAATTGGTCGAACACAACACACGCTTCACTCTCATAGTCAATCCGGTTTACGGAGAACTGCGAAACGACGGCACCCTTCTTTTTGACGAAATAATCGATGATCTCCTCTCCGACTATGACAAATTTTCCATAGGCTACATCATCAGTGAAGATTCATCGCTGGCTGACATTCAGGCCTTTTGCGCTGCTCAGACCAAGCCAGTCAGCATTATCCACTACGGCTACGCAGAGGGGAGCAGGGAACTAGGTGAAGCCTTGGCCAGTTATGATGTCATCACAAACCATATCTTCATCGAACAGTTTTGCAGCCGTCTGTATCGCCGTCATTTCAGGGACAATCAACGTATTCTCATCCGCGACGGTTTTATCCACCGGAAGAATCGGGAGCATCCCGAAGGAGAGCATTTCTCGGACCTCCACATAACGTACATGGATGAGGGTGTAAACGGCTTCGGGGACTTTCTGATAGTGGGAGATGATTACATGGAAACCGGTGGTCCGGCATACGCGGTTGCCATCCATCTGACCTATCTCCACAGCAACGAAGATAATGACATGTACATTAAGCATTACGTGTCGGATCGGACAAATTCTCCGGTCGATCCCAGGGGGAAATTCCTGGAGGCGTTGCAGAAACTTGTTGACGATGTAAACCGCCGCGGTTCGATGATCTTCCGCTCAGAAGCCGTTCAGGAGTATATGACCTTACATGAGCAGGAACACTATCCCGGTCTCGGCTACGCAAAGAAGCTTTCCATGCAGCATCATATCGAGTTGATCGAGCACTTCCTCGGGGCGTAAGCAGATGAAGAAGTGTTGCGGTAACTGTATAGGCGATAACTTTCTTGCTCGACAGATTGAACAATCCGCCAAGGAAACCGGGGATTGCGAGTATTGTGGTAGCCGAGGTGTCAAGCTCATTGATCCGCCTGAGCTGGTGGATTATTTTGAAGCTTTGATCGGAGTTTACGAGGAAAGCGGTTCTCCTGATGCTTCGAGCCTGGAAGCGCTTATACGCAGTGATTGGGGCCTTTTTGACAGACTCGACCCGGTCAAGGCCGAAACCCTGTTGGTGCTGATATTCGACGATAACACAATCTTCCACAAGAAATATGCCCCGGTCGTGGAGAACGATGCATCTGCGGTCCAGGAATGGGAGGATTTTCGAGAAGAATTGAAGCATCGAAACCGCTACTTCCCGAAAAACATCAAGAAGATACAGGAAATTGAAAAGCCTTTTGAATTTTTACAGGGAAGAGCCCCAGCCAAGGTTTACCGCGCCAGGATGTGTGACCAGCAGGATCTGTATTCCATCGACCAGATGGGAAAGCCGCCGGAGAAGCAGGCCGGAAACGGGCGGGCCAATCCTGTCGGGATACCGTGTCTGTATGTCGCCTCTGATGCCGCGACGGCAGTAGCCGAAATCAGGCCTCATAAGGGCGAATTGGTTTGCGTTGCCGAGCTCGATGTGGAAGATTCGTTGAAGTTGATTGATCTGCAGAACCCGCGCAAGACCGTTTCGCCTTTTGAGCTTGACGATACCATTCTGAAACTGTTCCGGCGTTATATGGAGTATCTGTGCCGGCTGGGTGAGGAGTTGACTATGCCGGTATTGCCGCACTTCGCGCACCTTGAATATTTGCCGAGTCAGTATCTGTGCGAGTATATAAAGACGATTGGTTATGATGGCGTTATTTATCGCAGCGCGATGGGGCCGGGGATAAATTATGCGATATTTAATGATACTAAGGTGATGGGGAAGGATGTTTCTCAGTATCGAATTGATGACATCAAAATAATGTTTAGCAGTTGTCGGTGATGGCAATTTTTTGTGTAGCATTACTTTAAAAGAGGGTTGCGTAATGAATGATGTCGCCACGCCAGAAGTCTCACCACAATCAAATAACGTAATCCTGTCGTTTAGAGAAATTATTATTCCTTTCGGTATTTCAATTGCATTGTTGATCTTAGCATGGATTCTAATGCTATTTACAACCATTCCTGCGATAGTACTGGCTATATTTTGCGTAGTTACGCTGGTCTTTATTATCTTTGGCTCGTTGAGTTTCGCACATTCAAGGTTTGCTAAAACTACTACAATTCCTATATTTATCAGATTCGCTGAATTTGGAAGACGGCTTTGGCATTTCCCAAATCTATGGTTTGTTGTTTTTTTAGTTGGAACATATTTGGCTTTCATATCATCACTAAATGATTTTGCTGAGCATAGGCCTGATGTAAGATCTGTTAGTATTTATCTTGGATGGGCAAAAGATTTAATTTCAGCAGGCTTTCTTGCAGTGATAACGTCAGTTATCGCTAACACATTTAATAGTATTGGTGATTTAGGAACTAAACTTAATGGAACAAATACAGAAATAAACAGCACGTATGGTAAAATAAGCGAAGTATCTACTCAAGTCCAGAAGACTTTTGCTTCATTATCTGTTCTTAGTCGTACCATTCAAACAGTGGCCACTACAAGGCAAACTGCAGAACGGATTCGTGCCATATCTGATTCAGCAATGGAACTGAAAACAAATAATGATGATGAAAATATGGCAGAAGCACTTTTAGGAATGTGCGATCAGGTAGAAAAATTTCACCTGGTCGCTCTGCATCCTCTTCTTGCACCTGGCATTAATCCGCCCAAAGACGGTGAAGATGACACAGTAGTTAAAATTTCGAAAAGAATTATCGATTACAAAGATGAACGTCCTCATTATGCATACATGTCCGTAGCAATTGGACGGTATTTTGAAACAGAAACACTGGAACGACAGTTTCCAGGAGTACTTTTACATGTTACTTCGTTCGCATATTATATAAAAACAATCGAAAAAATAGTTAGTTCTCTAGAGAGTTGGTATCATAGATTCGAGTTTTATACTGTTATGCCAAAATCACCAATCAATATTTTTAGGTTTAGAAATTCTAGTGACTTTGATGAATGGATTGGATTTCTTGAGGCATTTCATGATTTTCATTCCAACAATAAAGGTGTGTGGAAAAGAATATTTGCTTATTCCAAAGGAGTTGATAAACAATCGGTAGAATTTGTAGACTGTGCTACAGTTGCTCATGAAATCAAGAAAGGTTTTGTTGTGACTGCTAATAATTCATGGATTCCCCGTAAAATTCTCAGCGCAGACTTGGAATCATTTATTCCTTCGTCAAAATTTACTAAAATTGATCAAGAGAACATTAGAAAAGTAAACCAATTTCATGACGGCTTTGGAACTCTTGCTGATTCGTCTGCGTCGGAGCACCCGGAACAGTTAGGATGGGGAAAACTTAAAGATGTGCTTCTTGGGTACCATGGACTGAATATTGATGCTTCTGATGATGAAATAGCAGATAAGTTTATTTTCCGTTGTATTGATGACTGTCTCGATATATTCCAAAAAGATGTTCGCATTTCAAGTCGTCCAGTTAAAGGAAGTGATGGAAGTGAAAAAACTATAGTTAGGACCTTCCAGTTCCCCTCTGATTTCTTTGCTATTAGAGATAAAAACAAACCAGATCTCGATTGTTGGGTATTTTTTATTGGATTTGACGATAGTTTAAGTAATGGCAGGAAATCTGATGTCCACCTTTCATTCTCTCCAGTTCTCGACCTTGCTTCGATGGCAGCTTCTGGTATAAACAATGATATTGCTTCTGCAATACGATCTGGTCTAAATAAAATATTTTTTGATATAAATGAATCTAATACTTGCAAATTAAGTCACATAAAATGACATATCAAATTCGATTGGAAGTCTGCTTATGACTTGGGTTAACTCACTGATTGGTTGGCAATACCCTGAAGCAACCATAAAAAAATATATTGATAGAGAAGCCATTGCACTGCTAACCATGGACTTTGATTATCCATGTCAGAATAAATGCAACCTCAAGTGTCGTTATTGTTTTGTTGAGACAGACGAGCGCGAATTTGTCAGAAACAAGCAAGGCAGCCTTTCAAAATTGAATATTGAACAACTTAAGTCTATTTTTAAGGATGCCGCCACATTAGGATGTAAAAGTGCTAAACTAGTTGGTGATCAGGAACCATTCCAAGAGAGCGGTTTTGTCGATTTCATAGAGTTTGCAAGTGAAATGCTTAATATGTGGATGGTCGTTTTTACCAATGGTTCGATATTGGCTGACGAGTCACAATGTTTGAAAGTACATGGTCTTAAGCCACGTGAACTTATCGAATATCTAAAAAAATTACGTGTCAGCATAATGTTGAAGTTTCACTCCTTCAACAACGATAAAGAGGACAGTCTTGTTGGTCTTAAGGGATATGCCGAAAAACGAAATCATATTCTTGAGCAGTTGATTGCAGTTGGCTTCAACGAACCGCCTGTATTTTCCTGTGAAGAGGAGAAACTTATAATGACCGGCGTTGCAGCTGAGGATAGCCCAACGGGTTGGACTCGGTTGGGACTTGAAAGTGTTATTACCCCACAAGGTATAGATGATATAGAGAAAATATACCGGCTTAAAGCAGAACGACGCATTTTTGTTGATCTTGATCCTCCCGTGCCGGTTGGGCTTACACGAAATGCAGACTGGAGAAAGCGACGCGGTTTATACATTTCAAAGGAGCGAATGCTCAAAATTGCTGAGGGAATTTATTCGTTAAATGAAGAATTAGGTATTCCTTTTGGGGGTGCGTCACCATACTTAGGCGGTTTGCCATGCTCGCAGTTGCCCTATGGACTTTACATTAATGCACGAGGAAGAATATATCCTTGTTGCGGTTGCCCAGATGAGACTGACGGTACTGATAACAATTATTTGGGTAATGTTCACCAAGAGTATGCACTTATTAAGGCAATTGCGAACAATCCATACCGCAATCATTATAAGAAACATGGATTTGCTTATAATAGCATTCCCTTTAATTCAATTGGATACAAAGGATACGGTATTTATCATGGATGCCCATTCCGTGACAGAGCTGGCGACTTACTTCCAATAGGTTGGGAGGCTAAAGTAGCGGAGCATGTTCAAAACCTTCGAGATTTAGAGACAGAAATGAAGGGCTAATTTCTTCGGATGAGGAGGGAGAATATGAATAAGAATTATGCATGGCTTGTTGTTTGCATTTCATTGATCATTGTTACCGGCGTTATTGCGTTTGGATTTCGTAAGCCTGCGGTATATGTAGCAATTGTTAGCTCACTTACAGGAACCCTTGCAGAAAATGGTAAGGATACTGCTAATGGAGCTAAAATGGCTTTTGATGAACTCAATCTAGACAGCAACGCTATTATTCATTATCAATTGTTTGATGATCAAGGTGACCCTAAAACAGCCGTCGCGATTGCCAATCAAATATGCCAAGATTCTCGATATATAGCTGTTGTCGGGCATTTAACCAGTGGTTGTATGAGTGCCGCTGCAGAAGTTTATGCAAAAAATGGAATGCCGGTCGCAATGCCGGTGCCTACAAACCCAAGAATTACGCAATTAGGATACCAATCCTTATTTAGGATCCCGCCCACAGATGATGATCAAGCCCCGTTTCTTGCATTATACTTGCTTTCAAAAGATCCTATAGCGCCGGTAGCAATTGTGAACGATTTAACGTCTTACGGTTTAGGCTTTGCCAATGCCTTTCGTGATAAGTTCAGGTCTGCCGGTGGAAATATTGTGGCCTTTGAGGGCGCAAAAAAAGAGTCACGCGATTACAAGACGCTTATTGCAAAGCTCAAGGAGTTGCATCCAAAGTATGTTGTTATAGGAGCAACATATGATATGGGTGCCCCTTTTGTTAGGCAAATGAAAGAGATGGGGTTAAAAGCCACGGCGATTGCAGGCGATGGGTGCTATGGTAGTGCCTTCTTGCAACAGGCTGGTAATGCTGGAGAGGGTTCAATTGTTAGTTTTATTGCTCCTGATCGAGGTGTTTCCCCGAAGGCAGTAAAATTCTTCAAAGAATATGAACGTAAATATGGTAAGGTCGTTAGTTATGCACCTCTGGGATATGATGCCGCGGAAGTTATTATAAATGCTATAGAAAAGGCCACAGACAAATCCCGAAAAGGAATTGTGTCTGAAATAAAAAAACAAGGGTTTTTTGTTGATGGAGTTACCGGACGGATCGAATTCAATAACAATGGTGATAATAAAAATAAGAATATATCAATTTATGTCGTATCAAATAACAAATTTAAATTACTAAATCAATAATTATAACAATCATGAGTAATACGTGCATACAATTGATAGTAAATTCAATAGCAACTGGAAGTGCATATTCTATTATAGGTGTAAGCTTTTGTATAATATATTCTACTGCTAAATTTTTTAATTTTAGTTACGGTGCTATTTATACATTAGGTCCATATTTGGTTTTCTTTTTATATCGCATTCTATACCTTCCACTATACTATTCTATTCCGCTGGCAATAGTTTTAACGCTATTTATAGCAATCCTTGTTGAGCTTGGACCATACCGGTACCTGCGTTTTAATACTGCTTCTCCTTTGGTCTTGTTACTTGCTTCTATTGGCATTTATATTATTTTGCAAAATATTATTTCTTTAATTTATGGTGATGAGACAAAGAGTATAAGAGACGGAATGGTCACCGAAGGCAGTGATATACTTGGAGCCCGTATAACACCTATCCAACTGGTGACAATTGTAGTTGGTGTTTCGTTGGTAATCTTGTGTCTGATTTGTATGAGGTTTACAAGAATTGGAATCTATATGCGAGCAGTCGCCGCCAATCCTGAACTTGCTTTTGTAACCGGCATCGACACGGACAAAGTAATCCTAATCGCCTTCGCCATCGGCTCCGCCCTCGCGGGTATAGCCGGAATCCTCATCTCCTTCGACACCGACATGACCCCGACAATGGGAATGAACGCCCTTATGATGGGGGTCGTGGCGGTCATCATCGGTGGGGTGGGTAGTATCCCCGGTGCTGCATTGGGTGCCTTTCTCCTTGCCTTTGCCCAGAACTTCGGCGTCTGGAAAATCTCCTCTCAGTGGCAGGACGCCATCGCCTTCATCGTCCTTCTCCTTTTCCTCCTCCTAAGACCCCAGGGCTTCTTCGGCAAGAAGATACGTAAGGCGGAGGTCTGATGGAGTACCTGCTCCACATCCTCATCATGATCGGGATATACTCCATCGTCGCCATGTCCCTGAACCTCCCGGCAGGCTTCACCGGCCTCATCTCCGTGGCCCATGCTGCCTTCTACGGAATCGGCGCGTATACGACCGCGCTCCTCTCCCTCAAGGCAGGCATTCCCTTCTGGCTCTGTCTCCCGACAGGAGTCATCCTGACCGCAGCAATCGCCTTTCTCATCGCCTGGCCGTCACTCCGCACCCGAGACGACTATTTCGTAATAACCACATTCGCCTTCCAAATCATCGTCTTCAGCATCCTGAATAACTGGGTCTCCTTCACCGGCGGCCCCATGGGCATCCCCGGCATTCCCCAGCCCAGCGTCTTCGGCGTTCCCCTGCCGTCCCACGGCGCCTTTCTCTGCCTCGTCGCGGCGATAGGTATCGCCGTCTACCTCTTCCTGAACCGGCTCATCAACTCCCCCTTCGGCAGAATTCTCAAGGCGATCCGGGAGGACGAAATCTTCGTCCAATCCCTCGGCAAGAACGTCACCGCTTACAAGATGGCAGCATTTGTCATTGGCGCGGCCCTGGCATCCATCGGCGGCGGCCTCTATGCGGTCTATATCAGCTACATCGACCCGACGAGCTTCACGGTCATGGAGTCGATCTTCATCCTCTCCATAGTCATCATCGGCGGTGCGGGAAGCCTCAAGGGCTCTGTCGCCGGGGCCGCCTTCCTCGTCTCACTCCCGGAAATCCTCCGTTTCGTCGGTCTTCCCAACGCCGTCGCCGCCAACGTGCGGCAGATACTGTACGGCGTGCTCCTGGTCCTCTGTATGATGTACCGCCCCCAAGGACTGTTCGGCGAATATGCCTTCAACGCCCATCCCAAGGAGCGTAAAGAAGTAGAAGATGCTTGAAATCAGAGGGGTGACCAAGCATTTCGACGGTGTTAAAGCGGTAACGGAGGTTTCCTGCACCATAGCCAAAGGCGCAATCACGGGCCTCATCGGTCCCAACGGCGCGGGAAAGACGACACTCTTCAACATGATCTGCGGTTATCACGTGCCAGACAGCGGCTTGATCTGCTTCAACTCGCTGGAGATCACGGGCAAGCCCCCCTATGCCGTAGCCGCTGCCGGGATCGGACGTACCTTTCAAAACCTCCGCACTATCAAGAAACTCTCCACCCTCGACAACGTCATGCTCGCCTTCAACCCCGGCGCTTCCCTCTTTGCTTCCCTGAAAAAGGGGAAGGAGCGGCAGAACCGTGAGCGGGCGCAGGAACTTCTAGCCTTTGTCGGGCTGTCCGACAAGGCCGAAGAGCCGGCGGGTGAACTTTCCTACGGCCAACAGAAGCTCCTGAACCTCGCCTGCTGCCGCGCCCTCGATCCGGCCCTGCTGCTCCTCGACGAGCCGGTTGCCGGGGTGAACCAGGAGATGACGGTGAAGATCCTCGGCCTGCTGCGCGACATGCGGGACGAGGGAATCGGCGTTCTTGTCATCGAGCACAACATGGAAGCGGTCATGGAGGTTTCGGACCGGTTGATCGTCATGGCGGGGGGGAGGGTGATCGCTGACGGCGAGCCCGCGCAGGTGCGGGAGAACTCCGAAGTGATCGAGGCATATCTGGGATGAGCGGACCGGTGCTGGAAATCATCGACCTTGAAGCAGGTTACAACCGGAAACCGGTTCTGCAAGGTGTCTCGCTAACTGTGATGCCGGGTGAAATAGTCGCCATCATCGGCCCGAACGGCGCGGGGAAATCGACGGTGCTGAAAAGCGTCATCGGTATGCTGGCGGCCAGAAAGGGGGATATCCTTTACCACGGCGCACGGATTAACGGCAACAAGCCGTCCGACAACGTGCCCCTCGGAATAGCCTACTCGCCGCAGGGGAATATGGTCTTCGACGACCTGACTGTTACCGAGAATCTTGCTATAGGTGGCTACACCCTCACGGACAAGGGACTTGCCACCTCCCGCATGGCCGAAGTCTTCGCCCTATTTCCCGAACTGGCGGCACGGCAAAAATACGATGCCGGCGATCTGAGTGGCGGCGAAAAGCAGATGCTCGCCCTCGGCCGTGCGCTGATGTTGCGGCCGAAGCTCCTCCTTCTCGACGAGCCCTCCCTCGGCCTTGCACCGGCAGCCCTGAAAAAGAGCTTCACGACGATCAGGGGTATACGAGACTCATACCAAACAGCCATGCTCATAGTTGAACAGAATGTCGATGCGGTCTTCGCCATCGCCGACCGGGTCTATGTCATGGCACTGGGAAAGGTGATTGCCGAAGACGTGCCGGCAAACCTGCCACGGGAACGGCTAAAGGGGCTGTTTCTGGGTGCAATGAAATAGCTGATTAACATCGATCTTCCGCTAACGATCAAGTCCCCCTTTAACAAAGGAACACATCTGGGGCTTCCAAGATGCTAAGTTGTTTCCTCAAAAGCGTCTTTCTAAAAATATGTCGATTGCTTCCAGTCCCCGGTTTGTTCCACTCTCAAACTACGCCAAATGAGTACTTAAACTATTGACCTGGTCAGGTTAATGATCTACTATTAAACCATCATGAACACAATAAATGTCCAAGAAGCAAAAACACACCTGTCGCATTACCTTGACGAGGTTGCCAAGGGAGAGAGTTTTATTCTCTGCAAACGGAATAAACCCGTGGCGGAAATACGCCCCATCGCCACCAAGTCTCATGAAAAACGTCCGATTGGTCTTGCCAAGGGGACATTCTCGGTGCCGGCTTCATTTTTCGATGAGC
Organism: Geobacter sp.; assembly: GCA_003151775.1. Taxonomy (GTDB): domain Bacteria; phylum Desulfobacterota; class Desulfuromonadia; order Geobacterales; family Pseudopelobacteraceae; genus Oryzomonas. The sequence goes on along the minus strand of PLYK01000132.1, from coordinate 31,149 downwards.
TGCCGGACGAAACTATCGCATTGTTCTCTGGCGAGGAGCAATGAATATCCTGTTGGACACCTGTTCGTTTCTCTGGCTGGTAGCCGACAGCCGGGAACTCTCCCCGAATGCCCGGCGGCTGTTTGCCGAACCGGCAAACGATGTCTTTCTCAGCGTTGCCTCGGCTTGGGAGATTATTGTAAAAAACAAGTTGGGTAAATTGCCACTACCCGAACCGGCGCACGACTTCATCAAAAACAACCGTATCCGCCACCAGATCGATACTCTGCCTCTGGATGAAGCCTCCGTGCTGCAATTGTCCCGCCTGCCTGAATATCACAAAGACCCATTCGACCGCATCCTCATCTGCCAGGCCATTGCCGGCGGCATGACCATACTCACCCCGGATACGCACATCAGCAGCTATCCGGTACAAGTGGAATGGTAAAAGGAAGCGGACGCCTGACTGGTTAAGCCGCAGATACTCATGTTGACACCAAACGGCACGATTTGTATAGTATGTATATACAATATAGACGAGGTGAGCCATGACCAGGCAGATGGTGATTCGTATCGACGATGAGACCAAGGAGCGGTTCCAGCGTGTCTCCCGCATGGAGGGGAAGACCGCCAGCGAGAAAATGCGGGAGCTGATCGAGAACTATGTCCGTAAAGCGGACCTCTCCCAGGTAGTGGATGACCTTTGGGATCGTATCGGCGCCAAGGCCGATAAGCTTGGGGTAAACGCCAAGGACGTTGACCGGATCATCCGGGAGACACGGGCAAGTCGGTGAAGGTTGTCATCGACACGAATGCCTTTATTTCTTCCTTTTTGAGCCCGAAAGGAACGCCGCGGCTGATCATCGACCTGTGGAAAACCGGTCAGGTCACCATCTGTCTCTGTGCGGAAATCCTTACTGAGTACCTGGAAGTTCTCGCTCGCATGGGCCTGGCCGGGGAGCCCGAATTGAAAGAGCTTCTGGAGCTGTTCAAAACCAGACAACAAATCGTTTTTGTTGTCATCGACAACGACCTGCATGCAGTCGAGGCCGATCCGGTCGGCGACAAGTTCCTCGAATGCGCCCAAAAGGCCCGCGCCGCCTGCATCGTTTTCGGGGACGAGCACCTGAAACGCCTTGGAGAATTCGAAGGAACGCCCATCCTTTCTCCGGCAGAATTCATGACCCGCTGGCGTAACCTGTAGACAAGTTGTGTTTCAGGCGGTTGGCGAGGCCGGCTCTTCCAGGATAATCACCTGGCTCAGGGCCTCGTCGATCTTGGCGGTATCGACGGTGGTATTGAAGCAGGGGCCGAAGGGGCGATTGTTGAGAATGCCGATTACCGGCAAGGGGTAACAGTCCTTGATGCCGGAGGTGAGGTCGCGCTCGCATGCCACGGCCAGCACCAGCTTGGGGCGTTTTTCCACGATCACCTTACGGGCAAGTGTGCCACCGGTGGCCACGGATATGTCCACATGGTATTTCTGGCCGATGCCCACCAATCCCTTGATGTCGCAACGGCCGCACTGCACGCATTTCCTGATGTCGCCGGTGACCTTGATCTCGCAGTCGAAAAGCTGTATGCAGTGGGGGAGCAACACCAGGATGCGGTCGGGCCTGACCTTCTGGCGCTGCGAGATGACCAGGCTGTTGTTCATGGCAATGAAGGATTGGCGGATACTGTCCTTGTCAAGCCCCAGCCCGCGCCCTACCAACTCGATCATCGGCAGGAGAAACTTGATTACCACCAGGCGCATGAAGCGGGTGAAAAAGATATCCTTGCCCAGGGCGGTGGTCAAGACCAAAAGGCCGGTCCCCAGAATGGCGACGCCCGAAAGCACCACCACGGCGATACCGACGATATTGGGCAGTTGGGGGTGGATGTTGGCAAGGCCGCGATTGGGAACCCACCAGGCAAGAAAGATAAGCCCCACCAAGATCAGGCAGGTGAAGCCCATCAGCGAGATGAACAGGCGTTTGCGGGGCGGGGTGTTGGTTCCTTTGGCGCCGGTCATTGCTGTCTATCCCCACCGCTGATTTCACCGCCAAGCAGGGAACCTTCCGAAACCGGGCAACCAGCCAGGAAACTGGCCGAATCCAATCGTTTTTTTCCCGCTGTCTGCAACTCTTCGATAATCAGGCTCCCGGTCAGGCAGGCAATTTCGAGCGTCCCCTTGCCAGCCCGCAGCACCGTACCCGGTTGGCCGCTGCCGCTGCCGGCCCGCGTGCGGCAGATCTTTAGCATCTGGCCGTCCATAAAGGTATAGGCGCCGGGCCAGACGCTCATGCCGCGCACCTGGTTATGGATGGCGCGGGCGTCACGGGACCAGACGATCAGCCCATCCTCCTTCTTCAGCATGGGGGCATAACAGGAACTGGCGTTATCCTGTTCCCGCGGCGGTATGGAGGCGGCTTTGAGCCCATCCAGGGTCTCGGCCAACAGTTGTGCGCCCATCATTGAGATGCGGTCGTGGAGTGCGGCAATATTCTCGTTTTCATCAATGGGTGTTGACCGGTGGAGCAGCATTGGGCCTGTATCCAGGCCGGCGTCCATCAGCATGGTCGTAACGCCGGTTTCGCTCTCGCCGTTGATGATGCACCAATTGAGCGGTGCGGCCCCGCGGTAACGGGGCAAAAGCGAGGCATGGACGTTGATGCAGCCATGGGGGGGAATTTTCAGGAGCGCCGTGGGAAGGATCTGCCCAAAGGCCACCACCACGATCACATCCGGTTTGAGCCGCACAATGTCTTCGATAAAGGCCGGGTCGCGTACCTTGAGGGGTTGGCGCACCGGGATGCCGTGACGTAACGCCAGTTCCTTGACCGGCGGCGGCTTTAGCTTCTGGCCGCGTCCTTTGGGCCGGTCCGGCTGGGTAACCACCGCCAGCAACTGTTCACCGCGATCTATGAGCACTTGCAATGTGGAGCACGCAAATTCCGGGGTCCCCATGAAAATCACCCGCCAGCCGGTCATTTGTCGCCCCCTTTCTCTTCGGCGGCCTTGCGGAGTTTGCGCTGGAACAGGTCGCGTTTGAGCGGCGAAAGGTGATCGACAAAGAGAACCCCGTCCAAATGATCGATCTCATGCTGGAAGGCAATGGCCAGCAGTTCTTCTGCCCGCCAGCTCTTTTCGTTCCCTTCCAGGTCCAGTCCCTTGACCACCACGCTGGCATGGCGGCGGACATTGGCGGCATAGCCGGGGACGGAAAGGCAGCCCTCCTCTTCATACGATTCTCCCTCGGCATGGACAATGACCGGGTTGATTGCCACAATCAATTCAGGCTGTTCGTCCTTGGCGGAGACATCGATCACGATAACGCGCTGATGCACGCCGATCTGTGGTGCGGCCAGGCCGACCCCCGGTGCGTCGTACATGGTTTCTGCCAAGTCTTTGACCAGTTGCAGCAGGGAATCATTGATAACAGCGACGGGCGCCGACTTTTTCTTGAGTTCGGGGTTGGGATAGGTGAGAATTGTGCGGATCATAGACATCCTTGCGACGTATTCTAATTTATTATGATACTATTTCGGATAAAAAAAATCAATTTATCATCTTGATTGGCAGCACGGGGGTGTGACAGACTCGATCAGGCGGATCAGCGGGAGGACGATGCATCGATTGTTCAATAAAAACTCAGCGTTGTCCGGTTTGGTATTTGCAGTTAGCTCCCCCTCCCGCAAGGGGAGGGGGGACTTTAGAGCATGTTTCAGTCGAATGCAATTTCCTAACCGGACATTGCTGAAAAAAACCAGTGAAAAGGCGCTGGAAAAAAGACGCGAAAGCGGTTGTGGCGCGTTTGAACGCCCTTTTTAGCTGAACAAGACCTTGTCCCGGTTGAATGCCTCCACGAAGGTTTCAAGCATAAAGTTCAACTGTTCCTCATCGATGTTGAGAATGATGGCAGGCGGTGTCTCGTGGAGCGCAAAATCCTCCGGCTCGCGCATGCCCGCCCCTACCCTGTGGCAGAAGAGGTTTGCCAGCCCGACAACGCAGGCCAGCCGTACCCGATATGGATCTTCGTCGGCGTCGAAATCGAAGGTGTGGTGCTTCAGGACGGCATGCATCAGGATCTCGGGGAAGTTCCATTTCTTGATGACCAGCGCGCCAACTTCTGCATGGTTGTAGGGATATACCTGTCGTTCGGCCTCCAGAAATGAAATCCGGTCATTGTAGCATTTCTGCATGACGCTTTGAAATTGCTTGCTGTCCATGTTGTTCATGATGATCTTGCCGATATCGTGGAACAGGCCGCCCAGAAAGGCCTCATCCTCATTTACCAGCCGGCTTGCGCCGGCGATGATGCGGGCGGCCAGGCCGGCGCCGAAAGAGTGCTCCCAAAGCATTTTCTCGGTAAGGCCGTAGGGCTTGTAAACCTGTTTGAGCGAAGCCGCCACCACGAGGCTTTTCAGGGTGCTGAAACCGAGGATCATGATGGCATGGGACAGCGTCTGGATCTGGCGCTGGCAGCCGTAAAAGGACGAGTTCGAGATCTTCAGGACACGGGCGGCAACGGCCGGATCGGACGCCACTATCTTGGCCAGCTCTTCCGAGGTGGTGTTTTCGCTTTCTATGAGTTGCATGACCTTGGTTGCGACCACCGGGATGGTGGGCAGGTCACTGGCATTCATGATCAACGCCTCAAGCTCTTGATTCATCTCGCTGCTCCTTGCTGCTTACGGCATGCAAGCGGAGTATGCCCGGCAGGTGTTATACAGGTGAAAATTATTGCATAAAAATGTAAATAATCAAAGATATTTGCCTAAATAATTGAATTCTGACCACGTGCTGTGTATAATCCCCCGACATTCGATCTGGTGTCCTGTGCGGTTAGTCCGCCGCACTAATTCCGGCAAGGAATGGATTAACCGCGCAGGACACCGATCACAAGGACAACCCAAGAACATGCCTATGATTCGCACATATCTTGCCCTGCCCTGCGCGGTGCTCATGCTGACCGGTTTCACCTGGGGATTCGGGGCCGACAAATGCCCCAAGGCCCTGGAGCTTACGGGGAAGCTGGGGCAGTTCCGCGATGAAGCCCGGATACACAAGACCGAAGCGGATATCCTCTCCCTCTGTCCTGACGGCGCTGCCGGCCACTATGTCACCGCATTACAGTTCGAGCGGGCAGGCAATCAGGACGGGGCGATTGCGGAATATCGCAAGGCGTTGCAACTGGAACGATCCTTCCCCCTGGCAAGCGGCAATCTGGGGCTTTTGTACGCCCAAAAGGGGATGAATGACGAGGCCTCGGTTGAGTTGGCCCGCGGCCTGTCGTCGATTTCCGACCCCAAATATCAAAAGGCCATGGCGATGATCCTGGCGGAGCGCAAGGTTTATCCCCTGGCCATCTATTACTTCGACGAAGCCGGCCGCGAATTGACCGATGACGCCGGTGTGTTTACCGGCTTGGCGGAGATCTACGTTGCCATCGGTCAGCAGGACAAGGCGCTGGAGGAGTACCGGCGGGCGCTGGCGGCCGATCCGGATTCCGGGAAGGCTCATATGGGCATTGCCGGAATCCATTTGGAGCGCAATGAACTGGATCCTGCGCTGGACGAGCTCAAGAAGGCCGCCGTCTCCAACCCCCAAAATCGCGAGATTCATCTGATGATGGCCGATATCTACACCATAAAAGGAGCAAGCAAACAGGCCGAGTATGAAAGGCTCTTGGGCGGCAAAGGAAAGACGCCTCCGGCCGCCCCGCCTCCGGCCGCTTCTCCCTCCCCCGCGGTTGCCGCGCCTCCGGCCGCAACCCCGCCTCAGACAGAGCTGGAAAAGGAGCTCGAGAGGCTGAAGACGGCCATCAAGGAACAGCCCGATGCAGTGGCGGCGTATGAAAAACTCGGCAACCTGTACCGCTCAGCCGGCATGGATAAAGAAGCCGTTGCCGCCTATAAGGAAGCGGTTTACCGGAACAGCGCCAAAAGCGACGTGTACCTTAACCTGGGCATTCTCTATGAGAAACAGGATCTGCTGGACGAGGCAGTGGTGGCCTACAGACAGGCTGTTCAGGTCAAACCGCAGAATGCCGATGCCAGGCTGCGCCTGGCTGATATCTACCTGAACCGCGGAAGCAGCGCCCAGGCGGTGGAGCAGTACGGCGAATTTCTCAAGCTCAAACCCAACAGCCCCGATATCCAGCTCAAGCTGGCGCGGCTCTTTGCCCGCAACAAGGAAACGAACCTGGCCATCGAGGGGTATCAGGCGGTGCTGAAACAGTCGCCCGATAATGTGGATGCAAACCGGGAGATTGCCGCCCTCTACAAGGTCAAGGGCTTGAACGACAAAGCCATTGAGCATTATAATAAGGTTCTGGTGCAGCAGAAAGACGATGTGGAAACGCGCAACGCCCTGGTTTCGCTCTATGTCAAGGACAAGCGCTACGACGAGGTTACCGACCTGCTCAAGGGGACGGCGGAACTCTTCCCCGATGATCCCAACAACCACTACAAGCTGGGCCTGATCTACGATTTCAAGAAGGATTATGACAATGCTATTGCCAGCTATTTAAAGGCTCTGGCACTCAAACCGGACCACGCCCGCTCCCTCAATGCCCTGGGACGTCTCTACCTGAAGACAGGCCGGCTTACCGAGGCGAAAGAGATGCTCGAAGCGGCCAAAAATGCTGACCCCAATCTTGAAGAGGCCTCGGTATTGTTGAACAATATCCGAGAGGAGTTCAATCCCGAGCCCCACAAGATCAGCAGCAAGATCGGCAGAAGGCACAAGAAAGTCAAGTCCGGAAAGGGAAAGAAGACGAAGACGTTTAAAAAGGGCAAGTCCGCAAAGCCGGTAAAGAGCAAAGCCAAGAAAAGACAATAAAATNNATATGACTGAAATGAGCAGCACGCTAGCCTACTTTCCCCGCACCATCCAGATATCCGCCCGGCATTGGCGCTTCCTTGAGTTGGGGGCGCTTTCGCAGCTCATCGCCGCACGCGGCATTCCCAGCGTCATGTTTTACCGTCAACTTGCCCTCAAGCTGAACCGCGGGAAAGGTCCCGATGCGACGCCGGTTCAAGCCGGCCACCTCGTTCTCTATGCCACCCTGCTCAAGGTGTTCCGCCATATCATCGACGTCTTTGGAGAACGCGAAACGCCGGGTGTGTTGGCGGATGCCCTGCACCGGGGAGGGTACGATCCAGCCGGGGGTGAAACGGCCATGACCCTGGAGCGCTTCGTGGCGCTCTTTCCGCCGGAAGATGTCCTGCAAGGCAGGCAGCAGGAGAGCGAGTGGCTCAGCGCCGCCGGTGAAGGGGGCAGTCGGCTGGTTCTGCGGGAGATGCTCCTGCTCAGGCTGGCAGCCCTGAACCCGGCTCTTGACTGCTTTCGGGAGATTCTGGACGATCGGGTTCTGGCGGACGAAACGCCGTACCCGGCCATGGCCGACGGCATGCATGCCGCCCTGAAACAGGGGCCGCTACTTCCAGAGCTTAAGTGTACCCTGGGCGAAGCGTTGTGGGCGCCCATCGGTTCGGCTCCCACCTCTCTCGCCGGCCAGTTGGGCTTTATCCGTGAGCGTTGGGTCAACCTGTTGCCGCCGGAACTGCTGGAAGAGATGGCCGGCGCCTTCGACATCCTGTTGGAAGAGGAACGGGAATGGGGCGGTGCGGGGGAGCCTGGACCTCCACCGGTGCTGGAGTTCGGCCGCGGCAGGCATGGGGGGGCAGGGGGCAGCTCCGTCTTCGGCGGCTATGATTACCCCGAGTACGAAGGATTTTCGCGGGATGCGGACTGGATGTCCAACGTGGTGCTGATCGCCAAGATGGTCTATATCTGGCTCGACCAACTCTCGAAACAGTACGGCTGGCCCATCACCCGCCTCGACCAGGCGCCTGACGAGGAACTGGACCGGCTGGCCGCCGCCGGTGTCACAGGGCTCTGGCTGATCGGGGTTTGGGAGCGCTCTCCGGCTTCCCAGCGCATTAAGCAGATGTGCGGCAATCCCGAGGCCATCGCCTCGGCCTATTCCCTGTACGACTATGAGATCGCCGCCGACCTGGGGGGGTGGGATGCACTGGGCAATCTGCGGGAACGGGCCGGCCGGCGCGGCATCCGTCTGGCCAGCGACATGGTCCCCAACCATACCGGCATTTATTCCCGCTGGGTCGTCCAGCACCCGGACTGGTTCGTCCAGACCGATTACCCCCCCTTCCCCACCTATCGGTTCAACGGTGAGGATCTGTCCCATTCGGGCGACGTCTGCGTCCAGATCGAGGACGGCTACTGGACCAAGACCGATGCCTCCGTGGTCTTCAGGCTGATCGAACGCGCTACCGGCCGCATCCGCTACATCTACCACGGCAACGACGGCACCAGCATCCCCTGGAACGACACAGCCCAACTCAACTATCTGATCCCCGAGGTGCGTGAGGCGGTCATCCGGACCATCCTCCACGTGGCACACAATTTTCCGATCATCCGTTTCGACGCCGCCATGACCCTGGCCAAGAAACACTATCAGCGCCTCTGGTTCCCGATCCGCGGCCTGGGAGGCGGCATCCCGTCCCGCGCGGAACACGGCATGAGCCGGGAAGAGTTCGATGCCCTCTTTCCAATGGAATTCTGGCGTGAGGTGGTGGACAGGGTGGCGGCCGAGGTGCCCGGAACCCTGCTCTTGGCCGAGGCCTTCTGGCTGATGGAAGGTTATTTCGTGCGGACGCTGGGCATGCACCGCGTCTACAACAGCGCCTTCATGAACATGCTCAAGATGGAGGAAAACGCCAAGTACCGCCAGACCATCAAAAACGTTCTGGAGTTCAACCCCGAGGTGCTCAAGCGCTTCGTCAATTTCATGAACAATCCGGATGAGAAGACCGCTTGCGAGCAGTTCGGGACCCAGGGCAAGTACTTCGGCGCCTGCGTACTGCTGGCCACCATGCCGGGCCTGCCCATGTTCGGCCATGGACAGATCGAAGGCTTCCACGAAAAGTACGGCATGGAGTACAAACGGGCCTACTGGGACGAGGCGGTTGACGAAGGGATGGTGCGCGGCCACGAGATGTGGATATTCCCGCTGCTGCGCCGGCGCTGGCTTTTCTCAGGGGCGGAGAACTTCGTGTTGTACGATTTCTACGCCGGCCACGAGGTTGACGACAACGTCTTTGCCTATTCAAACCGGCTCGGGGAACACCGGGCGCTGGTTCTGTACCACAACCGCTACGCCTGTTGCGCGGGATGGATCAAGGACTCCGTCGCGTTTGCCGCCAAGGCTGCGGGCGACGCCACCGAATTGCGCCGTACGACACTTGGGGAAGCCCTGGGGATCAAGTCGGACGATCATGTCTATTACTGCTTCCGCGACCACACCCAGGGGCTGGAATACGTGCGTAACGGCAGGGAGTTGCGGGAAAAGGGGCTCTATGTCGAACTGGGGGAATACCAGTTCCACGTCTTCATGGATTTTCGCGAAATCCGGGATGATGCAGAGGGAAGCTGGCTGAGCCTCTGTGCGGCCCTGGGCGGCCGCGGTGTGGAAAGCCTGGCGGACGAGCTCAAGCAGCAGCGTTACGCTTCCCTGAACGCTGCCTTCCGGGCTGCGCTGCAAGCGGCGCCGAATAAGGTCAGCCCGGCCGCTCCGGCGGAAGCGGATGATGTGCTCCGGGCGGCCCAGCGCTTTCTGGCTGTTCTGCATGCCCACCTGGGCAGGGACAGAGCCGGGGTTGATGCCGTGCTGAAGGCCATCTCCGCCTGGCGCGGGTTCATGCCGGCATTCCGGGAGATGAAACCTGCTTCCAAGGCCGCCCGGACGGTACAAACCAGGCTGCTGGAACTTCTGGAGGCCCCTTCGGGCGCCATTGTGCTGTTGGGGCGGCTGCTCCTGCGGCATGCCGGAGCAGAGAGCCTGGAGGCCTTCGGGCTCGATTGCACCCTGAGACGCGTGCTGAAAGGGGATGCTGTTGGAGAGGCCTCTCAACACGCGGATCAACTTCTCAGGGCCTTGCTGGCATGGGATGGCACGGATGATGACGAACAAAGAGGGGTGTCGACGATTGCCATGGTCAGGGCCTTTTCCCGCCCGGCCTGCCGAGATTTCATGCTGATTCACGACAGTGACGGCGTTGAATGGTTCAACAAGGAGCGGTTTGAGGAGCTGGCCGAATGGCTCGCCGTGATCGGCCTGGTTAAGCTGGCGCAGAAACGGCCGGCCGGCCGCACCGTCTCGGCATGGCTGGCCGCGGCCGGCCGGGAACTGGCGGCCTGCACCACTTTGGCCGCCCATGCCGGCTACAAAAGCCGCCTGTTGCAGCAGTTATTGGAACCGCCGGCGAAAGCCGTTGCCGGAGTTCCGGCGAAAACAGACAAAGTAAAGGGCACGCGATGAAGAAGACCACCATCGACGGTATCGCCCTGAACCTGGCCTCACCGGTAAGCCTTTCCCTGAAATGGGTGGGGCAGGAGGAGTTGCTTACCCAGTTGCTGGCGGCCTGGATGGTGATCGACGAACGGGACATCCCCTTCAATCCCCGCCTGGTGGGGAGGCCGGGGGTGGGCAAGACCACCCTGGCCTATGCAGCGGCCCTGCGCCTGGGGAGGCCGGTCTATCTCTACCAGGCCACCATGGATACCCGTCCCGAGGACCTGATCATCTCACCGGTGATCAGCCCGGACGGGAAGATCCAGTACGCCGCCTCATCCCTGGTTTCGGCCATGCTCGCCGGAGGGGTGCTGATACTGGACGAGGGGAACCGCATGAGCGAGAAGGCCTGGGCCTCGCTGGCGCCGCTGTTGGACGACCGCCGCTACGTGGAGTCCATCGTCACCGGCCTGCGCATCCCGGCGGCCCGCGATTTTCGTATCGTCGTCACCATGAACGAGGACTCCTCCACCTTCGAGGTGCCGGAATACATCCATTCCCGGCTCCAGCCGCAGATATATATCGACTTCCCGGCTGCCGACGAAGAGTTGCTGATCCTCAGGGAGAACCTCCCCTTCAGCAGCGGCCGCATCCTGCAGTACGTGGTGGATTTTCTGCAGCGCGCCCATGCCGCCGATGAGTCCTATTCCGTGCGGGACGGCATCAACATCGCCCGCTACGCCCTCAAGATGATGCGCATGCAGGGCACGGAGGCCGCCCTTCTGCTCCCGCTGGCCGTGGAACGGGTGCTGGGGGATGAGGCCCTTAAGTACCTGGATCGTCCCTGACGTATATCGCATTTATACGAAATCCCTTACCACAATCAGTGTGTTATACCAGCGAGTCTTGACCTATGCCAAGCCGGCTCCATCTGGAAATCTTCGGTCCCATCCACGCCCTGCCCATTCTGCATTACCGCCTGGAGTTCGCCCATCTGGTGCGCCAAGCCGTACGGCAGGTACGGCCCGACTGCATTGCCGTGGAACTCCCCTCCGCCCTGGATGAACGTTTCACCCAGGCTGTTGGCAGACTGCCACAGGTCTCGGTCATCTCCTACGACACCATTCCCCGCTCTTCTTCCAATGCAACCGCACACAAAACCATCTATCTGCTTGTGGAACCGGCCGACCCCCTGGCGGAGGCTGCCCGCTGTGCCCTGGAACAGGCAATCCCGCTCCACCTGGTGGACGTCGACCTGGACGACTACCCGGATGTGAAGGAGTTTCTTCCGGATTCGTATGCCATCCAGCGCATCGGCCTGGCCGACTATTATCGTGAATACTGCCGGGCAACGGTGGGGGCGGCGCCAACTCGCTATGACCTCCGCCGCGAGCAGGGGATGGCTTTTCGGCTGCAGCGGCTTGCGCAGCGTCATGAGCGCATCCTGTTTGTAGGCGGTATGGCCCATGTGGGGCGGATCAGGGAATTTTTCGGACAGCCCCGCAGTGAGCCGTTGGGGCGGACGCGCCGCACCAATGTCCGCATCTTCAGCCTCCATCCCGAATCCTGCGGCGAGGTCATGGGTGAGTTCCCCTTTGTCTCGGCCATCTACGAGATGCGCCGGAGCGGCCTGCCGCCGGAGCGCGGCGGTACAGTGCCCCCGCTACGGCGGCGCTTTAACGCGCTGGAGCTGATCAAGGGGGGGAAACAGGCCATTCCCGAACAGGAGTTCATGCGGGCGGCCATCGAAAGCAGCGCGCGAAAGGTGGGAGGGGACGGGGAGATGCCGGACCGCCAGCGCATCCATCTGCGCCTGTTCGAGCATGCCGGCCGGCACTACCGGCAGGAAACGGGCGAACAGCTCCACTATTGGCAGAAGCGGGCCTTCTTTCGTTTCTGCCGCAATTATGCAGCCCTTTCGGGACACCTGCTGCCCGATCTCTTCCAGCTTCTGACCGCTGCCCGGGGGTGCGTGGACGACAACTTCGCTTATGCCTTCTGGCGGTTGGCCGGATGCTATCCCTGGCAGCGGGAAGAGGCGGAGATCCCGGTGCTGCGCCTGCGGGTTGAAGACCTCTGGGACCAGAGCCGCGTGATCCGCTTTCGCCCGCGCAAACCGGCAGACAAGGGGCGCAATGGTCTGCGGTTCCTCAAGCGGAAGCATGAGCAGCGGCCGGGAGAATGGCTGGAGGGATTCGACGACGGCTCGGTCTGCTCCTGGCCCCCTGAAGATATCATCATCGAAAATTACGGCAAACTTCTGAAACGAACGGGGATAAAACAGCTCTCTGAGGAGCAGAGCCGTGTGGAACCCCTGAGCACCTCGCTCTTGGACGGTATTGATCTGCGCGAAACGATCCGCAATCTACCCCATGACGGTCGCATCTACGTGCGTGAGCGCATGCGGATCAAGGGCGGCGCGGGAAGCGTGGTAATCATCTTCGACGAGGACCGCCGCAACCGCTATACTTTTGCCATGACCTGGCTGGGAGAGCACGAGCAGGAGTCCGACATGGCCTTTTACGCCACCGAACCGGGCGACAACGTGAGCGGTCCGGGCATCTGCCGCTGTGAGTACGGGGGGCTGCTTTTGTCCTATCCGCCGCGCCGGATGCGGGATGTGTGGCGGGACCCCTCGTACCGGGGGTGGGGGACAAAGGCCGAGATCCTGCTGATGGCTGCACTCGATTATTCGCCGGATACCCATGTGGTCTATGCTGCTGCCCGGCCGCCGCGCAGCATCTTCAAACGCATCGCGGCCGGAATGGGGAGGAAAATCATCTACATCCCCCTGGGGAGCCTGTCTCCGCCCGCACTGAAGCGGATCAGGGTGATGCATCTCTTGTTCGGGCACGACAAGCGGGAAATCGCAAAAGACTATATCTGGTAGCGGACATGGGCAGGTACGGAGTCTAAATCCCCCCGAAGCCTTCAAACTTCGGGGGGCGGTTTCAACAGGTCAAAGACCGGTTATCCGAACGGATTGCGCAGGATGATGGTCTGGTCGCGGCGCGGGCCGACAGAAACCAGCACGATCCGGCAACCGGCCAACTCTTCCAGGCGTTTGACATAGTCGCGGGCCTGTTGCGGCAGGTCGTCAAAGGCCTGCGCTCCGGTAATATCGCTCTTCCATCCGGGCAACTCCTCGTAGACCGGTTGGCACTTCTCGAAGAGCTCCAGGCTGGCCGGCAGGGTTTCCAGGGTTGTGCCGTTGCAGGTGTAGCCGGTACAGACCTTGATGGTGTCGAAATCCGAGAGCACATCCAGCTTGGTCAGGGCAATGCCGGTCAGCCCGTTGACCCGCACGGCATAGCGGATCACCATGGCGTCAAACCAGCCGCAACGCCGTGGACGTCCGGTGGTGGCGCCGAACTCCCCGCCGGTCTGGCGCAACTGCTCGCCGGTTGCATCCAGCAGTTCGGTCGGGAAGGGACCGCTTCCCACGCGGGTTACATAGGCCTTTGAGATGCCGATGATCTCGTGGATTTCCCGAGGGCTGACCCCGGAGCCGGTACAGGCGCCGCCGGCGCAGGTGGACGACGAGGTGACATAGGGATAGGTGCCGTGGTCCACGTCCAGAAGCGTCCCCTGTGCCCCCTCGAAGAGCGCCTTTTTGCCGGCCTTCAGGTCGTTATTGAGGACCAGCGAGGTGTCGGCGGCATACCTCTTCAGCACCTCGGCATAGCCGCCGTATTCGGCCAGAATAGCGTCGAAGTCGCAGGGCGCCTCCCCCAGCAGCTTTTCCAGGATGAAGTTTTTCTCGGCCAGCGCCTCCTGCAGTTTGCGAGCAAAGACATCCCTGTCCAGCAGGTCCATCAGGCGGATGCCGCGCCGGCCGATCTTGTCCTCGTAGCAGGGGCCGATACCCCGGCCGGTGGTGCCGATCTTTTTGTCGCCGCTCTTGGCTTCGCGGGCTATGTCGATCTGTTTGTGATAGGGCATGATGATATGCAGCGATTCGGAGAGCAACAGGCAGGAGTCGTCGCTGATCCGGCCGGACCCCTTGAGTTTAGTGATCTCCCGGATGAATACCTCCGGGTCCAGCACCACCCCGTTGCCGATGATACAGCGCTTCCCCTCGTGCAGTATGCCCGAAGGGATCAGGTGCAGGACGATCTTTTCGCTCCCCACCACCAGGGTGTGGCCGGCGTTGTTGCCCCCCTGATAGCGTACGATATCATCGGCATGCTCTGTGTAGATATCGACAACCTTCCCCTTCCCCTCATCGCCCCACTGGGCTCCTACGACTACAACGTTTGCCATGTCTAGTGGTCTCCCTGATTTTCTTCAATAAAAGTAACAAGATTTTCGTGCAACAGCATCTCTTTGGTGATCCGGAATTGCTTGCCGTCACGGACGCGTACGGCGGTGTATGCCCCCCCGCACGTCTCATCCCCGATGACCAGCATGCTGCGGAAATTCATGCGCCGGGCATAGGCCAGCGAGTCGTCATATTCCCGGCGGATGATGTCCCTGGCGGCGGTGTAACCGCGGGAACGGAGCAGGCGCGCCACCTCCAGCACACAACGACGATCTCCGCGACTGTTGAACAGCAGGAAGTCCCGCGTGGTGCTGGCTTCCACCTCGGGCCGCCGCTCCAGCGCCTGGAGCAGGCTGAGCACGTTGAAGGTAAAGCCGGTGGCCGGCGCGGAAAAGCCGTAACGGGCCGTCAAGTTGTCGTAGCGGCCGCCGCTGCAAACCGGCTCACCCAGGCCGCTAACAAAACCCTCAAAGGTGATGCCGGTGTGATAACCAAGCCCGCGCGTCTCTCCCAGATCAATGGTCAGATGGTCGCTGACCCCGTGAATATCGAGGATTTCCAATACTTGGCGCAGGTTTGCAAGCGCCGACCGGGAACGCTGGTTGGCCACCACCTGTTCGGCTTCATCCAGCACGCCGCAGTCGCCAAAGAGGCGCGGCAGGGCCGAAATCTCCCGGCGGGATGCCTCGGAAACCGCACTGGCGGCCAGAACCTTTGACACTGCCGAGACATCCTTACGCGCGATAGCCTCCTGCAGTTCCAAGAGCGGCCGGCCGCCCAGGCCGGAGGCGGCCATGATCCCGCGGCAGAAATCAACCTGCCCCAGATCAATCTTGAAGTTATCGAAGCCGAGTTCTTGCATTGCTTCAATGGCCATGGTCACCATTTCCGCATCCGCCTCAGGCGAGTCAAGGCCGATCAGTTCCACACCCGACTGGAAGAGTTCCCTGCTGCGGCCGGTCTGCATCTCGGTCTGGCGCAGGACACGCCCGCTGTAGCTGATGCGATGCGGAAGGGGCCAACCGGCCAGGCGCGTTGCCACGATTCGGGCGATCTGCGGCGTAATGTCCGGCGGAAAAGCCAGCAGGCGTCCGGTTTGGCGGTCGTCGAAGCGGTAGGTCTTGCCCTTCAACTCCTCTCCCATGCCGATGGTCAGCACATCCTCGTATTCCAGCTTGGGCGGGATGATGCGCCGGAAGCCCCACAGCTCGAAGACGCGACGGATCTTCCCTTCGATGAAACCGATCTTGGCGGCGGCATCGGGCAAGAAATCGCTGACGCCGCGGGGAAGTGAGATGTCGGGTGATAGCATGGTCATTCGTTTTTAATGACACCGGTGGTTAAACATATGAACGGTAGGGGCGGCGCTTGCTCCGCCCAATCGGGGCGCGGCAAGCAGCGCCCCTACATCAGGGTTTGAATGGTTAGTCACCGGGGCAATAGTTGCGACGGAGAACAGAAAGCCGGGGGATTATCGCAAAATAGGCGGGACATGTCAAAAAAAAAGGGCGGGATCGTTCCCGCCCTTTCGGACATCAGATATTAAATAAAACCAAAGTCAAGGGAAAAGTGGCTTCCGGGCAGCTCCGGCACCCTTTGTACTGCGCCGTGAACGTGGTTGTCAAGAGGTAAGTTTCATGCTACAAAACAGTCCTCACAAGGACAAATTCTTAGGAGGCTAGCAACAATAACATGAACATCTTGCATCTCATCTTCCGGCCATCTTTGACCGCANNGGTTTTGTTCAATCGCTACAGCCAAATCCGACCAAAATCTGAGCGCAATTTTGTTCAAATTATTATTGCTAGCCTCCTTACGTAGCGGAGTATAGTGTCATGAAAATAACGGTTGCCGACGTCGAGTATGTTGCCCGGTTGGCCCGTCTGGCATTGAGCAAGGCCGAAACAGACCTTTTTGCTGGCCAGATGGATGCGATTCTCGGCTATGTGGACAAGCTGAATGAGCTCGACACCGCCGATATCCGTCCCACCTCCCATGCCGTTCCGATGGAAAACGCCTTCCGCGAGGATGCGGTTAACCCCTCCATTGGCGTCGAGAAGGCCCTTGCCAATGCTCCGGACAGGGTGGACAGTTTCTATCGCGTGCCTAAGGTCATCGAATAAAGGCGGTTGAGGGATGAGAGTTGAGAGATGAGGAATGCTCTCAACCTTCATCCCTCATCCCTCAACTGAAGTTATGAACCGGAGAAGCTATTCAAATGGATATCTTTGAACTCACCATCCATGAAATGTGCGGTATGCTGAATACTGGGGAGGTCTCCTCCGTCGAGGCAACCCGTGCCATGCTGGCCCGCATAGAGTCGGTCGAGCCCCGGGTCGGCTCATTCATCACCCTGACCCCGGAGTCAGCCCTGGCTGAAGCGGAGGCCGCCGACCGGCGCATCGCTTCCGGGGATGCCCACGTACTCACGGGGATTCCCCTGGCCCTCAAGGACATCTTTCTGACCGAGGGCATCCTCACTACCTGCGGTTCGCGCATACTCCACAACTTCATCCCTCCCTACAGCGCCACATCATGGGAACGGCTGCGTGACTGCGGTTGTGTCTTGCTGGGCAAGCTAAACCAGGACGAATTCGCCATGGGGTCGTCCAACGAATCCAGTGCCTTCGGCGTTACAAAAAATCCTTGGGATACCGCCCGCATTCCGGGCGGCTCATCCGGCGGCTCGGCTGCGGCCATTGCGGCCCGCCAGGCCACGGCGACCCTGGGGACCGACACCGGCGGCTCCATTCGGCAACCCGCCTCCCACTGCGGCTGTGTGGGCCTCAAGCCTACCTATGGCCGTGTCTCGCGCTACGGAGTGATCGCTTATGCATCCTCCCTTGACCAGGTGGGCCCGCTCACGCGCGACGTGACCGATTGCGCCATCATGCTGGGGGCGGTCGCAGGCTACGATCCCAAGGACTCCACCAGCGTCAAGACGCCGGTGCCCGACTACACGGCCGCCCTGACCGGTGACGTCAAGGGGCTCAAGATCGGCCTGCCCAAGGAATATTTTATTGCCGGCCTCGACCGGGACGTCCAGGGGTCCATGGACCGGGCCATCGAGACCTATGGCCGGCTGGGTGCGGAATTTGTCGAGATATCCTTGCCCCACACCGATTATGCCGTGGCAACCTATTATCTGATCGCCACCGCCGAGGCCAGTTCAAACCTGGCCCGTTACGACGGCGTCCGTTTCGGGCATCGCAGCGAGCATGCCGAAGGGTTGATCGACATGATGACCAAAAGCCGCAGCGAGGGTTTCGGGGCCGAGGTCAAGCGCCGCATC
The DNA here is from genome assembly GCA_003151775.1 of Geobacter sp. Lineage (GTDB taxonomy): Bacteria > Desulfobacterota > Desulfuromonadia > Geobacterales > Pseudopelobacteraceae > Oryzomonas. The sequence goes on along the minus strand of PLYK01000132.1, from coordinate 13,317 downwards.
ATGCTGGGCACTTATGCCCTCTCCTCGGGTTACTACGACGCCTATTACGTCAAGGCACAGAAGGTGCGCACCTTGATCATGGGAGACTTCACCCGTGCCTTCGAGAATGTGGACGTGATCCTGACCCCGGTGGCGCCGACACCGGCCTTCAAGATCGGCGAGAAGGTCAATGATCCGTTGCAGATGTATCTGTCGGATATCTTCACCATCCCGGTCAACCTGGCCGGCACCTGCGCCATGGCCGTGCCGGCCGGTTTTTCGGCTTCCGGCCTGCCCATCGGCCTGCAACTGATCGGCAGGCCCTTCGGCGAGGAGACCATCCTGCGCGCGGGGCACGCCTTTGAGCAGGCTACCGAGTGGCATATGAGGAAGGCGGAGATTTAAAGACAGAAATCTGCCACAGAGACACGGAGACACAGAGAAAATCTTTGATCACATAAGCAAGGGCGTTACTTTTTGAACCTTCACGGAACAACACCTTCTGCTGTGGTGGTTTTTTCTAGATGAAATCACTGTGAACCTCTGTGTCTCCGTGTCTAAATAATCAAAAAGCAATGGAACGCGGATCAAATCTGATTTAAGCGGATTTACGCAGATAAATCGAGAACCAAGTTAATGAGTTAATGTAATAATAATCCGCGAAAATCCGTTAAATCCGCGTCATCCGCGTTCTATTATCATGAATTTCGGAGTCAATACTTATGAAATTTCAGCCTGTTATCGGCCTTGAGGTCCATGCCCAACTGAAGACCGGGTCAAAGATATTCTGCGGCTGTTCCACAACCTTCGGCTCCGAACCCAACTCCCAGACCTGCCCGGTCTGCCTGGGCCTGCCGGGCGCTCTTCCGGTGCTCAATAAAAAGGTGGTGGAATTCGCCATCAGGGCCGGGCTGGCCACCAATTGCACCATCGCCCATCACAGCGTCTTTGCCAGAAAGAATTACTTTTACCCCGACCTCCCCAAGGGGTATCAGATCAGCCAGTTCGAGGAGCCGATCTGCCGCAAGGGGTGGCTCGATATCCAGTTGGAGGGGCAGGAGGCAAAACGTATCGGCATCACCCGTATCCACATGGAAGAGGATGCCGGCAAGCTGGTCCATGGCGACGCCCCCGGCCTGGATGATGGTTCCGGGGTGGACCTGAACCGGGCCTGCACGCCGCTTCTGGAGATCGTTTCAGAACCGGACCTGCGTTCATCGGATGAAGCGGTGGCCTACTTGAAACAGGTGCACCGTATCGTGACCTGGCTGGGGATCTGCGACGGCAACATGGAGGAGGGGAGTTTCCGCTGCGATGCGAACGTCTCGGTTATGCCGGTTGGGTCCGACACCCTCGGCACGCGGGCCGAGATCAAGAACGTCAACTCGTTCAAGTTCGTAAGACAGGCCATAGACTACGAGATACAGCGCCAGACCGACCTGATCGAGGACGGCGGCAGCGTGGTCCAGGAGACGCGCCTGTTTGACCCGAACAGCGGGACGACCCGTTCCATGCGCAGCAAGGAAGAGGCCAACGACTATCGCTATTTTCCCGACCCCGACCTGGTACCGCTGGTAATCGGCGCCGATTGGGTGCAGCATGCGCACAAGGAATTGCCGGAGCTTCCCGAACATCGGCGGCAGCGTTTCATCACCGAGTTGGGGCTGCCGGAATACGATGCGGAGGTTCTCACCGCCAGCCGCGGAGTGGCCGATTACTTCGAAGAGTGCGTGGCCTATCACCACAATGCCAAGGCCGTGTCCAACTGGCTGATGGGCGAGGTCACCCGGGCGCTCAACGATTCGGGGACAGCCATCGACGCGTTTCCCGTCATCCCCAGTCAACTGGCCGAACTTATCAAGTTGATCGACAAGGGCGCCATTTCCGGCAAGATAGCCAAGACGGTATTTGAGGAGATGTGGAAAAACGGCGGAAACCCGCAGGCAATCGTGCAAATACAAGGATTGGCACAGGTTTCCGACAGCACAGCGATTGAAGCCATCATCGATGAGATCATCGCTGCCAATATGTCTCAGGTGGAGGAGTTCCGGGGCGGCAAGGAAAAGGTGTTCGGCTTCTTTGTCGGGCTGGTCATGAGGGCCAGCAAAGGCAAAGCCAACCCGGCGCTGGTGAACGATCTTTTGTTGGCCAAACTCAAGGGACAATAACCTGTTAGCGCAATGGAGGCCACGATGAGTAACGCTACGGTAATGATTGTCGACGACGCCCTTTTTATGCGCACTATTCTCGGAACTATCCTGAAGGACAAGGGCTATACCGTTGTAGTCGAAGCCGCCAGCGGCATAGAGACCATGAAGAAACTCCACGACTGCAACCCGGATATCATTTTTCTGGATATCATCCTGCCCGATGCCAATGGGATCGAACTTTTGGACTCTATTTTCAAGATCAAGCCGCAGGCCAAGGTGATCCTCTGCTCGGCCATCGGCCAGGAGTCGATCATCAAGAAAGGGCTCGACCTGGGCGCCAGGTATTATGTCCAGAAACCCTTCAGCCCGGAAAAGATCGCCGAGGCGCTGGAAAGCCTGGGGGAATGATCCATGGATATGTCCCAATACCGTGATTTGTTCGTGTCGGAATCCAAGGGGCACATCCAGGTATTCAATGAACTGATTGTCAGGCTTGAGGACAATGCCCCCGACACGGCCGCCGTTGACGAGTTGTTCCGTCATGCTCATTCTCTCAAAGGGATGGCGGCGACTATGCAATATCAAGCCGTCGCCGACCTTGCCCATCGCATGGAGGACCTTTTGAGCAGGGTGCGCAGCAAAGAGATCGACTTTGTCGCAAGCCTGGCCGATCTCCTTTTGGAGGGGAGCGATACCCTCGCCGCCATGGTCTCGGCAATCGAAGCCGATGACGACCGGTTGCCGGATAGCACTGGCCTTGTCGATAGGCTGGCCGGCTTCCGCGCTGCCGGCAGCCCGCCCCCGCAACAACCGGCCGGAGGCTTTGATGCCGAACCCGGAGCCGGCGTCCGCGATCAGGGGGCAATGGTCCCGGATCACCAGACCCTGCACCCCGATTCCTTCAAAAGCGTCCGCGTCAAGATCGAAACCCTCGACCGGCTGGTCAACATCACCGGTGAACTGATCACAACCCGTTACCGCCTGGCGGACCGTGCGCTCCATTGTGAGGGGGCACAGCTCGATGAACCGCTCAACCGGCTTTCCACGCTGTTGAGGGAGCTTCGCGATGAGGTCTTCCAGGCCCGCATGCTTCCCTTCTCCTTTGTTGCCGATCGTTTCCCCCGCCTGGTGCGTGATCTGTCCCGCAAGCAGGGCAAGGAGATATTGTTTCAAGTGGAGGGGAAGGCAATAGAGCTGGACCGCGGGATTCTCGAGGAGATAAGCGAGCCGCTGGTGCATATCCTGCGCAACGCCGTTGATCACGGCATGGAAACGCCCGAACAACGAATTGCCGCCGGGAAGCCGGGTCTTGGCACGATTCGGATCGTCGTAACCCGCGACAAGGATTATGTGAATATCGTCGTTGCCGATGATGGGCGGGGCATGGACCCCGGAAGACTCGCCGACAAGGCGGTAGAAAAAGGGATGCTCAGCCGCGAACAGGCAAACGCCCTGACGCGGCACGAGGCGTTCATGCTGGTCTGCGCCCCCGGTTTTTCCACGGCTGAAACCGTCAGCGTCATCTCGGGGCGTGGTGTTGGCATGGATGCCGCCAGGGTCGCGGTTCAGGCCTTGGGAGGCGTGCTCGCCATCGAATCGGACACCGGTCGGGGCAGTCGTTTCCTGTTGCGGCTCCCCATCTCGGTCTCGATCATTCACGCCCTGTTAGTGGAGTGCGGTCCCCTGACGATCGGATTCCCGGTCAATGCCATCAAACGCACCACCGAACTTAGGAATGGTGAAATAGCGGGAGATGGAGGAGATTCGTTTTTCTCTCTCGACGGCAGGCAGGTCCCCCTCAGGAGCCTCAGTCGCCTGCTCGGCCAACCGTCAGCACCCGATGCAGGGGATCTGGTCCCGACGGTCGTAATCGAGGCAGGAGGCATGATGGTGGGACTGGCCGTGGATCGCCTGCTCGGGCAGAGAGAGATCTTCGTGAAGCCGCTCGGTATCCCGTTGAACCGCATCAAAGGGCTTACCGGCGGGGCCATCACGGGAGACGGACGCATCGTGTATGTCATGGATGCCGGTGCGCTGTTGTAATTTCCGATTTTCAAAAGCTGTTGCGATAGAGGCGGGACTGTGTCAGAATCAGCGGCCGGTTTGCGCCATTTTGCATTTTCAGGGACATGGAATTTGCCGATGTACCGAGTTTTACGCTCAGATTTAGGTCAGATTTGCCGCCCCTGATTGAGCAAAACCGCAGGCGTAGCAGGGCTACGCTGAGGTTTTTGCGATTGAAGGGGTGGCAAAGATGGCCTGAAGATGAGATGTAAAAAGGTATATTGGCAAGTTCCGAGTCCCTAAGGAAAGGATTCACCATGATACGCTGGTTGATACGCAGTTTGTTCCTTGTGCTGGTTCTGGCCTGGGCACCCCTGCAGGCTGCCGATAAGGCTGCCAGCCTCAAGGATGTGGTCGGGGCGCTGGAAAAGGGGTATGCCGGCCTTAAGGACGTGCATGCCGATTTCTCCCAGCGAACGCTTATCGCCGGGGTCGGCCGCGAACAGAAGGGGAGCGGCGAGGTCTTCCTGAAACTGCCCGCTTCGATAAGCGCCATGTTCCGTTTCGATTATGCCAAACCCAAGCAACAGATCATCTCCAACGGCAAGCAGGTCTGGTTCTACATGCCCGAAAACCGGCAGGTGATGGTCAGTTCGGTGGCGGATATGTTCAAGGGGGGCAACGCCATCGCCCTCTCCTATTTGACCGGTCTGGGGCACGTGTCGCGTGATTTCGACGTCTCCTTTGCCAAGGAGCAGCGTGATAAAAACGGCGACTACCAGCTCGAACTGATCCCCAAAAAGCCGACGGCCGTCCTGGTAAGGCTCCAATTGACCGTTTCGTCTGAGGCGGTGGGGCGCTTCCTGCGGGAGGGGAGCGTGCAGGATACCTTTCCGGTGCAGGCCTCGGTGGTGCATGATGCCGTCGGCAATCAGACCCGTATCGACTACAGCCATGTCAGGGTTAACAAGGGCATCGACAGCGGTAAATTCAACTTCAAGGTTCCGGCAGGGGTTGAGATTGTCAAGCCGTGAGGCGTTGTCCGTAACTCAAGCCGCACATGAACATGCAGGCCGGACCTTTTTTTCACCGCCCCCTTTGCGGCTTCGGGGTGAATGTACTATAATGATTTATCCGGAGGATGTGGTTATGCCGTCATTCGACATCGTATCAAAAGTGGACATGCAGGAGGTCGATAACGCCGTCAACCAGGCGATCAAGGAGATCGGCCAGCGTTACGATTTCAAGGGTTCCAAGAGCGAGATCAGCCAGGAGCAGGACGCCGTCAAGATCCTGGCCGACGACGATTACAAGCTCAAGGCCGTGGTGGACGTGCTCCAATCCAAGTTCATCAAGCGCAACATCTCCATCAAGGCCTTGCAGTACGGCAAGGTAGAGCCGGCCTCGGGGGGCATGGTCCGCCAGATCATCACGGTCCAGCAGGGGATATCCAAGGAAAAGGGCAAGGAACTCATCGCCGTCATCAAGGAGAACAAGATCAAGGTCCAGGGCCAGATCCAGGACGACCAGGTTCGGGTGACCGGCAAGAACCGGGACGATCTACAGGAGACGATTCAACTCCTCAAGGGGAAGGACCTTGGAGTGGAGATGCAGTTCGTGAATTTCAGGGAGTAGCTGAAGGGCGGTTGAGGGTTGAGGGTTGAGAGATGAGAGATGAGAGATGAGACAATAAAGGGGTGTGCGTGAGCGAAAGTGTGAAGCAAAAAGTGAGCATGGTCAGCCTGGGATGCCCCAAGAATCTGGTGGATGCCGAAGTCATGCTCGGCGTGCTTGCCCAGGATGAGTACGAGATCACTACCGACGAAAAGGCTGCGGACGTGATCATCGTCAATACCTGCTCGTTTATCAAAGAGGCTAAACAGGAGAGCATCGACGCCATACTCGATCTGGCGGAACGCAAGCACGACGGGCGCTGCCACACCCTGATCGTCTCAGGCTGCCTGCCCCAGCGGTATCAGGAGGAGTTGGCCAATGATCTGCCCGAGGTGGATATATTCATCGGCACCGGTGATTACCCCCGTATAGCTGAAATCCTGGCCGGGAAAAAAGGCTCGGAGGGCCAACTGCGCTACGTCGGTGACCCTGACTATATCTATGACGAAACACTGCCGCGCCTAAATTCTTCGCCGGCGTGGTATTCCTACCTCAAGATCGGCGAGGGTTGTTCCAATTGCTGTTCTTACTGCGTTATCCCCCAACTGCGGGGCTCCTACCGGTCCCGCCCGCTGGAGGCGCTGGTGGCCGAGGCGGAGCGGCTGGCCGGCCGCGGGGTCAAGGAGCTCAACGTCATCTCCCAGGATGTCACCCGTTACGGCAGCGACCTGGCCGGCGGCGAGACTCTCGAAACGTTGTTGCGCCGGCTGGCCGCCATTGAGGGCATCCGGTGGATCCGCCTTTTGTACGCGTATCCCGACGGGATCACCGACGGCCTGATCGGGCTTTTGCGCGATGAACCAAAAATGTGCAAGTATCTGGATATCCCGATCCAGCACATCGCCGATCCGGTTCTTAAGCGAATGAAGCGCCGGAGCAGCGCGGCGCAGATTCGGGGCCTGATCGCCACCTTGCGCCGCGAAATCCCCGGCATTGCGCTGCGCACATCCCTGATCGTCGGCTTTCCCGGAGAAACGGTGGACGATTTTGCCGGCCTGATGCAGTTCGTGGAACAGACACAGTTTGATCGCCTGGGGGTCTTCTGCTACTCGCGGGAAGAGAATACGCCGGCAGCCTCCATGCCGGACCAGATCTCGGAGCGGGTAAAACGTGAACGCTACCGCAAGCTGATGCGTGCCCAGGCGCGGCTTTCGTTCCGACGCAACCGCGCCTTGATCGGCGCAACGGAACAGGTCATCGTGGAGGGATACAGTGAAGAAACCGACCTGCTCCTCAGGGGGCGCTCATCGCGCCAGGCGCCGGATATCGACGGCCTGGTCTATATCACCGCCGGGACCGCCGAAGTGGGGGAAATCGTTTCTCTCAGGGTCACCGACTCATCGGATTACGATCTGATCGGTGAGATAGTCTTATGATGCGGCTCCCGGTTGTTTGGCTTGACAAATAATCTGTTTTCTGCAATAGTTTGCCCCCTTTTCAGGGGCGGTACGAAAGCAGACAACGGGAGTGAGGAGTAACATGTCCACTAAACCGGCAAAAAAGAAATGGAAAGAAATCAGGGATATCCTTCAGCAAATGAAAGCGGATACCCTGCGGGAAATATCCAAGACCGTCAAGAACGGCGCCGAAACCACGGCTGTCGGAGAGCCGAGCGGCGACATCTATGACCAGGCTTCATCTGAACGGGATCGTGAACTCGGGCTTCTGTTGGGGGACCGCGAGCGGGAGAAGCTGCACAGCATCGACGAGGCTCTCCTGAGGATGGAGGAGGGAGAGTACGGCATTTGCGAAGAGTGTGAAGAGGAGATTCCTCTGGGGCGGCTCAAGGCCATGCCGTTCACGCGTCATTGCGTCAAGTGCAAATCCGATCTGGAAAAGCTCCAGGCCCAGACCAAGCGCTTCGAGGAAGACCGCGCCTACCGCGAGATTCCGCTCGGCGGTGAGGAAGAAGAAGCTTAGTAAAACACTAGCGCTCCTTCCGCCGTGAACGGCTGAGGGCCGTCGCGATCCTCAGCAACACCCCCCGCCGAACCTGCATTGCGTCATGTGGACACAGCTCGCGGCAGCACCAGCAACGAATGCAGCTCCCATGGTTGACGACCAGGGAGCTGTTTGTTATCTGTATGGCTTCCGGCGGACAAGCGTCCCGGCAGATACCACACAGTACGCAACGGCGGGCATCGGACGCGGGAAATGACGTCAGGTGCCGCCGGAGGCCGTTTTTTATGAACGTTGGCAGGCCGAATTGGACGTCCAGGCCGCTGGGGAGCGCGAACCGCTTCCCGCCGAAGGCGTCGGGGGAAACGCCGGCAATCTCTATCTCTCCCATCTCCGTCCCCGCCAGTCCCATCCGAGCCGCTTCCCGCTCCACGTAGAGCAGTTCGGCGGGTATCCCTGCCAGCCGGCCAGCCACCACATCCACCGCTACCGGGTTGACGCCTGCGATCAATGCCCCCAACCTGACCGGGTCGCCGCTTCCGGGGCCGTTCCCTTCCATGGCTACGATACCATCCACGATATTCAGGACAGGCCTTTTCAGCAGGTATATCTCCAGCAAAAGCCGGGCAAACTGTTCGCGCGATGTTCCGGCCTTAAGGTGCCATGCCGGCTTTTCCGCCCCCACGACCGCGCCGAACAGGTTCTTTACGGCGCAGGTCATGGTCATCATCTCATGGGTCTTCAGCTTAGGCAGGTTGATGATCTTGTCAGCCTCCCAGTAAGCCCGCGCTATGGCTATACGGCGGAAGGTCCCCGCGCCCTTGACCTCGATGGTCTCGTCGAAGTCAACCAACTCGGCGCCGCTTTCCAGCGCCGCCCGGCTGATGCCGCTTTTGTCGGCCACCTTCCGGAACCCGCCGATGCCGGGGCTGTCTCCGATCATCACCCGGCATCCGGCATCCCTGAGCAATTCCGCAACAGCCTTCACGACAACAGGGTGGGTGGTTACGGCCGCTTCCGGCGCTTTGGCGGCCAGCAGGTTCGGCTTGAGCAGTACCCGGTCACCCGGCTGCACGAAGGCCTCAATGCCGCCCAACGGCTCCAGAAGCGAGCTCATCGCTTCCCGCACCTGGGTGTGGTCATAGTCGTGGCAACGTACAATGCATATTTTTTTCATCCGCTATCCCTTTGGTCGGCTTGCGGCGGCCCGATTTTACGATACTATGATAGATACACGAGGCTTCAATATGAATGTTATGTCACCAATGATTCTCCATAAGGACATGTCATTACTGTATGTCGAGGACGACCAAGCCACCAGGGAGGTGGTTTCTCAACTGCTCATTCATGTTGTCGCAACGGTTTATATTGCGGCAGACGGCAGAGAGGGGCTTGAAGCATACAGGACTCATACCCCTGATATCGTGGTGACCGATATCAGGATGCCGGTCATGGACGGCGTTGAGATGGCCCGCGAGATTCGTCGCCTCCGGCCGGATTGCCAGGTTATTATGTTGACGGCGTTCAGCGATATCGAAAATCTTCTGGATTGTGTCTCCATCGGCATCAACCATTACATCATGAAGCCAGTCGATTTTGCCAAGCTGGCAGACGCCATCGGTCAATGCTGTGACTATGTAAACCTCAAGCGCCGTCTCAGCAAACAGGACGAAACCCTCAACCTGCTTTCCCAGGCCATGGAGCAGGCGCCGGCATCGGTCCTTATCACCGATCTCCAGGGTACTATCGAATATGTCAATACGACGTTTACCAAGGTGACCGGCTACAGCGCCGAGGAGGTTATCGGCCGCAATCCGCGCATCCTCAAGTCCGACCACAATCCCCCTGAACTTTACCAGGGGCTCTGGAACAGCATCAGGGGGGGGAAGGAATGGGAGTGCGAACTGGCAAATTGCCGCAAGGATGGCCAAGTCTACTGGGAACTGGCAAAGTTCTGTCCCTTGCGCAATTCCGAGGGCGCCATAATCAAGTATCTCAAGGTATCCCAGGATATTACCGAGCGCAAGCGCTATGAGGAGAGCCTTCGGTATCTCAGCACCCATGACTCGCTCACCAACCTGTTCAATCGGGCGTACTTCGAGGCCGAGATGAGCAGGCTGGCTGCCAGCCGGGATTTTCCGGTCAGCATCGTCATTGCCGATATTGACGGTCTCAAGATGGTCAATGACAACTACGGCCATGATGAAGGGGACCGGTTGATCCGTATGGCTGCAGAATTGCTCCTGACAGCCTTTCGGGCCGGCGATGTTGTCTCGCGTATCGGCGGGGATGAATTCGCAGTATTGCTGCCGCGCACCGACCATGAAACCGCTCAGGAGGCGGTGCAGCGAATCATCCATGAGGAATGCTGCAAGAGGAAGGAAAGGAACGGTTACTCGCGCGGCCTGTCGCTGGGGGTGGCGACCGCGCATGATGCGTCTGAAATCTATGACTCTCTCAAGCTGGCCGACAGGCGTATGTACAAGGACAAGTTCGACAAGAAAGGCCGCGCGACAGCGCAACTCCGGCCCGAGGATGAGGGCATTGCCGGAGATTAATTGTTATGGATGTGAAAAATAAAGTTCATTTTGATACAAAGCGTTTCATCATCTCATCATGGCTGATTGCCTTGGAACGGTCAAAGGTATTCAGTCTCTCTCTTGCCGTCAGTTCGATCCTCAGTTTCATAGACCTCAACCGGCAGCATGACGGCAACGGGGCTGTTGTTGCGCATAACGACATACTTCTGCTGTTCGCCGCTGCTCAAACGATCAAATATCGTCTTTGCCGAGCGGGAAACATCTGTTAGAACATTGTTTGATTACATGGCAGCACTGAGTAACCTAAAAGCAATATTAGACGCCTCAACTCTCGCCACTTCAGAATCGTACCTTAAAAGGAGTCCTCTATTCAGGCTCAATATGCATTTATCACCAACGTGAACGTCCGGCAATGGATCAAGGAAATGCACAAGAACGCCAGACGAAGAGATATTTTTTGTCATGGCGTAGTAAGATGAATTTGCCAGGTGCACATTGCATTGCCATTCGTGTTTAAGCCTTAAATTCAGTCTCTGATCTGCCATAGCACATTCCATAGGTTTCTGATCATTCCAGCACATTATCGATTCACTCAACCCCACGTGCAATCTTCCCCTGCCGCCAGTAGGTGGCAAATTCCCCCTTAATTGAACGTAACCCCTGGCCGGAAACATCCATCCCCACCATCCCACCGAAGGATGACGTGATAGACTGCACCTGGGAAGTGTATGCGTGGTTTACGTGCCATGGTGAGAGTATTGTCGATAATATTTAAATGTCAAACCCTTAGCATGACCTATTCCAGCAGGGTGTTTACATAGTGCAACTATTGCACTATTATTCAGCAATGTCCGGTTAGGAAATTGCATTCGACTAAAACATGTTCTTTAGTCCCCCCTCCACTTGGCGGGTTAGGGGGAGGGGGAAATTGCCNNCCCCTCCCGCTTGCGCGCCGAAGCGCTTTAGCGCGCAGGCCCGTCAAGGGAGGGGGAGCTAACTGCAAATACCAAACCGGACAACGCTGACTATTATTAGGTTATGCCATTATTACAACGGTTTCTTAATTGTGCAATCTAAATCAATGCCAGAGACCATAACCCGCAACACTTCCATATTAGGGACTCGGAACTTACCAATATACCGTTTTACATCTCATCTTCAGGCCATCTTTGCCGCCCCTTCAATCACAAAATCCTCAGCGTAGCCCTGCTANNTATCGGTAAGTTCCGAGTCCCTTAGGATGAATGACGGACGGGATGCATGGGTTGATTGATATCGTAATGCTGGAAATTATACATGGGAGCGTGCCACGCAGGGAAATCAAAGACGCCCTTGAGTGGGCGTCGGGCAACAGGACATTGCTTCTGGCTAAGTTCAAGGTGCGTATTCCGATGAAGTTCAAGGAGTACAACCAATGAACAAGCGGTTCAAAATCGAGTCCGTGGTAGTTACTGAACCGTACTGGTTATCGGTAACATTTGGCGATGATGTGACATTGGATATCGACTTGTCCACCATCGTGGAAAAAAACAATTTCCTGTCGCAATTGTGCGATGCCACGCTGTTCTGTATGGCACGTGTAAGTGAATACGGGCACGAAATTGTCTGGAATGATGAGATAAGCATTACAGGTGACAATCTCAGGGCGGAGGGGGTAGAGCAGACCGGGGGCATTTCGCACGAGCGTATTTGGGAATGGATGTATCGAAACGGTTTAACACTTGATACTGCGTATGAGGCACTTGGTATCAGTCGGCGTATGTTGGCTTACTACCGCAATGGGGAAAAACCGATACCAAAGCATATTTGGCTGGCTTGCCTTGGGTGGGAACATAACAAGGGTGCGCACAAAGGGTTAATGAAGCAGGCAGCGTAGCCCACTTTTAATTTGAGAGCATAGGCGCATAAACGGGGTCAGGATGAAAGCGCCGGTAATAGTCGGCAAAGGTTAGGTGGTGTAGTCCACTACATGGTAAATAGGTGGCTCCTTTCCAAGTACGATGGATAAGAAAGAAAAGCTTGTAAAAGATGTTGAAAAGGTTAAGGATTTGCTTAATCTCTATGTTCTGTAGACCTGACCCCTTATGGATGACCCTTATGGATGTGCTTGGTTACACCCTCTTTTGTGCCGTTTTATAAACTTCATCATTTCGCCGCGGCCCTACGGCAACGATCAGCACTTCTATTGTATCCGCATTGACCCGGTACACAATTCTTGTATCGCCTGTCCTGATCCTGCGGCACCCTGACAGATCGCCTGACAACGGTTTACCGGTTTTGTCCGGTTCACCGTGTCGAATACGTTTTTCGATCACCCCCAGGATTGTCCTTGCTTCGTTTCGTCCGAGCGCTTCTAGGTCGTTCGTCACCTCATGATGATAGATTACGTCCCACGCCATGGTCAATCATTACCGGCAAAGCGTTTCATCATCTCATCATGGCTGATAGCCTTGGAACGGTCAAAGCTATTCAGTCTCTCCCGCGCCGTCAGTTCGATCCTCAGATCGTCCAGTTCGTCAATGAGCGATTCGTAGACATCAACCGGCAGCATGACGGCAGCAGGGCTGTTGTTGCGCATAACGATATACTTTTGCTGCTTGCCGCTGCTCAACCGATCAAATATCGTCTTTGCCGAGCGGGAAACATCTGTTACGGATACGGCTTGATCTGAACGTTCTAGAAGGGCACCCATGGCAACCTCTCATCTGATTTTTATATGATTATTATCATATAACATTGAGTATAATGCAAGATGATATTTGGTAGTTGTGAGGTTACCACACATTGCCCGGCCGCTCCGGGGGGCTTGAAAGGATGAAACTTGATTTGGGTGCAGAGCGTGCGCAGGCCGGGACGGTGGCGTCCTTATTGTCTTCAGCATCATCAAAGAATACAGGATGACCTGCGTTGCTGCGAAGGATGACGAGAAAGACTGCGTCGGAAAAGTGTATGCGTGGTTTACGTGCCATGGAAAGAGCATAGATAATGTTTAAATGTCAAACTTGCCCTTGGCAGCCTCCTCAAAGTCAAGGTGGAATTAAGTATGGTGTCCGTACGCAGTAACAGTTGAC
>PLYK01000141.1 GCA_003151775.1 Geobacter sp. | reverse complement strand
GGGACTCGGAACTTACCGATATACCAAGTTTTGCGCTCAGATTTAGGTCAGATTTGTTGCCCCTGATTGAGCAAAACCGCAGGCGTAGCAGGGCTACGCTGAGGATTTTGTGATTGAAGGGGCGGCAAAGATGGCCTGAAGATGAGATGTAAAACGGTATATTGGTAAGTTCCGAGTCCCTAAGCGCCACCCTTCCCCCCTTGGCCTTGAAAAGCCGCAGGCCGTGTGTTACAACCTCCCAGCACCAATCTAACGAACAAAAAGGCTCGGACAACCATGGCAGACCAGACCCCCATGATGCGGCAGTACCTGGAGATCAAGTCGGGATACCCCGACGCGATCCTCTTCTTCCGCATGGGGGACTTTTACGAGATGTTCCTGGACGACGCCCTGATCGCATCCCGCATCCTGGACATAGCCCTCACCTCCCGCAACAAGGGGAGCGGGGACGAGATCCCCTTCTGCGGCGTCCCCTTCCACTCGGCCTCCCCCTACATCGCCAAGCTGATCGAATCCGGTCGCAAGGTGGCTATCTGCGAGCAGGTGGAAGACCCCAGGCAGGCCAAGGGGATCGTCAGGCGCGAGGTGGTCAAGGTGGTCACGCCGGGGCTTTTGATCGAGACCGAGAGCCTGTCGCCTGACGAAAACAACTACCTCCTCTCCCTCTCCGCGGGCGCCGGCGGCGCCTGGGGATGCGCCTGGCTGGACCTCTCCACCGGCGAATTCCGGGTGACGGAGCTGGGGAGCGCAACGGCGGCGGCCGGAGAGGCGGCCTGCATCAACCCCAGTGAGGTGCTGCTGGCCGACGGCATGGAACAGGATGCCCTCCCGGCCGACCTGCGCGCCTTCCTGGCGGAGCGGATCGTCTCCCGCGCACCGGGCTGGGTCTTTGAGCGGGACTATGCAACATCGCTCTTGTGCGGCCAGTTCGGGGCCGCATCGGCCGAGGCCCTGGGTCTTGGCGCCATGCCGGCCGGCCTGACGGCGGCCGGGGCGGCACTGTACTACCTGCGGGAAAACCGCAAGTCGGCCATCCCCCACATCCGGGACATCAGGGTCTACGAGCGTGCCGAGCACCTGGCCCTGGACCCTGCCACCCGCCGCAACCTGGAGATCACCGCCACCATGGCCGAGGGAAAGAAGGCCGGTTCGCTCCTGGGCTGCCTGGACCGGACCGCCACCGCCATGGGCGCCCGGCGCCTGAAACAGTGGCTCAGCTACCCCCTGGTGGGGCTGGAGCCGATCCGGCAGCGACTGGCCGCAGTTGAAGAGCTGCTGGAGGCCGCGGACCTGCGGGAGGAGGTGCAGGCGCAACTGCGGGAGATCGCCGACCTGGAGCGGCTCAACGGCCGTATCGGCATGGCCTCGGCCTCCGGACGCGACCTGCGGGCACTGCACGATTCCCTGCGCCGCGTGCCTCTCCTGCTGGCGCGTCTTGCCCCGTTGCAGGCCGGGCTCCTGCTTGCCCTTGCCACCTCCATCGATCCGCTGGACGACATCCGCGGCCTGGTGGAGCGGGGCATCGTGGAGAATCCCCCCTTCTCCCTGCGGGAAGGTGGCATCATCGCCACCGGCTACCACGCCGAACTGGACGAGTTGCGGGCCATCAGCAGCGAGGGCAAGGGGTTCATCGCCCGCCTGGAGGCCCAGGAACGGGCGCGCACCGGCATCTCGACCCTCAAGATCCGCTACAACCGGGTCTTCGGTTATTCCATCGAGATCACCAAGAGCAACCTGGGGGCCGTGCCGGCCGACTACATTCGCCGCCAGACCCTGGCCAACGCCGAGCGCTTCACCACCTTTGAGCTGAAGGATTACGAGGAAAAGGTGCTGGGGGCCGAGGAGCGCATCTGCGACCTGGAATACGCCCTGTTCCAGGAGCTCCGCGAACAGGTGGCCGGCCAGGCCGAACGCATCTGCCGCACCGCCGATGGCCTGGCGGTGCTGGACGTGCTCATCTCACTTGCCACGGTGGCCGGCGAGCGGAACTACTGCAAACCCCAGGTGGACGACACGGACGTCATCGACATCAAGGACGGCCGCCATCCAGTCATCGAGGCCATGAATCTGGGGGAGCGCTTCGTCCCCAACGATACCCGCCTGGACGGCGACGAGAACCAGATCCTGATGATTACCGGCCCCAACATGGCCGGCAAATCCACCTACATGCGCCAGGTGGCCCTGATCTGTCTCATGGCCCAGGCCGGCAGCTTCGTTCCGGCCGTCGAGGCCCGCATCGGCATCGCCGACCGGATCTTCACCCGGGTCGGCGCGGGGGACAACCTGGCCAAGGGCCAGTCCACCTTCATGCTGGAGATGATGGAGGCTGCGAACATCCTGCGCAACGCAGGCCCCAAAAGCCTGATCGTGATGGACGAGATCGGCCGGGGCACCTCCACCTTCGACGGCGTATCCATCGCCTGGGCCGTGGCCGAGTATATCCACGACACCCCCGGCTGCCGGGCCCGCACCCTGTTCGCCACACATTATCATGAGCTGACCGAGTTGGCCGTCACCAGGGAGAGGATCAAGAACTTCACCGTGGCGGTGCGGGAGTGGAACGACCAGGTCATCTTCCTGCGCACCATCATACCCGGCGGCGCCTCCCACTCCTACGGCATCCAGGTGGCCCGCCTGGCCGGCATGCCGGCCGGCGTGATCGAGCGGGCCAAGGAGATCCTGCGCAACCTGGAGAGCGGCGAGTTCGAGCAAGGCGCCCCGCGCCTGGCCAAGAGCCGAAAGAGCCAGCCCAAGGACCCTTCACCCCAGTTTTCACTGTTCGAGACCACAGACGACCTGTTGCGCCTGCGCCTGAAGAAGCTCAACATCGCCACCCTCACCCCCCTGGAAGCGCTCAACCTGCTGGATGAGTTGAAGCGGATGGTGTAATTCCAATGTGCGTTCAAGCTGACACCTTACCACCCCTAGCCCCTCCTAAACTAGGAGGGGGAGTATAAGCTCCCCTCCTTGATAAGGAGGGGTTGGGGGTGTTCGCTTTTAGTGTCATCTTGATTGCAACTTAGAATAAGAAGGACGAGTCTGAACCTGAAAATGTATTGTACAACCATACAATTGTATTGTATAAGAATAGATTATGAATATGCTCTCGCAAATCCTTTCCTCAAAGGTCCGTGCCGAAACCCTTCTCCCCTCCCTCGCATCCTGGCGACCTTTCCCTGCCTGGCCGTAACCGGCAATCGGGCATGTCCAGAACAATAATATTCAAATCACAGGATCACCGGCCCCAAAAGATTGAAACATTCGAATATTTCTGTTAAAAGAACATGTTACTTTTTCAATCCGATCCAATTGACACGCAAAGCGACTCCATGAATCGATTACTTTCCATAATAGTAAGCCTTGTGATCCTATCCCTCCTCTCCCCTTTTCCCGCCACCGCGGCCGGGAAAAAGGATAAAAAAACCGCCTTCAGCGATCATACCTCGGCCGCCGGCCGCCCCCTGGCCATGCTGAGCGAGATGAAACACTGGTCGAACCCCGATTACACCCGCATCTCCTTGGAGTTGGACCGGGACGTCTCCTGGGAGGCCCATGAACTGGGCAAGGGAAACCCCGGCAAACCGGGGAGGATCTACATCGACATCAACCGGGCCAAGCTGGGCAAGGGGGTGAAGGACATCACCATCGGCGACGGCCTCCTGAAGGGGGTCCGGCTCGGCCAGTTCAGGCAGGACGTGGTGCGGGTGGTGCTGGATACCGAAAATATAAAGGACTACAAGATATTCCCGCTCTCTGAGCCTGCACGGTTGATCATAGACGTCCGCGGGGAGCGCCGCGCCGAGATATCCCGCCTGGAGGAGACTATCACCGCCATGCAGGAACAGGCGCTTGAGTTCAAGCCGAAACCCGAGGCGCCGGCCATCGTGGAAAAGAAGGCCAGGCCCCGGAAAAAGCCGCTTATCACCAAGATCCGCCGGATCGTCGTCGATCCGGGCCACGGGGGCCATGATTCCGGAGCCCTGGGCCCCAGCGGCGTTATGGAGAAGGACGTGGTCCTGGCCATCGGCCTGAAGCTCCGGGACCTTCTGAAGGAAGAGCTGGGGCTGGACGTGGTCATGACCCGTTCGACCGATGTCTTTATCCCCCTTGAGGAGCGCACCGCCATCGCCAACAAGGTGAATGCCGACCTGTTCGTCTCGGTGCATGCCAATGCTGCCCTCAACCGCGGGGCGTCCGGGATCGAGACCTACTATCTCAACTTGGCCAAGACCGAAAAGGCCGCCCAGCTGGCAGCCAAGGAGAACGGCACCACCCTGGATAAGGTCAGCGTCCTGCAGGCGATCCTTTTCGACCTGATGGCCAACTACAAGCTTAATGACTCGGCCCACCTGGCGGACGAGGTGCAGCGGTCGCTGCACGGCAGGATCCGCGGCAGCCACGCCGACGTCAGGAACCTGGGGGTCAAGCAGGGCCCCTTCTATGTCCTGGTTGGCGCCACCATGCCCAGCATCCTGGTGGAGACCGCCTTTGTCAGCAACCCACAGGAAGAGGCCCGCCTCACGGACCCCGCCTACCAGGACCAGACCGCGGAAGGCATCATGGAGGGCATCCGCGGTTATATCTCCAGCCTGAAGTAGATGCCGGGCACCCTCTACATCCTGGCTACACCCATCGGCAACCTGGAGGACACGACCTTCCGGGCAGTCCGTATCCTGGGGGAGGTTGACCTGATCGCCGCCGAGGACACCCGCCACTCCCTCAAGCTTCTCAACCATTTCGGCATCTCAAAACCGCTCACCTCCTATTTCGACCACAACCAGCAATTCAAGGGGGAACGCATCCTCCAGGCGCTGCGCCGGGAAAAGAGCGTTGCCCTGATCTCGGACGCCGGCACCCCCTGCATCTCCGACCCCGGTTTCAACCTGGTGCGCGCGGCCGTGGCCGAGGGGATCGCGGTCATCCCCATACCCGGCCCCTGCGCCGCCGTAACCGCCCTCTCCGCCTCCGGCCTCCCCAGCGACACCTTCACCTTTGCCGGCTTTCCGCCCGCCCGCCAGGGCAAGCGTCGCGCGTTTCTGAATGCAATGGACCATCTGCCGGGAACGCTTTTGTTCTACGAGGCCCCCCACCGGCTGGAGGAGACCCTGCGGGATATCAGGGAGGTGATGGGAGAGCGGCAGGTCGTGGTGGCGCGCGAACTGACCAAGATTTACGAAGAGTTCATCCGGGGCACGGTCACTGATGTGTTGTCAACGGTTGCCCAAGGCAAGGTGCGGGGCGAGGTGGTCATACTGGTGGCGCCGGGTGAAGCGGCGCAGGAGGATGCCCCGCCGCTGCCCGAACTGCTTGGGCGCCTGCTGCACGACGAGGGGTTGACGGTGAAGGACGCCGCCAAAAAGGCTGCCGAGATGACGGGCGTCCCCAAAAATACGGCCTATGCCGAGGCCCTGCGGGTGCGAAATGGCGGGAAAGAGTGCTGATTGTGCTGGAATTACGGGTGGATGATGTGCTATAGAAGACCAATTACCCTGACTTTATGGAGTGTTTGAATGAAGATCTGTATTTTTGGCGCCGGTTATGTAGGCCTGGTGGCTGCGGCCTGTTTCGCCGAGAGCGGCAACAGCGTCATCGCCGTTGATGTGGACAAAGCCAGGATAGAGGGGCTCAAAGAGGGCATCATCCCGATCTATGAGCCGGGCCTGAAGGAGATGGTGCTGCGCAACCATGCCGAGGGACGGCTCTCCTTTACCACCGAAATGGCCGAAGCGGTGCAGGCTGCACTGGTCTGTTTTATCGCCGTGGGCACCCCTCCGGGCGAGGACGGTTCGGCCGACCTGAAATACGTCCTGGGGGTGGCCCGGGATATCGGCCGCGCCATGAACGGCTTCAAGATCATCGTGGACAAGTCCACCGTCCCGGTCGGCACGGCCGACAAGGTCCGCGAAGCAGTCAGGGACGAATTGGCATCACGCGGCGCGGCTTTCGAGTTCGACGTGGTCTCCAACCCCGAATTCCTCAAGGAGGGGGCGGCCATCGACGACTTCATGAAACCGGACCGGGTGGTGATCGGCACCGACAACGTCCGCACCGCAGAGATCATGAAGGAGCTCTACGACCCCTTCATGCGCAAGCAGAACCGCATGATCGTCATGGATATCCGCAGCGCCGAGATGACCAAGTACGCCGCCAACGCCATGCTGGCCACCCGCATCTCCTTCATGAACCAGATCGCCAACCTGTGCGATTGCATGGGGGCCGACGTGGCCGCCGTGCGCGAGGGGATCGGCTCCGATTCCCGCATCGGCTACGATTTCCTCTTCCCGGGTCCCGGCTACGGCGGCTCCTGCTTTCCCAAGGATGTAAAGGCTCTGATCAGGACCGCCGAGGAATGCGGCTACGATTTTCTGCTGCTCAAGGCCGTGGAGGACGTCAACGAGCGCCAGAAGGAGGTCCTGGCCCACAAGCTCATCAGGGCGCTGGGCTCCCCGGACGAGGAGCGGCCGCTCACCGGACGCACCGTGGCCTGCTGGGGGCTTTCTTTCAAGCCGCGCACCGACGACATGCGGGAGGCGCCCGCAATTACCGTTATCGAACGTCTGCTGGCGGCCGGCGCCACCGTGCGCGCCCATGATCCGGAAGCGCTCAAGGAGGCCCAAAAGATCTTCGGCGACCGGATCGAATACAACACGAACCAGTATGCGATCCTGGAAAACGCCGATGCTCTGGCCATCATCACCGACTGGAGCGAGTACCGCAACCCGGACTTCGACCGCATCAAGGCCGCCCTGAAAAACCCGCTCGTCGTCGACGGCCGCAATCTCTACAAACCGGACCGCATGATGGCCGCCGGATTCAGCTATATCCCCCTGGGACGCTGCGGCGGCGGGGTCTGCGGAGAGGTGAAATAATGCGAATACTGGTCACCGGCGGCGCCGGGTTCATCGGGTCGCACCTCTGTGAGCGGCTCCTGGGTGAAGGGCACGACGTCATCTGCCTGGACAACCTCTTCACCGGCAGCAAGGACAACATCATCCACCTGATGGACGACCACCGCTTCGAACTGGTGCGCCACGACATCGTCGAGCCGATCCTGTTGGAGGTGGACCGCATCTACAACCTGGCCTGCCCGGCCTCGCCGGTGCACTACCAGTACAACCCGGTCAAGACCGTCAAGACAAGCGTCATGGGCGCCATCAACATGCTGGGGATGGCTAAGCGGGTCAAGGCCCGCATCCTCCAGGCGTCCACGTCGGAGGTCTACGGCGACCCCCAGGTGCACCCCCAAACCGAGACCTACTGGGGCAATGTCAACCCGATCGGCATCCGCAGCTGCTACGATGAGGGAAAGCGGGTGGCCGAAACCCTGATGATGGACTACCACCGCCAGAACAAGGTGGACATCCGCATCATCCGCATCTTCAACACCTATGGCCCCAGGATGGCCCAAAACGACGGCCGCGTGGTGTCCAACTTCATCCTCCAGGCGCTACGCAACGAGGACATCACGGTCTACGGCGACGGCTCCCAAACCCGCTCGTTCTGCTTTGTCACCGACCTGGTGGAGGGGATGTGCCGCATGATGGAGTGCGATGACTTCATCGGTCCGGTCAACCTGGGAAACCCGGTTGAAAACACAATCCTTGAGTTTGCCGAAAAAATCATTACAATTACGGGATCGAGATCAAAGGTGATCTTCAAGCCCCTGCCCCAGGACGACCCCAAGCAGCGCCGGCCGGATATATCCTTAGCTGGGGAGCGGCTTTTGTGGCAACCCCTGATCGCGCTGGAAGCGGGACTGGCAAAGACGGCCGAGTATTTTGCCGCTCAGATCGGCAAAGGATGACCACGTGAATCTCCCCTTTCAGAAAAGGATGTATCTCTTGCCGGCCGGATGCCTGGCATTCATCCTTTTCTTTACCGTGTTCGGCGACAAGGGACTCTTGCGCATCTATGAACTTCGCCAGGACATCTTCGGCGTCGAGGAGAGGCTGAGCAGCACCAGGCTCGACAACGAAAAACTGAAGCGGGAAATCATGGCCCTCAAGTCCGACCGCCGCTACCTGGAAAGCATCGCCCGCAAGGATTTCGGGTTTGTGCGCACCAACGAGGTGATCTACCTGTTCCCCCAGGAAAAGAAACAACCCTGATCCGGGGTTGCGGCGAAGAACCGAAATAACAGGCTGACATTAAGGAGGCTAGCAACAATAAGATGAACATCTTGCATCTCATCTTCCGGCCATCTTTGACCGCAGCTCAATCACAAAATCCTCGACGTAGCCCTGCTCGCCTGCGGTTTTGTTCAATCGCTACAGCCAAATCTGACCAAAATATGAGCGCAATTTTGTTCAACTTATTATTGCTAGCCTCCTAAGGAAACACCCCGAACATGATGCGAAACCGAATTGCCTCACTTGTCGAAACCGCCCTGCAGAGCGCTGCCGCAGATGAAGAACTCCTCTCGTCCCCCTTCCCCGCCGTCATCATCGGAACGCCGGACAACCCGGACCACGGGGATTTCTCCTGCAATATCGCCATGCAGATGGCCAAGGGTGAGCGCAAGGCGCCGCGCCAGGTGGCCGAGATCATCATCAGGCGCCTGGGCGACGGCAAGGGCATTCTCTGCAAAACCGAGATCGCCGGACCCGGCTTCATCAACCTGTTCATCGCCCCGGCCGCCTGGCAGTCTGCCCTCCTGGAGATCGAGGCCCTGGGCGCGGCCTTCGGCCGCACCACAAAAGGCGCCGGGCAGAAGCTGCAGATCGAATTTGTCAGCGCCAATCCCACCGGGCCGCTGCACATCGGGCACGGCCGCGGGGCCGCTATCGGCGACACCCTCTGCCGCATCCTGGCGGCTGCCGGCTGGGCAGTGACACGCGAATTCTACTACAACGACGCCGGCCAGCAGATCAGCAACCTGGCGCTCTCCGTCCAGGCGCGCTGCCTCGGCATCGAACCGGACGACCCCCGCTGGCCCGCCGACGGTTACCAGGGTGAATACATCAAGGACGTGGCCAACGCCTATCTGGCACGGGAGACCGTGGAGGCCAGCGACCAGCACACCAAAGCCTCTGGCGACCCCCGGAACCTGGATGCGATCACGAGCTTTGCCGTGGCCTACCTGCGACGGGAACAGGACCTGGACCTGGCTGCCTTCGACGTGGCGTTCGACGTCTATTCCCTGGAATCGGCCCTGTATGCCAAGGGCAGCGTGGAGGCTGTGGTGCAGCGGCTGATCGCCAACAAGCACGCCTACGAGCAGGACGGCGCGCTCTGGTTGCGCACCACCGACTTCGGCGACGACAAGGACCGGGTGATGCGCAAGGGGGACGGCGGCTACACCTACTTTGTCCCGGACGTGGCCTATCACCTGGACAAATGGGAGCGCGGCTTCACCCGCGTCATCAACGAACAGGGGGCCGACCACCACAGTACCATCACCAGGGTGCGGGCCGGCCTGCAGGCGCTTGACCTGGGCATCCCCCAGGGGTGGCCGGAATATGTGCTGCACCAGATGGTGACCGTCATGCGCGGCGGCGAAGAGGTCAAGATCTCCAAGCGGGCCGGCAGCTATGTCACCCTGCGGGACCTGATCGACGAGGTGGGGCGCGACGCCACCCGTTTCTTCTTCCTGATGCGCCGGCCCGACGCCCAACTTGTCTTCGATATCGACCTGGCCAAGCAGCAGACCAACGAGAACCCGGTCTATTACGTCCAGTATGCCCATGCCCGCATTTGCAGCATCTTCGAGAATGCGGCGGAAAAGGGGTTCACGGCGCCCCGGCAGCCTGCGCCTGAGGCGCTTGCGCTCCTCTCCACCCCGGAGGAGTTGCAGCTCATGAAGCTTCTGTGCGCCCTGCCGGACACCATCGACGACTGCGCCATTCATTTCGAGCCGCACCGCCTCACCTACTACCTGACCGAACTGGCGGGCTGCTTTCACAGCTTCTACAACAAGAACCGGGTCATCACCGAAGACACCGCCTTGACTTCTGCGCGCCTCTACCTGCTCAAACGCACCGCCCAGACCCTGAAGAACGCCCTGTCGGTCCTGGGAATATCAGCACCCGAACGGATGTAGCGGAGTCTCCCATGAGGATCGATTACAGCGAACCAAAGAAGTCGTACGTCGCCCCCCTGGGCAGCAGCCGTCCCCGCAAGGAGCCGGCGGGACGGCTCACGATCATCATCATCGTCACCGGCCTGGCCACCTTTGCCGCCGGTTTCGGCACCGGCTGGTTCTTCTCTCAGCGAGCCGCTAAAAAGTCGTTCCAGGCCGCCATGGAACAGACCAGCCTGGAAAGCTCGCCGCGCCAGGAGAGCGTCCCGGTCAAGCGCGTACCTCCGCCCCAACCGGTCGCCCCGGCGCCTTCCCAGACGCAGCAGCAGGCCGACGCCGCGCCGCCCAACGGCCAGACCATGCCCGAACCTCCGCTCAGCTTCTACAAGACGCTCCCCAGCGGGCAGAAGAACAACGTCATGGGAAGCGGCATCAATGCCAAGGAAGAAAAGGGCAAACAGCCGCTCCAGGCCACCATACCGTCGAATGTGGCCAGACAGTCCCAGCAGGGCAGCGACGCGGCAAATCCGGGCAAAGAGAAGGCCCAGGCAGCAGGCGAGAAAACGGCCCGGCAGGATTCGTCTGGCGGCTTCACGGTGCAGGTTGCATCCTACAGCCTGAAATCCGAGGCAGAGACTGTGCGGAGCAAGCTGGCGGGCAAGGGATACAACGTCAACGTTTCCGAGTCCAATCAGGGTGACAAGGGGACCTGGTACCGCGTGCGCGTCGGCAAAAGACTGGAACAGGACGCCGCCAAGGAGTTGTGCAGCAAGCTCGGCAAGGGCGCCATCGTCATCCCGGACAAGGATTGAGGCCCTGCCCTAATTTCCCGGCATCGGTCGCTTTTTATATTGACAGCATCATCGGTTTCGGCTATAAATAGGATTCTCCAGTTGTCGCGGGGTGGAGCAGTCTGGTAGCTCGTCGGGCTCATAACCCGAAGGNNGGTCACAGGTTCAAATCCTGTCCCCGCAACCAAACAATTCTAAGGGACTTGCAGAAATGCAGGTCCCTTTTTTGTTCCGCTCCACTACCCCACCTTGCCAGCCCGAGCCCCGTCAGCACCTCGATCAAAAAAATATTTGTGTCAAAATGATGAAAATGAAGGAACTTGGTGGCGTAATTTCAACAAATTCGTGAGTGATAATACAGATATGCTCAGTCCCCGTTTTGAATCACTCTCCTAATGACACGCAAAAACCGGCGAGAAAGCATGTCGAAGTTGTCACTTTGTGGCATCGCCATACACTCAACCTCCCTTGAAAGTTAATCGTACCATTTGGCCACCAGTTTGCTCTTGTCCCACCCTATACCCCGAACCCGTTAATCACATCGTAATTTGTTCCTACTTCACAGCACATTGGATATCGAAATCCCATCTAACCTGCATTCTATTCTTGACAGCACCAGCCAAATTCGGTATACGTAGTCATATGACTACGTATACTTCAAAACCCCCAAAAGAACTAACTCAACGCCAACGCCAGGTGTTCCAGTTCATCGTGTCGTATTCTGACTGCAAAGGCTTCCCTCCCAGCCAACGGGATATCGCCAAGCACCTGAATGTGTCTGGCACACTGCCCGTTATGAGGCACCTGGATGCGCTGGAGCGCAAGGGTTATATTAAACGGGAAAACGTGAACCGAGGGATCACATTGACGACGCCTCATAGCCGAAACGTGTCCCTTCCTATCGTTGGCACCGTTCGAGCTGGACAACTCTCCACGGCTATCGAGGACATACAGGGATACTTTTCAGTTGATCAGGTGGCAGTTAGGGGAGATGGATGTTTTTTTTTGAGAATCAGCGGCGAGTCCATGATCACTGCCGGTATCTTTGACGGTGACCTGGTCTTGGTACGCCCGCAAAAGAATGCCGACAACCGGGAGATCGTGGTCGCCATGGTCGATGGCGACGCGACCGTCAAGCGGTTCTTTCGGGAGTCTGGTTACATACGGCTGCAACCGGAAAACCCTGACATGGAGCCGATCATAATTCACCCAGAGGATGGCGAAGTTAACATTGTCGGCAAGGTGATTGGTGTTTTTCGGCAACTGTAGGCGAAAAATTCAGGAGGGATAATATGGAACCCATTACATTGTGTGGAATCGTGATAGTGGCATTTGGTTTGTGGATCGAATGTGAATCACTGGTAAAAAGGTTTGCCCGTTCCTTTTGTCGCAGCAACCTGCTGAAGGGAATGATTGCCATGGCAACAGCCGAGCGAAAGCCTGTCTTCGTGAACCGGTATGTTCCTTACTCCCCTCACTAAGTTTGCAGTTTATGTGTGTATCCCGACCAGCAGACATAAATTCAAGCCTGCCAATATTCACCCGTTAAGACCTGCCTCCGTTCCCAGGCGTCTCCCCCACTTTTTTTCACAACAAGCTAGAGACGGCCACATTTAACCTGTGGCCCCGTTTACCCTTGGACGTCAAAAAAAATTAAAAGTAATGCCTGCACTATTCGCGATTCGCGATTCGCGAATAAGATATGCTGCATGAATCTAAAGCCACAAGACATAGTCATTCTTCTCAAACTTGTCACCATCGGCGACCGGCAATGGTCGTTCAGTTCCCTTGCCAATGAACTTGCCATGAGCCCGTCTGAGGTCCATAGCGGCATAGGCCGGGTGACTGCGGCCCGGCTATTCGATTCTCAGCGGAAAGTTCCGATCCTGAAGTCTCTTCTGGAATTCCTGGTCCATGGGGTGAAATATTCCTTCCCTCCGGAAAGAGGCTCCCTCACCAGAGGCATGCCCACAAGTTATGCTGGCCCGCCGTTGAATAGCGACTTGATCCCGACCGACGGACCGCCTCCGGTGTGGCCTGACCCTGAAGGAAACGTCCGGGGTTACGAATTCTCCCCACTCTACCGTTAGGTCCCTAAAGCTGCCCAACGGGATAACGAACTGTATGAACTACTCACCCTGGTGGATGCTATCCGGGACGGGCGTGCTCGTGAACGCGAACTGGCAGTGAAGGAAATTACTGCACGATTGGACAAACATGAATAGGACGGTTGAATAGCCACTATTGTGCAAAAATGAATCATCCCGCCGCAAACTATTCAATTAAAAATGGCTTCGAATCCCGTGTCCCAATAGAAAAATCTGTACCCTAATTTGTACCCTAAAAAACAAAAAAGATGGTAAATATGGCAAACATGGTATAGCATGTTTTTTAGGTAAGCCATCAAAATGACAGCAAGATGTTGTTTTTGTTACGGTTAAATTTGACGCCTGTGACCCCTCATAACCCGAAGGTCNNGGTCACAGGTTCAAATCCTGTCCCCGCAACCAAACAAACTAAGGGATTCGGTAACTTACCGAATCCTTTTTTCCGTTTAGGTCCTCTTTGTTGCAGCCCGAAGGTCAGATGTGCATAACCTCTCCATATAACCATATAAAATCAATTAGTTGCGCGACATGACACGTCTTTTTTATGTTTTTTTATACCATTTGTACCCTAAATGAATCTCTGGTGTCGAAATGTCATTCCTTATTTCATTTTTGTTCTCTATGCAGTTTTTGAGAATCACGTCAGTCAGTATCCTGGACATACAATGACGGTGGATATCGAGTCCAAGGCCAAGGAATTGGCGGCGGTCCAACTGATGACTGAATTTGACCACTCTCATAGAACCCTTAAAGGAAATTACTTTGTTGCATCAACATCAAACGGAACTATAGTTGAATAGAAGATAATATGCGTCCGAAAGGAGAAGCACCATGAAAACAGAATTGCTAAATCCAGCCAACAGCGCGGTCATCTTTATCGACTTCCAGCCGCAAATGACCTTCGGAGTCGCCAACATTGACCGACAAGCGCTTTTTAACAACGTTATCCTGCTTGCCAAGTCGGCCAAGATATTCAAGGTCCCAACAATTCTTACCACTGTTGAGACAAAAAGCTTCTCGGGCAACATGTGGCCCCAGCTCCTTGACATCTTCCCCGACCAGGAGCCAATCGAGCGCAGTTCAATGAACTCATGGGAAGATGAGAAATTTGTCGCTGCCGTGAAGGCCACCGGCAGAAAGAAACTGATCATGGCTGCCCTCTGGACCGAAGTCTGTCTGGCGTTCCCCGCTTTGGAAGCAATGAAAGCAGGCTTTGAAGTGTACGCAGTGGAAGATGCATCGGGAGGAACAAGCTTGACTGCCCACAATGCCGCCATGCGTCGCATCGAACAGGCAGGTGCGGCGCCCATGACCACAATCCAGGTCTTGTTGGAGTACCAACGTGACTGGGCACGTAAGGATACCTATAATGACGTAATGGCAGCGGTCAAGGAACACTGCGGCGCCTACGGCCAGGGTGTTGAGTATGCCTACACTATGGTGCATGGCGCTCCGGCAAGTAGAATTGGAGCCGCTGGACACTGAAGTCATGGCAGAACTCGCTGAAGAAAGCGGCATCGTAATTATTCTCACATGGGCGGTCATGCCGGGCCTCGTACGAATTCTCAGACCCTGGCTGAAAGACCGCTCATAAAGGGGTAAAGACATGAAAACTCCTGAATTGATCCTACATAATGGAGCCATTGGCACCCTTGATGACAAACGTCCTCTGGTCTCGGCCGTGGCCATGACCGCTGGTCGGATTACTGCCACAGGCGGTGAAGAACTGCTCACCAGCGCCGATGACAAAACGGTGCGGATTGACCTCAAGGGCCGAACCGTCATCCCCGGCCTCAACGATTCCCACATCCACGTCATCCGGGGAGGGCTCAACTTCAACATGGAGCTGCGTTGGGACGGAGTACCATCATTGGCATTGGCGCTGGAGATGCTCCGTGAACAGGCTCGTCGCACGCCACCTCCCCAATGGGTGCGGGTGATCGGCGGCTGGACGGAATTTCAGTTTGCCGAACGGCGGCTGCCGACGCTGGAAGAGATCAATGCCGCCTCACCCGATACGCCGGTGTTCGTGCTGCACCTGTATGACCGGGCCATCGTCAACAGGGCAGGGCTGAACGCTCTCGGCTATACAAGGGAAACACCCGATCCCCCGGGCGGACAGATCCAGCGGGACAAGGCGGGCAATCCGACCGGGCTCCTCATCGCCAAGCCGAACGCCCTGATCCTCTATGCCAGTCTGGCCGGGGGACCGAAGCTCGGTTTCGAAGACCAGG
Source organism: Geobacter sp. (assembly GCA_003151775.1). Lineage (GTDB taxonomy): Bacteria > Desulfobacterota > Desulfuromonadia > Geobacterales > Pseudopelobacteraceae > Oryzomonas. The sequence goes on along the minus strand of PLYK01000141.1, from coordinate 5,902 downwards.
TCAACTCGACCCGCCACTTCATGCGTGAGCTGAACCGGCTCGGGATCACCAGCTGCATCGACGCAGGGGGCGGTTTCCAGAACTACCCCGATGATTACCGGGTTGTCGAGCAGCTGGCAGAAAAAGATGAGTTGACCCTGCGGATCGCCTACAACCTCTTTACCCAGAAGCCGAAAGAGGAATACGACGACTTTGCCCGCTGGATCGGCATGACCGAACCGGGGAAGGGGAGCGATGTCTACAAAGTGAACGGCGCCGGCGAAATGCTGGTCTTCTCCGCCGCCGACTTCGAGGATTTCCTGGAACCGCGCCCCGACCTCCAGCCGGCGATGGAGGAGGAGCTGAAGAAGGTGGTCGGCCTGCTGGCGGCGAAGCGCTGGCCGTTCCGCCTGCACGCCACTTACGACGAGTCGATCTCCCGCTTTCTCGACATCTTCGAGGCGGTCGACCGGGAAGTCCCGTTCCAGGGGCTGCGCTGGTTTTTCGACCATGCCGAGACCATCTCGGAGAAAAACATGGAGCGGGTGAAGCGCCTCGGCGGCGGGATTGCCATCCAGGACCGGATGGCGTTCCAGGGAGAATACTTCGTGGCCCGCTATGGGGCCGAGGCGGCAAAGCGGACCCCGCCCATTTCCCGGATGCTGGAGCTGGGGATCCCGGTCGGCGCCGGGACGGATGCCACGAGGGTTTCGAGCTACAACCCCTGGGTCTCCCTCTACTGGCTCGTGAGCGGCAGGACCGTGGGAGGCCTGCCGCTGTACGACGAGAAGAACCGCCTCGACCGGACCGCCGCGCTCAGGCTCTATACCGAGGGGAGTTCCTGGTTCTCCGGCGACGAGGGGAAGAAAGGAGGGGTTTCGGTGGGGCAGTTTGCCGATCTTGCGGTGCTGTCGGCAGATTACTTCACTGTTCCCGAAGAAGAGATCAAGGGGATCGAGGCGGTGCTGACCCTCATGGGGGGAAAAATTGTCTATGGCAGCGGCGATTTCGCTCCCCTGGCGCCCCCTATGCCGCCGGTGAGTCCCGACTGGTCGCCGGTCGCCAGTTATGGCGGCTACCACCGCGGCAGTACGGCAGCTGACTCTGTAATTCATAAGGGATGCGCCTGCCGGAGCCGCCGACCGGTCTGGTCGCCGCAGGAGTCCCGGTTCCGGGGACCCGGCTGCGACTGCTTTGCGTTCTGAACCCATGGCGCAGGGCAAGGAGGGTTGATTGCGGGAAAAACTCACCGCTGTTGAGGGTAAGCTGTAGCACCGACATTGAAGGTGAGGTAATTAAGACATGAAACCAATCACGACTCTTTTCATTGATATCGGCGGAGTCCTGCTCACCAACGGATGGGACAGCAAGGCCAGGCGATTGGCAGGGGAGACTTTCGGTCTCGATTACGAAGAGATGGACGAGCGGCACCACCTCACCTTTGACACCTACGAAGAGGGTAAGCTTTCCCTGGACGAATACCTGGACCGTACAGTGTTCTACGAGGAGCGCCCCTATACGCGGGATCATTTCCGGACGTTCATGTTTGCGCAGTCCCGCCCCTTCCCGGAGATGATTGAGTTTATTTGCCGTCTCAAAGCACATCACGGGCTGAAGGTGGCGGTGGTTAGCAACGAGGGGCGCGAGTTGAACGAGTACCGGATCAGGACGTTCGGGCTCGGCAGGTTCATTGATTTTTTCATATCCTCAAGCTTTGTCCACTACCGCAAGCCCGATGCGGACATCTACCGGATCGCCCTCGACATCGCCCAAGTGGAGGCGGCGGAGGTAGTGTACATCGATGACCGCCCCATGTTCGTGGATGTGGCACGAGGTCTGGGGATCAACGGCATCGTCCATACCGGGCATGATGCGACACAGAAGGAATTAGCGGAATTCGGACTGATGTTGCCGGAATGAATGCCGTTGACACCTCCTCCACACGACTTATACTTTCGTTCGTAGACGAACTGGCGATCGTGGCTGGGGCCGACCCAGTCGAGTTACGGTTCAGGCACGTGAAGGAGTTGTACGTCCGGGCCGTAATCGAACTTGAGATATTGCAGGTAATTTCGTTAAAAACCGACTTGGAAAAGAGGGAACACATGAAACTAGGATTTGTGGGTTTGGGAATTATGGGGAGCGCACTGGCTGCGAATTTGGTAAAGGCCGGGTTTGAAGTAACCGTCTGGAATCGAACGCCAGACAAATGTGTCCCGCTTGCAGCGTTAGGAGCCAATATCGCCTCTTCCCCGCGCGAGACTTCGGAAGTTTCAGATATCGTATTCGCGATGATGGCGACCCCCGCAGCAGTCGAATCGGTGCGCGACGGCGCCGACGGCATAGTTGCTGGTTTGAAACCGGGTAAGGGCTATGTGGACATGTCCACCATAGACGTCGAGACCTCAAGGGAATCAGCCCGTCTTGCGAGAGAGAGAGGCGCTGTTTTCCTGGAAGCTCCGGTAGCGGGAAGCCGCAAACCTGCCGAAGATGGTCTGCTGACCATCATGGCAGCCGGCGACCGCGAACTGTATGACCGGTCTCTCCCAGCATTGGAGAAAATGGGCAAAAAGATACTCTTCCTGGGCGATGTGGGAAATGGGACCCGGATGAAGCTGGCCAACAACCTGGTGATGGGGGTCATGATGGCCGCGTTCGCGGAGGGCATTGCTCTTGCCTCGGCAAGCGGACTGGACCTTTCGCAATTTCTCGAAGTGCTGGATGCCGGAGCTCTTTCAAACCCGATGTTCCGGCTGAAAGGCGCCATGGTCGCCGAGAACGATAGTTTTCCTGCAGCCTTTCCTCTTAAGCACATGCAGAAAGACTTGCGTCTGGCTCTCCGCCTGGTAGACCAGGTTGGTCAACCGCTCTTCACCACCGCAACGGTAAACGAGCTGTTCAAAGAAGCATTATCACGTGGGCTGGGCGATTCCGACTTCGCCGCCGTCAGCCGCGTGATAAGGAAATGACGAAAGATGCGCAAAACCATTCCCCCAGAGGGAAAGAGAAATCTATTCAGTCGTAAAAAGGAGCAGCCATGGGAAAAGAGATAATCATGACCCGCCGGGAACTGCTTGCAGCAGCGACTGCACTGACGGTCCTCTCATGTGTCCCGAAAGGCTTGTTTGCCGCTGTGGCAAAACAGCAGATGCCCTACCGCACGCTCGGGCGCACGGGTGAGAAAGTATCGCTTATCGGGCTTGGTGGTTACCACCTCGGCAAGCAAGAGGATGAAAATGAGAGCATCCGGATCATCCGGACCGCCATCGAGAACGGCATAAACTTTATGGACAACTGTTGGGATTACAACGGCGGCGAGAGCGAGATCCGGATGGGGAAGGCGCTCCGTGACGGTTACCGGCAGAAAGTCTTTCTGATGACGAAAATCGATGGTCGGGACAAACTGACGGCAGCGCGGCAGCTCGATGAATCGCTGCGACGGCTGCAGACGGACCACATAGATCTGCTGCAGTTTCATGAGGTCATTCGCGTGACCGATCCGGCAAGAATTTTCGGGGCAGGCGGCGGCATGGAAGCCGTGCTGGCAGCGAAACAAGCCGGCAAAATCCGTTATATCGGTTTTACAGGCCACAAAAGTCCCGCCATACACCTGCAGATGCTGGAAACCGCCTTCAGCCATAACTTTACCTTCGACGCCGTACAGATGCCCCTCAATGTCATGGATGCCCACTACGACAGTTTCGAGAAAAGAGTCCTGCCGGTGCTTCTTAAGCACAACATCGGCGTCCTGGGGATGAAGTCTATGGGTGATCGTATTATTCTTAAGAGCAAGACCGCAAGCCCGGTAGAATGCCTCCATTACGCCATGAGTCTGCCGACCAGCGTGGTTATCACCGGGTGTGATTCGCTCCCTATCCTGCAGCAGGCCCTAGGAGCTGCATACGGTTTCCGGCCTCCGCGTGAAGAGCAGATTGCAGCACTTCTGGCGAGGACTGCCAAGGCTGCGCAGGCTGGTGAGTATGAACGCTACAAAACAAGTCATGATTTCGACGGGACTTATCACAATCCACAATGGCTTGGGGCCATAACGTCCCCATGAATTATCAAATCTTACGTTCATTGTAGAGACTATCGATCATCTATGGTCGTCTGATACTTCAACAGGTGCGCCGGATTCTCGACCAGGGGTCCGATATTGCCCTTTGGGGTGCGCGCCATCCGCAGCAGGTGGAGGGTGCAGGCGAAGTGATGGGATGGAGTGTTACGGAGGACGACAGGAAGGAGATCGACCGCATCCTGCGGGACACAATCATAGATCCCATAAAATTACATTTTTGCGGTTACTCCCTAGGAGAATTCGCAGCGGAGGCCCACTATGAGCGAGTCACCAGATTCACTGCCGCTGACCAGCTCTCGTGCTGAGCAGATATTCCCAATATTAACTTCAGCTCAGATTCTTCGTATTGCAGTGCACGGTAGCACGCGAGTGATGCAGCGTGGAGAGGTGCTGGTTGAACAGGGAGACAGCGCCAAGCGGCCGTCTTTCTGGCGCAAAAGGCCAAGCGGATTCATATGCTTGTCAGGTCCGGGGGGCTGGTCGATACGATGTCACGTTACCTCATTCGGCGCGGGAGCTAATGAGCACATGGTGAGCAAACCGGAGGGACACGTCATGACGATTCGAAAGGTCGAGATTGAACGGTTCAGCATGACATCTTCCAAGCCGTTCGAGGTAGTTGTGGCGGCTCTCAAAGCGGCCGTTGGGCATCCTGATATGGGCGAGTTCATGAAGGCGACCAACGGCGCACGGAGCTTCGCAGAACTGGAAAGTGCTGTACATAGGGGCCTCGGCAGAACGGGGCTGATGCTGTTTATTGAATTCGATCTCGGCGCGATTCTGCGAAAGGAGACTGGGCTCGACAGGCCGAAAATAGTGCGCTTTGTGATCGGCAATCCGCTCATCATGAAAGAAATGGCAAAGCACGTTCCCGACGCCGGGTCCTATGCTCCGGTTACGATTCTGGTGGATGAGCGGCCAGACGGTGTGCATTTGTCGTATGACAAGATGGCGAGTCTTCTGGCTCCCTATGGAAACGCCGAAGCTCTTGCTGTCGCTCGAGACTTGGATGCGAAAATAGAGAACCTTCTCCGAGAGTCTGCGGTTTGACCATTTTGCTGTTAGGATCGCGCATCAGGTCTTGGACCGCGGCGCGACCAGCACCTCGAATGAAAAGGAGAGCACATGTTCAGACAGCCAACACCATCCAGCCGTATCTTACTCGCCGGTATTGCAATACTTGTCGCCACAATGATTCTTGCATCTTCCCCCGTCCTGGCGGCGACCGGATCGGTTCCCACAGGCTTTAACGAACGCTACGCCGAGGTCAACGGGGTTCGACTGCATTACCTCATCGGCGGCAAGGGGAGCCCGGTGGTCCTGCTGCACGGCTACACCGAGACGGGTCATATGTGGCTCCCCCTCATGCAACCGCTCGCCTGGCATCACACCGTCATCGCTCCCGACCTCCGCGGCTCCGGCGGATCGTCCAAGCCGGAGACCGGCTACGACAAGAAGAACATGGCCGTGGACATCCACGATTTAACCACTTCGCTTGGCTTCGATAGGGTGAGCATCGTCGGCCACGACATCGGTCTGATGGTTGCCTACGCCTATGCCGCGCAGTTCCCTCAAGGGACAGAGCGGGTGGTGCTGATGGATGCCTTTCTGCCGGGCATCGGCAACTGGAAGGACGTCTGGCTGATGCGCGACCTGTGGCATTTCCACTTCTACGGCAAAGTGCCGCTGGCGCTCGTCAAGGGACGAGAGCGCACCTATTTCGAGCACTTCTGGAACGATTTCGCTGCCGACCTGAAACACTCGGTACCCGAGGCGGACCGCCGTATCTATGCCAAGGCCTACGCCCGGCCCGGGGGGATGCGCGCCGGCTTCGAGTACTTCCGC